>NZ_FNWC01000007.1:639644-959466 GCF_900104635.1 Coprococcus phoceensis
AAAAGGAATTACTGACGATCAAGGAATTTTGAATTTTAATGAGCTAAAAGTTGGACAAAAGTATTATCTGCAGGAGACAAAAGCACCGGCAGGATACAGATTACCTTTGGATGAAAATGGAAATCTAGTGACATATGAAGTCTATACAGAAAGCACTCCGGTAAAAGATGAATTTATCTTTTATGTAAATGGAGAAGCGTTCACAAGTGATTCGGAAGGCATGTTTACCGTTACCGGTACAAAAGCAGACCGAGTAGCAGAAATGACTATCATAAATAATATTGGTATGAAACTTCCGAACACTGGATCCAATACCACATTGCTTTTGATGATGGCAGCGCTTATTCTTGGGATTATTTTGTTGTTTAGATACACATTAGAGAGGAGAAGGACAATGAAGAAAAAAACTTTAAAAATGTTTATGGCACTTGCAATGTCGACAATCGTTGCAATGGGAGGAGTAACAAGTTCCATCGGTTCACTGCAGGTACAAGCTGCAGAAACACGTACGACTGTGAATACACCGAATGGAGTAGCAGATTTCGGACGTGGAGATGCGAGTATTACAATCCAAGGAAATGAAGGACAGACTTTAGCAGGAAAGAAATTCAACGTGTATCAGTTGTTTGATGCTGAAAACGCAGTAGGTGGAGAATCTATCAATTATACATTCAACGAGCCATATGAGGATTCGCTAAAAACAGTTGTCGGAGAAAAACTTGGAAAAGACGCTGCGAAAGTGACAGAGTATGAAGTGATCGATTACATTCAGTCTTTGAATAACAATCAAGTGGAAGGCTCGCAGACAGAACAGAATGTAGAAGGTTCTTACAGTGAGTTCCGCTACTTTGTAGAAGAGCTCAGAGATCAGATTGTGAAAAATCAGGTTGCTGCAGATGTAGTGCTTGCAACGGAAACCAAAGAAGACAATTCCATTGAAATCAGTGGCTTGGAATATGGCTACTACATCGTAGATGAAGTAAGCGAGGTAGGAGGAACTCATTCCGCAGCATCAATGTGTATCGTAAATACAGCGAATCCGGATGCAGACGTAAACATCAAATCAGATTATCCGACAGTCATTAAGAAAATTCAGGAAGATGATAACAAAGATGAAATCGGAAATGACGGATGGAACGACATTGGAGATTATGAAATCGGACAGACAGTACCTTATAAATTTGAATCCAATATTCCAAACATCAACGGATACGATACATATTATTATGCATGGCATGACATCATGGATGAAGCCTTAACATTTGATCCGGATTCTGTGACAATTCAGATTCAGACAGAAGATAAAATGTATGAGCTTGCAAAAGAAGAATTTCAAGTGATTACAAATCCGGGAAATGGAGAAACGTTCAAAGTAGAAGTTCAGGATATTAAAGCAATCGTGGATCGTGAGTTCGACCAAAAGAACGCTTTGGACGAAAATGTATATGGACAAAAAGTAGTTTTACGGTACAATGCAACTTTAAATGATAAGGCTGCAGAGGACACAGGACGTCCGGGATTTGAAAATGATGTTCGGTTGGAATTTTCTAACAATCCGGATGGAGATGGAGCTGGGGATACCGGATACACACCATGGGATACGGTTGTCTGCTTCACATATAAGATTAATGTTTTAAAAACAAATGATCACGATCTGAAATTGGAAGGAGCAAAATTCCGTTTGTATTCCGATCCGGAACTCAAACATGAAGTATATGTAAAGAAAACAGAAAACGGATACAACGTAATCAATCGTGACAGCGTAGGAGGAACAGATCATACAGGTGGAGAGCAGCCGGCAGACGCAGTGGAAATGGTGTCTAACGCAGAGGGAACGTTCATCATCTATGGATTAGACAGCGGTACATATTATTTGAAAGAAACAAAAGCACCGACAGGCTACCGTCCATTGCTTGATCCAATCGTGTTAAATCTGAAAGCAACTTTCACAGATGACAGAAATGATTATATAAAAGGGGACGGAGCAACGGATAAAACGCTGCAGGACCTAGAAACAACAGCACATATTAAAGAGTTCTTGAATGGAGCATATAAAGAAACGGATGTAGACCTTACAACCGATGTGGAAGAGGGTTCTTCCAACTTGACTGTTATTAATGCAGTAGGAAAGAAACTTCCAATTACAGGATCATCTGTGGCATTGATTATGCTTGTGGCAGGAACAGCACTTGTGGCAGGAGCATTTGTATATGGAAAACACAGCAAAAAGGAAAACGAATAAGTCTAAGAAAAAAAGAATAAGAACCATTTTATTTATCGCAGGATTACTTCTTTGTGCATACCCGTTAATTGCAAGCGTGATGGATCAAAACTATCAACAGAGTGTGATAAAGACCTATCAAGGCGAAATGAACCAAACGAGTGATGCAAAAGTGCAGGAAGCAAAAAAAGAAGCAATACGATACAATGAAATGCTATGGCAAGCCAATGGAATTATCGTTGGTAATATGGAACAAGGAATTTTAGGAGAAGAAAGCTATCAGGAACAGCTTAACTTATCCGGTACCGGAATGATGGGAACTATTTCTATTCCGAAAATCAATGTGAATCTTCCAATCTATCACGGGGTAGAAGAGGAAGTTTTAGTAAATGGAGTAGGACATCTACCGGAAAGCAGCCTTCCGGTAGGGGGAGAAAACACACATTGTCTCCTAACCGGACACAGAGGACTTCCAAACGCCAAGCTTTTCACAAGGCTAGATGAAATGGAAACAGGAGACTTATTTTTCGTAACAGTCTGTGGCGAAAAGTTAGCGTATCAGGTATCGGAAATTGATATCATTCATCCGGAGGATGTAGAAGGATTGGGGATACAGGCAGAAAAAGATTTGGTATCTCTAATCACATGTACGCCATATGGACTAAATACCAAACGACTGGTAGTCACAGGCGAACGGATTCCTTATACAGAGAAACAAGAACAAGAAATTGTACCGGGAAGCATGTCTTTCCGGGAGCTGGTCTTTACAGCACTTCCATTCTTATACTTAGCGATAGGAATCGGAAGTGTGGTAGCTAAAAAGAAATGGGGGAAAGACAGTGAAAAACAAAAAAATTAAGAAATGGCTTCCTTTGATTCTTACAACATTATTGTTTAGTTTTCCGGCACATGCAAATGAAAACATTGCTTTGCCGGATGATTTAGAAAACATTTCACAGGAGCAGGGAAGTATTGAAATAGAATTAACGGACGGCGGAGTTGGAACAACAAAAGAAGGTGTCATTTTTGAATATGCAAAGGTAGCGGATGTTGTAGATGGAGAATATGAATTACTGGATACCTACCAAGAAAGCGGGATAGACTTAAATGCAATTGATACAGCAATACAGCTAGAAGAAGCAGCTATCGAATTGAGTGCTTACAAAACTTCGGATGGAAACTGTACGACAGACGTGAATGGAAAAGCCATCATAAAAGATTTGAATGTCGGTGTGTATCTTCTATATGCATCAAATGACACACGATACGATGACATCACACCGCTTCTGATTGCGATTCCTACATGGGGAGAAGAAGAGGGAACGATGATGTACGATGTGAAAGTGATTCCAAAGCACACACCAGTTCCACCGGGAGAAATTATAACAAATACCCCGGATGGAAATGATGGAGGAGTAAAGACAGGAGACAAAGTAACTGTACGTTTAGTTCTCAGCACAATCTTTTTAATTGCTGCAGCCGGTTTGACAATTACTATTATTTATCTCGACAAAAGAGAGCAGGTGAAAAAAGATGAAGATGAAAAATAAAATATTGGCAGTAAGTGCAATGAGTATATGTCTACTTTTTTCACAAATGCAACTTCCAGTACAAGCTTCAGATTACTACGAAAATGTAATGACATATACAACTGAGAATAAAAATGAACAAAAACTAATGGATAAAGAAATCCAAAAAAATGGAAAGAAATATGAACTCAAAGGGATTTCTTATGAGATTGTGGAGGAAACTCCGGAAATCGAAAAAAAGAAGGTGATGTTAGAACAGCAATCAGGAGCAATTCTAAAAGGAACAACCTTTGAGTTTCCAAAAGAAATAAAAAAAGATGAAGTTGTATATCAGTTAAAAGAAGTGAAAGAAGAAGAAGCAGAAGCGTATCGTCAAGGGGTAGAAAGTTATACAGAATATGAATATGTTGTTTCTGAAAATAATGTTCCTAAGACAAAAACGGTTTCTGCAAAAAATGAAAAAACAGGAATGGAAGAAACTGTAGAATGCACTCTGAATCGTGTGCATATGACACACACGAAATGGGTAGATTCCACAATTGATATCAAATTCCAAGGATATGACCGGAATGCAATTCAATGGCAGGGAATTGTATTTCCGAATGACAGAGGAGCAGGTGCTCCCCTGAAAGGATATGAAAAAGAGCTTCTTGCATCAGTTGGGCTGGATGGTTCAAATGGAAAAATCAAAAACACATACTATACATCTGATTCTTATACAAATGAAAATGGAGTCGTATGTCGAAATGCTCAAGCTGATATACAGAAACTTGTGCCTGTTTATCGTGCCGAATATATCGGAGAAATGAACACACCGCATGTTATACAAACAGCGTTGTATGAGGGAGAACAGGAAGTAGAAAGCAAAACAGATATCACTTACACGATAGAGGCTACTGGACTTTATCAAAGAGCTGCTAACCAATTGCCTTACATACTTGCAGGAGTTGGAATTTTGATAGGTGTAGCTTTAATCATAGCAATTTTAATGATACTTGCCAAAAAGAAAAAGGAAGGAGAAACAAAAGAATGCAGCAATTAGGAATAATGATTAAGGATTTTTTCTCCAATAACGTAGTTTCGCTAGGCTCAGTAGCAATATATGCAGGACTTGTTCTCATTGGATTTGCACTTGCAGTGCCGGGAAGAAAATTTACGGATTGGGCAAAAGAACATATAATGGGTTTACTTCTTGGAGCGGCACTAATTTATACGGCTTCAGGTATAACTGCAGATATTGTGGCTAGTTTTGGATTTTAGAAACAGACAAAGAAAGGGGGACAAATTTGTCCCCTAACAAGAAATAGGAAAGATATGAGAAAAAATAAGTGGAAAAATGAATTGGTCAATCCCCTAAAAGATAAGGGGCGGACAATGAAATTGGAATACTTCTTGTCAAATAATTATGTACTTACTGTAATGATGATTGTGTTAGATCTATTTGTAATATTAGGTGGAACATATCTGATTCATTTATTGAAACAGTTGCCAGCTATTTTACTGGGACAGGATTTAGAAGGGATATTTTCCCTTGTACATATGATTCCGAATTTATCGGAAGTAACCATGCAGGAAGTAGGGATAGTGTTGATAGGCTTGGTAATATTGGATGCCGTTTTGGTTATCCGAATCAAGTTATCCTGGTCGGAAACACATTTTAATGTAGGACAAAAAGGTGTCTCTCGGTTTACAAACGAAGATGAGATTAAGCAGCAATATAAGGCAATTGAGCCGCTTGAAACTCCTTATCCGGGAAATCCGGGTATCTTAATTTCGAGAATCGGGGAGACATTTTATATAGATGATTCGGTTGTAAATAACCTGATTCTTGGAATCACACGTTCCGGAAAAGGGGAAACACTTGTAAAGTCCAGTATCGAGAGTTATTCAAGAGCTGAATTTCAACCAAGCTTGATTATAAATGACCCCAAGTTGGAACATTATAAAGTATTTGCTCCAGTATTGGAAAAACGAGGGTATGGAGTGTATCTGTTAAATGCATCGAATCCGAAATACTCTATGGGATTTAATTTACTTTCTGTTGCGGTAAAGTTCTATAAACAGAAAGATTATGATATGGCAGAACAGGTTGTAAATTCTTTGACACATTCCTTTTTTAATGTGGATGGAGCAAAAGGCGATATGGTGTATTTTGTCAGTGCAGCCGCCGCTTTATGCAGTGCGATGATACTTGCAAGTATCATAGATGCATTCCGTGCAGATGAAGAAGAAAATCAGAAACGGTATGAAATATGGTCTTATCTGACCGAAGAAGTAAAGAAAAAACATCCATTTCATTATCGAAATGATAATGAAAAGACTATTAATTTTTACAGCATTTTAATAAATTTTGGGAAGTTAGTGGAAAAGCCTGTTGATAAAACTGGAGCTCGTACACTTTTGGATGTTTATTTTGAAGAACGTCCAGTGGATGATCGGGCAAGAATGAAGTTTTTAGGCGTGAAAGTTGCTCCGGGAAAAACAAAATCAGGAGTTTTTTCAGAAATGTTAAGAGAATTAGATATCTTTACGCTTCGGAATGTCGCAATGATGACGGCAGAGAGCAGTTTAGATATGGAAGAACTTGGATTTGGGGAACGTCCGATTGCGGTATTTCTTGCAACACCATCCTATGATAGCTCGCTTTACAAATTGCCAACTATTTTTATAAGGCAGATGTATTATGTACTTGGAAAAATGTGCGATGACGGAAAGGGAAAATGCGACCGACAGGTAAAAGTTATTATAGATGAAGCTGGTAATATGCCGGAGATTGAGTTGATGAAAACGATGACAACTATGGGGTTGGGACAAAATATTTCATTTGATTTATATCTGCAGAATTACGAACAATTGGAAGATATTTACGGAAAACAGATAGCAGAGACAATCAAAGGGAATTGTGGAAATCACTTCTACTTACAGACAAACTCTGAGGATACGTCAAAAAGTTTTTCTAATATGATTGGTAGCAAATCAATTGTAAACGTGCAGAGAGCAGGAAGCAAGCTGTCGTTTCACAAATATTATACGGAATCGATTGATGAGCGACCATTATTAAATTATAACGAACTTATGGAACTTCAAGAAGGAGAGAGTGTTATCTTCCGGAGATCCAAAAGAAGAGATTTAAAAGGAAACAAGATTAAACCAAGACCGATTTTTAACTCTGTAGAGAATGGAAGATATTTTTGGTATGCATATGAATATTTTCCAAAAGAAACCTACCCACATCCAAACGATGTGAACTTTATGGATGTCTGCAAAGAAAGCCGGGTGGGGATCAGACTGGAAGAAAGGGTATGGGATATAGCAAAGAGTTTTCAGATGTTTCGAGAAACAGACGGAAACAAAGTTCAAAGATTGTCTGATTTCCCTGCTTATGAAGAATTAGAACCATTGCTCCATAATGTGTTTGGAAAAGATATGGAGGAAAAATATGGAATTGGAAGAGAAATGACAATTGCAGAATTTGCAGATTGTCTAAACCGGATGGAGCTTCCGGAGATACAGAAAACACTCTTTTTGGAAACGCTACAAAAAGCAGGAAAAGCAGGATAGGAGGCATTATGTCAGAAGCACAGATTATAGAATTTTTAAAACTAAATTCTGATTTTTTCCGTACGAATGATATCATTCTTACCGCAGTGAGAACGGTTGGCTGGCTGTTGGTAAAGGGTTTTTCTCTGTTACTTGATTGTTGTATTACGCTGTACAATTATACGTTTGGTCTGATTGATATTACAAGATGGTCGGTGTTAGAAAACTACCTGAGTGAATACAAACCACTGATACAGGCAATTATGATGGCTTCTCTTGTCATTCTTGGGTTTATGTATATGTTTGGGAAGAACAAAAAGCATAATGTGCTTAACAGTGTTTTGATTTTGGCAGTAGTAATGTCGGCATCAACAACCATTTTTACAGAATTAAACCGATTTTCCATCGCTTTTAAAGATGCTGCATTATCCGGCGGAAGTACAGTCAATGGAACGGAATTAATCCGTACCAATTTGTATGATCTTTATTATATTGATTCTCAAATTGGTTTAGAAAACTTGAATAGTAAAGGGAAAATCCCACAAGGGACATCTTTGAGTAAAACAGATGTAGATTACATTAATATTGGCGAGGTGCTTGATCCGGGGACAGATGGCTTATCTAAAAATGCAGAAAGCATTTTAAAGAAACGGTTGATGTCTATAGGAAATGGAGAATATGGACTGATAGATGCAAAAGATGGAGTCGCATGGACAGACTTTGGAAATACCTACTATTACCGGTACACGTTTCACTATGGTACATATTATTTAACTGCGGCTGCAGCAATTTTGATTTATGTCTGCCTTGCGTATAAGAACACACGAGTCATTTATGAAATTTTTGTAAGTCGTATTCTAGTCAGTTTATATGCTGCGAACCTTTCTTCTGAAAGAAAAGTGGTAAAAATATTGGAGAGTATTCGTGACAGTTATTTTGCACTCTGCTTTACGGTAATTAGTTTGAAATCTTATTTTCTTTTTGTGGAATATCTCAATTCCAAGACAGAAATTAACGGATTGGCAAGGGGAATCATCATTTTGTTTATTGCTTGGTGTGTCATTGATGGAGCGAATATCATAGAAAAATTAACAGGTGTAGATGCTGGCTTAAGCAGCATGACAGGTAAATTGATTGCCGCATATCATATGATACGTGGCGCAGGACAAACTGTCCAACAGGCGAGACAGTTCCACATGATGAAAGAGCAAAGAGATGCGATGAAAAATATGCAGGCAACAAGCCAAGGCAGTGGAACTGGTGGAAGTGCAGGAGATAGCTTTAAAAACATGGAACAGTCAATGGAACAGAACGGTACTCATAACCAAAATTCCAACAGTAATCAGCAGATGGAAGAAAGTTTAAAGGGAGCTGAGGGGATGGAGAATCGGCAAGGAAATTCTTTTGATGAGATGTCACAAAGCGTTGAAAATGAGATGCAATCAGAACAAATGAACAATATGAATGAAGAGTTCCGGATGCAGGATGATAGTAGTGATGAAATGTTACATCAGAATATGGAGCAAGAAGAACATGAGACAGATCAGGTTTCCGGAATGGAAGAGAAAGGGACAACAGAGAATTTAACATCTGCAGGAGAAGTGACATCGAAAGAACCTTTTTCTGATCAGGAAGAAAAGCCGGAGAAGAATAATGTGAATGATATGCATGAGGCGGATCAGAAGCAGGCAAATGGATTTGAATCACAACAGACGAGCAGGAAGCAGCCATTCGCTTATGAAGAGCCGAAAAATATGTTTGAGAAATGGGAAAATAAAACGGACAGTAGGAAGAGTTCAAATCATGCAGATGTAAATAGAGCAAGTACGTCTGCAATGAGAGAGAGAACACCAATGCAGGAACAGAGGAAATATGCAGAAAACTCCCCAAAAAGAAAAGAAAGAGGAAAGTCTGATTTTCCGGAAACAGAAAGGAGAAAGAAACGATAAATGAGGTATTTGGTTACAAAAGAGATTAAATCGGAAACACAAGTGATTTGGAAATTATATCTTCAGGATTTTGTATTTTTATCAGTTTGGATCTTTCTTTGCTTAAACTTGCAAGAAAATGTACATAAGTCTTTAGAGATTCCATATTTGATTTTTTCCGGAATAGTCGGAATCTGTTTGATGATTCCAGCACTTGGAAATCCGAAACGCCGGACATATCAGGCGCTTGCATTATACCTATTAAAACCTAAAAAAGTAATTGGTTTTCGGAAGAAGGAGAAAAAACATGAAGAAGAAACAGGAACAAGAGATTACAGATATCAGGGAAGATATTCCAATACGAAGATATGATAAGCAGAAGAAGTGTTTCCAAAAGGAGGATGGAAGTTATGTCAATCTGTATCAGATCATTCCAAGAGATTTGGTAAATTCAGATGTAGATGAGATTGAAATGGATTGTTTTCGGTGGGCGAAACTTTTAAAAACCTATGGATTAGACATGGAGATCATATCGATGATGTTTCCCTGCAACACACATACACAGCAAGAATATTGGGAAAAACGCATACGAAGTAATAAAAATCCGCTGTACCATGAAATGTTAAAGCGAAAACTTGCGGAATTAGAATACCGGGAAAAACACGCAGTAACAAAACAATTTTTTCTTCAGGTTTTCTTTGTAGATGATAATGAGAGGAAAGAATCTATAAGGTTGATTGACAGCATTTTGGGAATTATTCAGGAAAAGGAAAGAAGAACCGGAATGGAAATGCTGGAAGAAATCCCGGAAAAGAAAAAAAGACAGATTTATAAGAAATTGGGAAATAAAAATTCACGGATATTTTAGGAGGGGGACAAAATTGTCCCCTAGTAGGAGAGAAAATCATGTGGAAGAGATGGAGAAAAAAAGAAAAAGAGAAAATAGAGATCGTTGAAGATGAACAATTGTTACAAGAAATATCTCCGGCAGGCGACCTGTTACATTATGAATCGTATTCAAGAACAGGGACAGGCTATGAAGCTTGTGTACATATTTGGGATTACCCGGAAGTGCTGGATGATTATTGGCTGACGAAGCCGTGCAATCAAGAAAATACGATTGTAACAATCAGTATCCATAATGAGGATCAAAATGAAGTAAAAAAGAATTTGAATCGCTCGATTGAAGAGCAGGGCTCAAGAAAAAAGTTTGCAAAAGAATATAAAGATTTTTACGATGCAGCCGCTAGAGAAAGTGAAATGAAAGCACTTTATGATGAAATCAATGCGATGGGAGAAGTGATTAAATCTGTTGCCATACGTATTTTTGCGGCAGAATCGACAAAGCAAAGTCTAGAAAATTCTGTGGCAAAAGTAATCAAGTCATTAGAAGGGGACACTTATCGCTCCGCAGTGTTTTTAAATGAAACAAGAAAAGAATGGAAAAGTGTTTATCAAAGTGCAGAGGAGCAGATGAAAGAACCACATACACTTTCAGGATTTCCAATGAAGTCACAGCTCATTGCGGCGGGAAATCCGTTTCATTTTAGCAGCTTGGAAGACCCATTGGGATCATTCTTAGGAGAAACTGCTTGCGGTGGAAATGTAACATTTGATGCATTTACAACAAATGCAATCCGTGTAAATGCATCTGCAGTGCTAATGGGAAATATGCGCTTCGGAAAATCATCACTTCTAAAACTCCAAATGAAGGATAGAGCATTGAGAGAGGATTTTGTCCGGGTGATCGATGTGACCGGAGAATATTCTACATTGGCAACGGAACTTGGCGGAAGAGTTTTAAACATGGATGGAAGTGATGGGATTATTAATCTGCTTGAGATTTTTAAGGCAGGAGACAACGAAAATATCAGTTATACGAGACACTTATCAAAATTGAGAAAGTCTTATCGCTTTTTAAAGCCGGAGGCAGAATCGGATGAAGTTAATGTATATATTGAAGCTGTGGAAGCACTGTATGGTAGATATGACCTGATTCCTTATGCAAGAGATGTGAAACAACAGAAACAGATTACAGGGCTTCCGGCAAAAAGTTATCCAAGATATCGAGAATTGCTAGAGTTAGTAAATGAGATGATTTCTGAGATATTGTCAAAAACATATACAGAACAAGAAAAAGTTTTGATTGACCGGAAATTAATCAATTTGGATAGAGTAAGGGATCAGCTTCGTATTTTAGTAGATACCTATGGATATCTATTTGATGGTTATACCTCTATTAATAATTTGATGGATGTCAAGGTAGTGTCTTACAATATGACAGCATTAAAAGATATGGATTCTGCGATATTTGATCTGCAGCTCTTCAATATTCTTTGTATTTCATGGGATGAATCGATTACAAATGGAAGCATTATGAAAACATTATGGGAGAGTGGAAAAATTGCGTTGGAAGATGTCACACATACGTTGCTGCTTGTCGATGAGAGTCATCGTTGGGTAAATGCTCAAAAACTGTTTGCATTAGAGCTTTTGGGAATCTACTTAAGAGAAGGTCCGAAATATTTTACCGGATTATGGCTTGCGACACAATCTATCCGAGATTATGTTCCGGATGGAAGTACTAAAGAAGGAGAAAGACAACTAAAAACCATTTTTGAACTGGCACAGTATAAATTCATCTTTCATCAGGACAGTAATGTGCTTCCAATCATTGACCGGGTATTTAACAATGTACTTACATACTCGCAAAAAGAAAGGATTCCAAGGCTGCAGCGTGGAGAAGTCATTCTGTGTATCTCCGGAGATCAAAATATTGAATTTAAAGTGTACTTATCTGAAGCGGATAAACGTCTTTTCAAAGGCGGTGTATAAAAACAATGCTTAGGAAAAAAGTAAAAAAATACTTGCTGATATCAGGTATATCTTTTGCAATTGGAATTTTAGGAATCATATTTGTTTCCACCTTAATTGAAGAAGTTGTAAGAGCAATTGCTGGCGAAGAAGCAAACAAACAGATTGTACAATCAGATTTAGATGGACTTCCGGCATGGATTACTGTGGAGATGGTACAAGCTGCCATCGACATGATGAATGAGACAGGATATCCGGCTTCTGTGGTATTAGGACAAATGATATTAGAGGCTGGGGCAGATGGCTCTGAACTTGCAAATCCGCCTTACTATAATTGTCTTGGACAGAAAGCACATTGTTACAAAGAAAGTGGAACAGTCGTGATGCGGACAGAAGAAGCATGGGGAACAGTTACAGCGGAATTTTCAACATTTGCAAATTATGTAGACTGTATGCTTGCTTGGGGAAATAAATTCACAAGACAGCCTTATGTAGACAATGTCATTGCTTGTAAGAGAGATCCTGTGACCGGACATTATGATGCAGATAGTTTTATTACAGCATTGTGGAAGTCAGGATATGCAACTGATCCGGCATATGTAAGTAAGGTGATCGCAGTGATGAAAGGCAGAAATCTTTATCGGTTCAATTATATGACCTCGGCAGACTTAGAAAACGGTTTGGGAGAAATTGGAAATGGAATGTTTACCCATCCTTGTCCGGGAATGACATATCAATCTAGTTATTTTGGAGAAATCCGGGAATTTGAAACCGGAGGACACAAAGGAAATGACTATGCAGCTCCTGCAGGGACACCTACCCTTGCAGCCGCAGATGGAATAGTTACCATTGCCGGCTGGTCAGACAGTGCTGGGAACTGGGTAGTGATCGATCATGGGAATGGATTGACAACAAAATACATGCATCATTCCAAATTACTTGTAAAAACAGGAGATACGGTAAAAAAAGGGCAACAGATCGGTGAGGTCGGGTCTACTGGACAGTCTACCGGAAATCATTTGCATTTTCAGGTGGAAGAAAATGGAGTTCCAGTAAATCCAGACAAATATTTAAAAGGAGATGGAGAATGAAAGAGAATAAGACAAAAATCATATTACTTTTATTACTCGTAGGGGCTGCGCTTTTATTAAACTTTTGCGGCAACCGAAATTCTGTAAAGAACCCACGGGGAGAGTTTCATGTTTCAGAGAAACAACCTATTCCTGAAGCAAAGATCCATAAATGGAATGAAGACCGAATTTCCAATATGCAGGATAAACTGGAGGACAATCTTCCGTCAGAAAAAAAGGAAGAAAGAAAAGTAGAAGTACAATTTAAGGGATATGAAGAGTATCCGGAAAAATTCATATGGTTACAAGGAGAAGACTGGAAGCGTTTCCAAGAAGAAGTAAAACAGTATCTCTATGTAAAAGGGTTTGAAACAGTTACAACGGTAAATCTGCATCCGGACACGATACAGATCATAAATGAATATGAAAGAAACTTATATTTTGATATTGATTATCGAACAGATACATCCGACACACTTACGATAAAAACAGTCTGTGATACCTATCAGGAAAGAGGTCAGATGAGATTTGGATTTGAAATACAATATGGGACCGGGAGGGAATAAGGATGACAGCACCTAAAAATCTTTATATATGTTGCGAAGAGGGAAGAGAAGAGTTCTTTAAAGCAAAGGCAAAAGATATCTATAAAGAATATATTTGTATACAGGACGAAATAGGAAAAGATACAGACATGATCGTAATCATTCAACCGGTAGAAACCTCTAAAGATGGATTTATAACAAGATGTTTAGAAGATGCAAATCAAATGCAGATCAAAGCAGTCGTTGTATCTGAAAATTTTATTCCAGTCGGCGCTATGGAGCGTGTGCTGAAGGAGGGGTAATTACTTGAAGACAGGAAAGATAAGAGAAGCAAGGGAAGAACGGATCGGAAAGAAAAGCAGGAAACTTGTAGGATTTCTGATAGTGATTGTTGCGGGATATTTTATTTTCTTTACTTCAAAGATATGGCTTCCGGATAGCGGAACACTTAAAAGTGCAACACAGTATTATCAGAAACTTGTATACGAAACATATGATATTTACTTGACACAGTGGAAATATGATGAAAAGGCAGACCGGATGCAAGTGATTATTGAGTTAGAAAATAAGGAAGTATTGGATAAAAAATTAGAGTTTGAGGCGGTTGAACGGAACAGCGGAACATTGAAAATGAAAGTGCTGTATCAAGATTCGGAATTTGTGCTTTTGCAAATCGAAGAAATACCAAAGATTTGGAAAGAGATTTCTTTCCGTGTTGGAAAAGAGGATAAAACGGCAAGATTTTATACCAATATAAATGAAGTAGAGCATGGAAAAGTTCAAACAAAGATAACGGAAAAAGATTGTAAAAAAGAACGTCTTCAGGCGCAGATTACATATGATGATGTGCAGATTGCAGAAAAAGAAAAGAAAATAAAAGCCTATGAAATAGAAAACAAGAAACTGGAAAAACGGATTGCATCTTTAAAAGAAGCAGTATATCCGTCTGAGGAGGAAACTAAAAAGGCAGAAGATACGATTTTAAAAGCACAAAATCAAATTGCTGTTAATCAAAATCAGGTTGCAGAGATAGAAAAAGAAATAGAAACCATTATGCAGAGAACAAAAAATATTCAGCAACAGATTACAGATTTAAAATAATTATTTTTCTTTTTTGGGGAAAGAGAGGTGCGATAAACATGATACTTTTTGCAGGTTCGCAGGAGCGAGGATTTTTTGTACAGGAAACAGCAGCTATTAAAGGGATGAACTTGGAATACTTACAGGGAAGTCTTACAATCAAAAATCATCTCAATGATATTTTAAGCAGACAATGCGAATATCTGATTTTTGACATTGAGCAGTATGTTGATTCGGCGAAAGAAGTAGCAGAGGAAATCAAACGTATAGAAGTTGCAAAAAACTGTCAAGTGATTATTTATGCTCCGGGATATGACAGACAAAGTAAAATCATACAGGAGCTTCAAAATCAGGGAATTTTATATTACATATTCGCTGTAAGCCAAACAGAGGCAAGAGAAGAATTAGAACGGTGCTTGTATGGATATTATAAAGAACCGGAAACAAACTTGTATCAGGAAGAAACTGAAGTTCCGGAGGAATTAAAAACCGGAATTAAAATAGGAATTGCCGGGGTGTGCCGGCGAATGGGAACAACGACATTTGCAATCCAGTTCGTGAAATACTTACAGTTAAAGGGCTATAAAGCGTGTTATTTAGAAGTGAATGATACGGGATTTGTACAAAAGCATGAATCACGTTTTTATGCAGAAGAACATGATGCAAATATTGGAAAGGTTAGGTTTGAAAATGTGGACATGTTTTATAAGCCGGAAAATCTTCCGGAAGTACTAAAACAGGAATATGACTATTATATCTATGATTTTGGTGCTTACATGAACGCAGATTTTAATAAAACCTCATTTTTAGAAAAAGATGTCCGGATTTTTGTAAGCGGAACGGCTGCATCTGAAATGGACGAAACAGAAACGATATTAAGAAATGAATACTATTCGGATGTGATGTATGTTTTTAATTTTGTTTCTGAACGTGAGAAAAAAGACGTACTGGAGTTCATGGAAGATAAAGCAGAACGGACATTTTTTACAGTATATTCTCCGGATCAATTTGAATATGTTCATAATCCGGCTTTTGAAAAATTATTTCCGCTGAAAGAAAAAGAAAAGCCACAGAAAGAAAAAAGAAGTTTCTTTTTTCGCTGGAAAAAAGCCTAGATGGGAGAAAAAAAGATGGCAAAGTATAAGGAATCATTAGTAAAAAAAATCCGGATAGAACAGGAAGAAAATCAGAAACAGAAGAAATTACAAGAAAAATATGGAATAAATGAGAATGTCCGAATTGTAGAACGAAATAATATGGGGAAGTTCTTTGTAAAAACAATAGGCAAATGTATCAGAATAGTGGCAGTGATTATACTATTTATCCTTGCAGCGATTGGATTAACAGCTTTGATTTATCCGGAAATTCGACAAGAGCTATTACAAGTTCTTGGTGGTGTTTTAGCAGAGGGAAAAAATTTAATTAGAGGATGAGAGCTGCATCCGGCCAAGATGGACTAGATGCAGCATAAGAAAAGGAGCGATGAAAATGGAATATAAAAAAGAACCAAAAAATTTTGAGGTACT
This sequence comes from Coprococcus phoceensis, assembly GCF_900104635.1. NCBI lineage: Bacteria > Bacillati > Bacillota > Clostridia > Lachnospirales > Lachnospiraceae > Coprococcus > Coprococcus phoceensis. The sequence continues at coordinate 655,898 of NZ_FNWC01000007.1, forward strand.
TCACGAGTTATATCTTTCTATCGGATATTATCGAGGAAAAGCCATTGTAAAAGATGAAAATGGAAGCCTCTATTTTGTGAAGTGTGAAGAAAATGAGTTGCCGATTGGAACACTTGCAGAACGTGTTTTATTAAAACCATTGAATCAATTAGAAGAAACAGAGCAGAAAGAGATTTTAAAAATATATGCAAATTAGAACAGACAGGGGATGAGAACATGCAGCAAAAACAAATGGATCAAAACATTGTAGAGATGCTGGATGCATTGGAAAAAGAACCGGCACAAATCGCTGATTTTTTGGAATTTGGAAGTCGGTTCTATAGATACAGCCTAAAGAATAATTTACTTATCTATCGGGAAAATCCGCAGGCAGTTTATTGTCAAAGTTTTTCTGCTTGGAATGATGCAGGATATCAAGTAAAAAAGGGAGCAAAAGGGATCAAGGTATATGTGCCATATCAAGCAACGCTGCTCAAAATAGATGGAAATCTTGTGCCACTTGAACAAGTATCTCAGGAAGAAAAAATCAGATATCAGGCAGGAGAGGTAGAAAGTATCACTCAACAAAAGCATGACGGGGTAAAAGCGGTGTTTGATATTGTTCAGACAACCTGTCCAGTGCTTGCTCGAAAGAATTTTTATCAAATAGGGTATTCAGAACAGATGTATCCAAGAATCGTGAAGGGATTGCTTTCCTATGCAGAACAGCTTTCTGCGGTGCAGAAAGAGGTGCTGTTGAAAGAAACAGGCGAAAAGGCAGTTTCGGAATTAGTTTATCACATTACCCATGAAATTTTTGAATTAGAATATTTGCAAAAAAATCCGGAAACAAAGTTTCAGGAAGCTGCCTTTGGAATGATGTTGGAAAATCATTTGGGAATTGTAAGTACACAAACGAAAAAAGACATTCTTGCATCTTATTGGGAAGAGATTAAAGAGATAAATCCGGAACAGTCATTGTTTAGTGTTTTAAATCAGACTTATAAACTATGTCGAAAAAAAATACCGGAAATACAAGAGACGCTGGAAGTATACTTAAAAAGTCCGCAAAAAGCAGTTTCTGTTTCCAGCGTTGGAGATAAACCTGCTGAACAGAAAAGGAGAAAACCAAGGATCAGCGATGAAGAGTTGCTAACCGAAATTAAAAATCAGATACAAATTACAGACTATGCAAGAGACCATGGATTTACCTTGATTAGAAAGGGAAGATATTATACTCTCGCACAGCATGATAGCGTCCGGATTGATACAACAAAAAATTATTATTGGAGAAATTCAATGCCTGGGAAATCAGGAGTCGGGAAAGGCGATTCTATTATAGGATTTGCGGCAGAATTTGTACATAATGGGGATTTGTATGAAGCATTAAAAGAGCTGACAGAAAGAGTTTATATTCCGGAATATTACACGCCAAAACCAAAAGAACAGGTAAAAGAGAAACAACTGGAGAAGCAGGAATTGATCTTACCGGAGAGGGGAGAAAATATGAGGCGGGTGTACGCCTACTTGACAAAGAGCAGATATATTACACCTGAGATTGTGCAGGATTTTGTAGATCGAAAAATGTTGTATCAGGATATAAATGGGAATTGTGTGTTTGTTGCTTACGATTCAGAAGGAAAACCGAACTTTGCTTCTTTTAGAGGAACTCTTTCGGATGTACGTTTTCTTGGAGATCTAGAGGGATGTGATTATAAACAAGGCTTTTACATTAACAATCAATCTCAAAAACTGATTATAACAGAAAGCGTCATTGATGCAATGAGTGTGATGACTATTCTAGAAGCGCAGGGAAAAGACTGGAAAGCATATGACTATCTTCCTTTGGGAGGAACAGGGAAATATGAACCAATATTAAATCTTTTGAAAGAGCATCCAAAACAAGAAATTCATTTGGCGGAAGACCATGATGTAAGTGGAGTGGAAAGTATGCAGCATATACAAGAACTCCTAAAAAAAGAAGGGATGCTGACAGAACAGATTCATTGTCATGTACCGGAAAACGCAAAGGATTGGAATGAAGCATTAACGAATTATGCCAAGAAATTTAAGCCAGTGGCAGAACTTTCTTTTTTAGAAAAAGAAGGACTTCCGGAAATCCATTATTGTGCAATTCAAAGTACAAAACAAATAGAAGAACAGGGATTCCGAGTGCGAAATGGAAAACATCAATATCGTCTTGTAGAATTGGATGCAGAGGGAAACTTAATACCGGTTGCACTTACAAAGCAAAATACAATGTTTTTTGCTGCACAGGACGTAGAAAAACGGATTCCCAATATGTACAAGAAACTTCCGTATGGGGAATTGCTGGAGCGTCAAAAACTTGTGAAATCAGGGGAGTTACGTTTGGAAGAACCTGCAGAAAAGAAAAAACAGGTATCAGAAGAAATAAAGCAGGAAGTAGATAAAGCAAAGCAGGAACAGGCGGAGAATGCGCCGGTAAAACAGCCTGAAGAAGCAACAGAACAACTGCTAGTAGAAGGATTTAGGGAAGATCAAAATACATTGATGGCAAACATTAAATACAAAGAAGAAGAGCTGGAAGAAGCAGTATGGAAAAAAGAAGATAAGTTTTACATTTGCACTGGAATGAGACTTGACAATACCTTAGAAGAGCATTTGCTCCTAGATGATCAGGTAGAACAGTTAAAAGCATTCCTGAAAGAAAATCATTATGAATTAGATGAAACACTTCCCATATTACAATTGAAACGGAGTGAAGAAAGTCAGGAACAAAAAGCAACCCGGACAGACAATTACCTCAATCAGTTGCAACAGCAGGAAATGAGTAAAAACCAACAAGTAGCAGCGCCAACTCCCATGATGGGAATGGAATTGTAGAAAACAAAAAACGGAGCCCAAGCCAGCAAGCCTACTCCGTTTTTAGAAACATAAGCACATCAGAAAAATATAACTGAAAAAAACTGATGCCAAACATTTAATATATATATACTATAAAAAGTTGATGTTGTCAATAACTATGGAGAGAAAGGAGAAGAAAAATCATGCAAAGGATAAAATTAGATGTTTTTCACAGTCTATTTGAGAAAGAACTTACCGGAAATGAAATTGATTTTATCATAGCACTTACTCACTTGCAGAACGGACGTGGGGAAGCTTTTGGTGTACATTACAAAGAAATGTGTGAGAAAATGGATATTTCTGTGCAGGCGTTCTATGACTGCAAAAAAAGCCTTGCCCAAAAGGGTGTCATCCAAGTGACAAAAGGACAGAAGGATTATGATATTGTTTTGTGCGGAAATGATTTTACTTCTTATACAGATCGAGACTATAAGGCTGGAAATGTGCCGTATATCCGGACAAACCAAAAACTTTTTTATGATGTAAATTGGAAAAAATTAAAACCAGCTCAAAAATTATTAATCATGGATCTGCTTAATATTAATGAAGCAGGTAAATTTCGTACGTACAGAATCAAGCGTGAAAATTTCATCAAAAAATATGCAAATACAGTAGCAGAAGATGGAAGTGTAAAGAAAGGACTTCTTGATATCAATGCAAGAACACTTCAGAGTTATCTAAAAATGCTGAAGCTGTATTTTTATGTTGGGATCAAGGATGGAATGTATCTGATTACGCTGAGAAAACAATTTTCAGAGAAGGTAGTACAATCGGAACATAAGCAAACATATGAATATTTGCTACAGGTTGCTTGCAGAAGAAATAAAATCAAACAACCGGATCAAAAAGAGTATAAAGATATCTTGCAGTTGCTTTTGAATTATCGAAAACGTCTGTGGGAGAGCTTTATAAACCCATTGGATCTTTTCCCTAAAATGCTCCGAATCATTAATGATAGGGTAATGAATCCAAGGAAATGGATGCGGAGACTGAAAGCATCTTTATTCCACAAGCTATTAAGAGAAGATCTTGGAATTGCATAGAATAAAAGAGCCTATACTTACTGGAAACAAAAACAGTGAAGTTTAGGTTTAGTTTGCGTAAAAGAAATGATACAGAAATGAAAATAAAAGAGAAAATAAAGAGAAAACTTTTGGAAAACAATGCAGCATCGAGAAGGAGGCTGTTTTTTTTGAGTCATTGTAGGAAAATTTTTCAAATATCACGGTAGATTTTTAGAGGAATTTCAAATTTCAGGAATCCGTTGAGAAGTTTTTTCAAGATACAAAGAGGAAAAGGGGGAAATATTTACAATTTTACTTCATGTGCAAAACAGGAAAACCCTTGAAAATAGAGGGCTGTAGAGACTTTTTAGTACAGAGTAAATCTATATTTATTTATAATCTTAATTTATATAAAATCCATAATTGACATTACTTGCTCCGAAATAATACAGGAGCTTTTCAAGCAAGTTGTGGAGATGAAAAGATTATTGGCAAAAAAAGAAACGTATATAAAAAATAAAAGAATATTCCCCAAAAAAGAAAAATTATATGTGCAATCGATATTGATTTGAATGAATTTTAAATACAAATATATTATAATTATATTAAAGATAAAACAAAGAAAAAAGAAAGTGGAGGGAAAAGAAAACATGAATAAAGTGATTTTGATAGGACGTTTAACAAGAGAGCCGGAAGTGCGATATTCACAAGGGGAAAATGCAAGTGCGGTTGCTAGATATACATTAGCGGTTGACCGGCGGTTTAAGAGAGAAGGAGATGCGACAGCGGATTTTATTAGTTGCGTGTCTTTTGGAAAAGGGGCAGAATTTGCAGAGAAATATTTACATCAGGGCGTAAAGATTGCTGTGACTGGACGTATCCAAACAGGAAGTTATACGAATAAAGATGGTGTGAAAGTTTACACAACAGATGTTGTTGTAGAAGAGCAGGAGTTTGCTGAAAGTAAAAAAAGTCAGAACTATGATATGAGCGGAGAAGCTCCTGCAGGGGATGGATTTATGAATGTTCCGGATGGAATTGATGGAGAACTTCCATTTTCATAAAATGGGCGACAGGTAAAATACGGTAGTTGAAGCTGCATCCGGCCAAGATGGACGTGATGCAGCGATAAGAAAAGGAGAAGAGGATTATGGCAGAAAAAAAGATAGAATTTATCAGTGAAAAACATCAGGAATTTTACATGGAAAAAATGCAAAATTCTAAATTCAAAGATGTGTATCATCAGGCTCTATATTATTGTCTTGGAGTAAATGTAGACACAAGATTTCATTTCAAAAATATTTTTGATGAAGAAACTCATTGCGTCAGAGTGGAATGTCTGCAGGAGGGCTGGCAGACAAGTGGCAGTTTGAAAGTGGTACGTATGGCGTTTAATTTATTCTGCAATGGAACGCCTACAGTGAATCAAAAAAAGGATGCAAAGGAAAAGATTGAGGAATGCAGCCGTTATAGTGTAGAAGACCTTTTTGCTTGTGAATATGCACCATTCTTTTGGCAGGCAATCCAATTGAGATATCCGGAGTATGCTGTATATAACAATGCACATGCGGAATTGTTTGGAAGTGAAGACTAGAGTAGCGGTGCTATGAGGAGGGGGACAAAATTGTCCCCCTAAGCTCAAAGTAGATAAGCTGAAAGCAAAAGAAATAATCCGAACGGAGAAAGTTTAATGAGAAATTTATTTAAAAGCAGAAAATGAACGGTTACGGAATGGTAAAAATTAGAGTTCATGGGGAGGAAACAGAGGTTCTGGAGGCAGTAGAAGTCTTGAAAAAAGACTTTGAACTGCTCTCTGTTTCTAGGCCGTATCCAGATAGAAATAAAGGAGAGAAACAATATGTAAGAGTATATGTAGACGCACAAAAGAGGTAGTGCTTATGAGTAAAAAAATTGAATTATTAGATGTGAAACCTTGGGAAAGAGAAAAGTATCCGGAATTAAAATCAAAAACGGAACTACAAAAAATAAATTTGATGCCAGGATACAATGTGAAGCCACGTGCTATTGTAAAACGTAGATCGTATGGCGATTACTACCTTTATGACATAAATAAAACAATTCCATATCACGAATCAAAAAAAGAAAAAGCCCGAAAAAATGCAGAGAGAAAGCGTAGAGATAAGGAACGTACTTGCCAAAGTTGTGGAAAGAAATTTCATTATAGAGAGATTGTTAACAATGAAATACCATTTGTCCGAGAAAAGGGATTGTGTGCAGATTGCTATTTTAAAACATTCCAAAAATATAAGAATGGGATTGTATATGACTTAGAAACTACTGGTCTGTATCCATTTTCTCCAGAACTGGGAGATGAAATCTTATCCATGTGCATTATGGATCTGCAGGGCAGTGTTTTGTTTGAACATTATTTCAAACCGGAGCATACGGAATCGTGGTCAAAAGCTGCAGCCATTAACGGCATCACACCAGAAAAAGTCGAAAATGAAAAACCGTTTTCCTTTTATCGAGATGAAGTTCAGAGAATATTTGACGCTGCAGATATTCTAATTACATATAATGGAATACATTTTGATGATTCATTTTTAGAAGCTGCCGGTATTGAAATTCCGGACGTGATGCAATTTGACGTGATGTTAAAATTTGCCTGGCTTATGCACGAATGGGATGATTATCATAAAAGTTGGCGTTGGCACAAGCTGATTAATTGTGCTGCGTATTACAACTATGAATTCCCGGCGCATGACGCAACCGAAGATGTACGTGCAACCTTGCATTGTTACACGGAAATGGTGTTTCAAAAAAGTAAAAGGAGCCATTGCAGAAGAAATGCTACTTGATAAAATGCATATAGGAAGTTTTATAGGCAAAGACAGTGATTTTCTTCAAGCTACAGAATGGATCAAAGCATATATTGTTATGACGGATTCAAGTGTAAGCAAAACTTTACTAGATTGGGAGTTAGAAGAAAAAACAATATTACTATCTAAAAAATTTTGGAATGAATCACAGAAGATTCTTTCGGAAAACAGAACAATGGTTGAAGCTATATCTGAAAACTTGCAGAGGAAAGGAACGCTGACAAGTGAAGAAGTAAAAAATATATTAAAGGAAATTAAAAACTAAAGAATAGGGTTTGAAGTTAGGGGACAAATTTGTCCCCTATGTAAAAGAAGGAGAATTATGGATAAGGTAATGTTAAGAGATGACTGCGGAAAACGCCAAAGTTGTAGATGTGGCAATATCTATTTTCAACGTGTTGTTGGACGTATTTATAGATACAGGTGCACAAAATGCGGGAAGTGGTATAAGGTTGTAAAGAAAGAGGGGAAAAAGATTGAGATTCATAATTAATAATGAGACGCTTTTTATTTTGTCTATAAACAGTCTCAATATTAATTGTGAAACGATAAAATAAGAAAGCTATGGACAAAATTTTATTTGAAATAAAGATAACAAATTCTTGTGAAGAGATAAAAAGACTGGAAATTTTGAACGATATATTAAAAAATGTGGGAGCGGATGCTTCTTTTGAAAAAGAACAGTCTGGAGAGAACTTCTTGAAAATTCGTTATGACAAAGAGACTATAAGAAAAATAAAAAGCAGAAAAGCTGGGGCAAAGTCAATTAAGTTGAAACGGAAAATTTCAATTAAAGAGGTTGAAAAATGGATTGATGTAACGACTGCGAAAGAAGTGGCAGAAGAATTAGGTGTAAGTCGATCAACTTTATTCCGAAGAATAAAAGAAGCAAAAAAGCAGGGAGTGGATTATATCGAATAAAAATTTTTCTTTTTTTGGGGAAAAGGGAAGTGCAATAGAATATAGAAAAGAGCATAGTGGAGCTGATAGTAGAATAAAAGCCAATGGAGAACTGTTCCAAAGGCTTTTATTTTGTAAACAAAAACAACCTTAAAAGGTTATTTATATAATACTATATTGGCATAATAAAAGCAAATAGTTTTCCCCAAAAAAGAAAAAGTTTCGTTCTAATTATCTCTGAAAAGATGCACTTTAGGCATTAATATAATATAATTATATTGTAAACAAAAACAATAAGAAAAGGAGAATGGAAAATGAATTACAAAGTATTTCAAAAAAGTGTATTGGAAGAGGTAAAAAGAAGAACAGGAGAGGATGTAAGATTATGCGAAACCACAAAAAATAATAGTGTTGTGCGAGCCGGAATTATTATGGGGGAAAAAGAGATTTCGCCAATAATATATTTGGAAGAATTTTTTTATAAGTATCAACAAAAAATTTGCTCGATTGAAACAATCGCAAAGGAAATAATAAAAGTGTACAACGAGCACAGGGACGTTCCTTTCAGTTGCAAAAAGATTTTAGAGAAAGTGGGAAAAGAGGAAAATGTAATTTGTAAATTAATACATACGGACAGTAACGCGCAATTGTTGCAAAGAGTACCGCATAAGACTTTTTTAGACTTGTCTGTTATATATTATTTAGATGGCGGAGAACTAAAAGATAAAAGTGAAAGAATGACAATTTTAATCACAAATGATATTTTGAAAATGATACCTTTAAGAGAGGAAAAATTATATGAGTTGGCATTAAAAAACATGGAAATCAAATTCGAATATAAGTTTTATAACATGATAGAGATATTTGAAGAGATGCCAATAGATGAAGAAGAAAAGAGAAGATTGATAAAATCGTGTGAAGAGGAAATTATGTATGTTCTTACAAACAAAGAAAAGTTTTGGGGGGCTACAGCAATTTTGAGAACAGAAATTTTAGAAGAGATTGGCAAAAAATTAAAACAAAATTTTTACATTATTCCAAGTAGCATTGATGAAGTGCTTATTGTTCCGTCTTATGCAGATATAGATAGAAAAATGATGGACACTATGATACAAGAAGTGAATGAAACACAGGTAAGCAAAGAAGAAAGGCTTTCAGACCATGCATATTATTATTCGATAGAAGAGGGAAAAATATTCTTGTAAAAGCATCTCTTATGTGTCAGGAGCTGTCTGCTGATAGCGGACAGTTCCAAAAAATAAATGGAAGTCTGTAAAGAGAATAGACTTTAAAGAAAAAAAATGTTAAAGTATTGATAGGGAAATAAAGGGGGTGTCAAGTTGCGGATCGAGTATGAAAAAGAGGCTGCGAAGCACATTGGTAAAATGGATAGACCAACAAAACAGAGGTTGAAGATAGCAATTGAGAAACTTCCGGCGGGTGATGTAAAAAAGTTACAAGGAATTAAAGATGATTACCGATTACGAGTTGGAGATTTGCGAGTTATTTTTTCGGTAATAAATGATACAATAATCATAAAGGATGTTTTACCAAGAGGGCAGGTATACAAGCGATTATAGGAGGCGTTGACAATGAGTAAAGAAATGTTAAAAGGATTAATAGATTTAATTGATGAGAGTGACACAGAAACAATATTTAGAGTGTTGGTTCGGTTTGTTCCGGAAGATAAAGCATTGCCGGATGAAATAGAGGCAATTGAACGAGCAAATGAAAGCATTGCTCAGCACGGAACAGTATTACATGATTCTATAAATTGGGATTAATGAGATTAAAAAGGTAGGGGACAAATTTGTCCCCTAGATAATTAAAGAGAGGTAACGAGTATTAGAATCAGAAAAGAAGATGATAGTCAGAAAGGAATGTTATGAAGAAAACATATATATTGAGTTGTGCTGCGATTATTATTTCAATTATCTCCATGACTATTTCTATAATTGAAATGGGGACAGAAGCTGTAACAACTCCAGACGGGAGCATATCAGATTGTGTATCTAAGGAATCGCAATTACTTGTAGAATCAAAGGAAAATATGGTTGTACAATTAAAAAGTGAAGTGCCGGAAACAGAACTTATAAAACATGGAACAGAATATGTAGTTGAAAAAGTAGTGATAGAGAATAGTGGGGAAAAATATTATTTTATTGAAATGTTTGTGAACGAAAATCCATGTGTTAAACAGGTAAGTGCTGATGATTTTGAAATGATTTCTGAATATCAGATACCTTTGGATATATCAAGGAGAGGTTAATATTATACAAAGTTTAAACTTTATTATGTCTATAGTTTCGGCAGGACCAAAGAAAATACAGTATATCACAAATAAAGTGGTTATTTCTGGAAAAGAATATGTGGGAAAAACCTGTGCGATTTATTATCAGTCTCAAAATGAGATTTAAAAAATATTACACTTCATAGACAATGCTCCAAAAAATAATGTAGTATGGAATAAATGGGAGCAGATAAGAATAGAATGTTCAAGGAGAAAATAAGGGGACAAATTTGTCCCCTAAATAATTTAGTAACAGAGTAAAGGAACTGTGAAGATATATGGAGCTGAGAGGCTCTTTTTTTGTTGCCATTTTGGCAACAAATTTTTCTGCAAAAAAGAAAAATTAGGTGTAGGAAAAGCTGAAAAAAGAAGAAAAAGAAGTGTAAATATATTATAATATAAGTATCAAAACAAAAACTTTTGAAATATGCAAGGCAGAAAGGGTGGTAAATGTGAAAATGCCGAATGCAAGTGAAGTCATAGAAAGACTTGCAAGAGAAAATGAGCAGAGAAAAATCTTAACAATTCTAGAAGAGTGTAAAGATTTAGCAGAGGCAAAAGCCAAGATTAAGGCACTGCTCCAATAAATAAATTAAAATGACCGTCTTATAAAAGACAGTCATTACCCAACGAATCACAGGCGGTTTGTCTTGCGACAGCCTGTGATAAAATAATAACACACGCAAGACAGAAAGAAAAGAGAATTATCAGAAATGCAAACAAAAAAGCCGGAATCGCACACACTAGCAATGAAACGAAACCGGCACCCCAAAGAAAGGAGATAATTATATTATGGCAAAATATTTTAAAAATGTAAAGAGTTATGAGGATTTAAAGAAACAATACAAAGAATTGCTTAAAAGATACCACCCGGACAATGGTGGCGATCTTGAAGAAATGAAAAACATCAATGTTGAATTTGATTCTCTTTTTCCGATTTGGAAAGAGCGAAAAGGAACGAAAATGAAAGAACCCGTTAAAGAAACAGCGGATAGTGTTAGAAATCAGTTTTACACACAGTTTGGATGGGAGGGGAGCAATCACAGCTGGAGCAGGACTCTAAAAGAAGTTGCTCAGATTGTGCGTACATATGTAAAAGAAAAATATCCAACATATAAATTCAGTGTACGTACAACATATGCTTCTATGTGTCAAGAGTTACATGTTGCACTGAAAGAAAGTCCAATTGAAATTTATAAACCTTTTGAAGAATTGACAAGTGAGGATTTTGAAAAAATTGGAAAAAGTTTATTTCCATGGAATTGGGTTGTTGATGAAAGAATGAATTTTCTAAATGCATCAAGAGAAGAAAAAGAAAAAATTATTAGAGATTCAACAAATGTATATAAAAATGTTTTGAATGAAGCTACGAGGGCGGTTATTCAGGATGTAGATAATTTTGTAAAATCTTATAACTACGAAGATTGCGACGGAATGATTGACTATTTCCATGTAGATTTTTACTATTTTGGATGCTGTAAGGACAACGGCAAAAATATAAAAATTGTACCAAAGACAGCAAGAATTAAAAATCGTAGCACAGCACCAGCGAAGCAGAGCAATGCAAAAACACAGTCGGAAGAAACAGACGCCACCGCAATCGAAGGAAAGAAAACATATACTTTTAAAGTTACACACGGCGAAGATACACGCGACGGCTCCGAACTATGGGTTGTAAGAATTGAAGAGACATTGCCCAAGGAAGAATATATAAGAATCAAAAGAATTATAAAAGACTTGGGTGGTTATTACTCAAAATTTAAACACGGATTTATTTTCAGATTTGAGCCTTACGAAGTGCTGAAAGAGGTTATATAATATGATGTATACAGACGAAATAGCAGCCGTTAAAATAGCAGTTAAGAGAGCGAAGAAAGCCGGAGATATTGAAGCCGGCTTTCAAAGTCTTTTCAAGTGGCACACAAAGCACCAAACAAGAGATATCAACTGGATAATTAAATGTTATAAAAAAGCAATCAAACAAGGAATTGTTTAGAAACACAAAATTTTTATTTGTAGCATAAATGAAATACGTTGCACAAAAAAACAGCAGCAAGAACAAATGTTCTGTACGCTGTTTTTTGTATGAAATGAAATACCTGGAACAATGGATGCCCGGAAAATCATTGGAAACATCTAGGGAAAGAGCATAAGGGAAAACCCACCCCAAAATGGCTTTGGGGCTAGGCAAAGCCTAGGGTTTTCATGGGGTGATTTTTCTTTTTTGGAGAATACAAGCGATATCGGTCTTGATAAGTTGAGTTTTATATATTAATATATAAATATTAAAACAATGATTAAGAGGTGGAAGTTAATATGAAGCAGGATATAAAAATATATAAATTAGAAAGTGAAGTTGTGCTTGCGATTGATAGGATGGCAAAAGAACATGGGATGAGTCGTAATAAATATTTAATCGGTATTTTAAAGAATCATGTGATAGCTGGAGAAATAAAAGAGGTCGAGGAACGCTATGTGAATTTAATCAAAACGAACATGGAAGTTATACAGCATAACTCTGAAACATTAGAGATGTTGAAACAGGAGATTTTGATGGAGAAATATTTAGAAGAAGAATGGAGAAGAGCTAATGAAAGTTAAACCTTTTAGATTGGAAGAGGAAGATGAGAAAATAATTCAGAAAGTGCAAGAAGAACAAGGACTAAAAAGTGAGGCGGCAGCATTGCGGTATATTTTACGGCAATATAGTAAAAATGAAAAAACTGTTAATGGAATATCAATGGAAGTGTTTCGGAAAATGGAAGAAATGCAAGAACTGACATTGGATATTTTAAATACAATTTTAATAGATAGTAGATTTGATGTGTGTTATCCAGTAAGCGAGGAGGAATCAGAAGTTCTTATTAAATTAAAAGATCATAGAAAGAAAAAGTTAGCTAATTTGAAGCAGAAAAAAGATTACAAAAATAAAAAGAAAGGGGTTTAAGAGAAGGGGACAAAAATGTCCCCTAAGCAGAGAAGAACAGAGGGGGACAAAAATGTCCCCTAAGAAGAGAAGAACTGGAGGGGGGACAAAAATGTCTCCTAAGCAGGGAAAAAACAGAGGGGGACAAAAATGTCTCCTAAGCAGGGAAAAAACAGAGGGGGACAAAAATGTCCCCTAAGAAGAGAAGAACAGAGGGGGACAAAATTGTCCCCTAAGAAGAGAAGAACAGAGGGGGACAAAAATGTCCCCTAAGAAGAGAAGAACTGGAGGGGGACAAAAATGTCCCCTAAGAAGAGAAGAACTGAGGGGGGACAAAGTTGTCCCCTAGATAGAGAAGAGCCGGAGGGGGACAAAATTGTCCCCTAGATAGAGAAGAGCCAGAGGGGGACAAAGTTGTCCCCTAGATAGAGAAGAGCCGGAGGGGGACAAAATTGTCTCCTAGATAGAGAAGAGCCAGAGGGGGACAAAAATGTCCTCTAAGAAGAGAAGAACTGGAGGGGGACAAAATTGTCCCCTAAGCAGGGAAGAAACAGAGGGGGACAAAAATGTCCCCTAAGAAGAGAAGAACTGAGGGGGGACAAAAATGTCCCCTAAGAAGAGAAGAACAGAGGGGGACAAAATTGTCCCCTAAGAAGAGAAGAACTGGAGGGGGACAAAATTGTCCCCTAAGCAGGGGAGAAACAGAGGGGGACAAAATTGTCCCCTAAGAAGAGAAGAGCCAGAGGGGGACAAAATTGTCCCCTAAGAAGAGAAGAACTGAGGGGGGACAAAGTTGTCCCCTAAGCAGGGAAGAAACAGAGGGGGACAAAATTGTCCCCTAAGCAGAGAAAAACCAGAGGGGACAAAATTGTCCCCTAAGCAGAGAAGAACAGAGGGGGACAAAAATGTCCCCTAAGAAGAGAAGAACTGGAGGGGACAAAAATGTCCCCTAAGAAGAGAAGAACTGGAGGGGACAAAAATGTCCCCTAAGAAGAGAAGAACTGAAGGGGGACAAAATTGTCTCCTAAGCAGGGAAGAAAAAGAGGGGGACAAAATTGTCTCCTAAGCAGGGAAGAAAAAGAGGGGGACAAAAATGTCCCCTAAACAGAGAAAGACAAAAATGTTTCCGGAAAAGGAGGTATAAGGTTGGGAGATATAAAGGCAGGAGTTACTTTGATGCAAGATTTTTGTAGACCTAATTCAGATGCATATTCAGGGTACATAGATTATTTGGATCGGGAGGAAGCACAAAGAAATCATGCGATACAAACCTTTAATCTGTTTAATGATTATATGGGAAATCCAGAAAAATCAACAGGACTGTTTACTAACGAAAAAGATAACTTAACTCATTCTGAAAAAAGAGAATTAAAAGATGTTTTTCAAACAGCTCAGGATAACGAGAGTGTTATGTGGCAGACCGTTATTTCTTTTGACAATCGGTGGCTGGAACAAAATGGGATATATGATTCTCAAAAGCAAATTTTGGATGAACAAAAATTAAAAGAAGTAACCCGTCTTGCAGTGAACCGATTATTAAAAAGTGAAGGTTTAGAACATGCTGTATGGAGTGCCGGTATCCATTACAATACAGACAATTTGCATGTGCATATTGCGACAGTAGAGCCGTACCCGATGCGAGAAAAAATGATGTACAATGGGAAAAAAGAGGTACGAGGAAAATTTAAGCTTCAGAATATCAATAATTGTAAAAGTGCCGTTGTAAATGAAATTATGAGAACGAAAGATATTAATCTACAAATCAATAACATTATCCGGAAAGATATTATTGCTTCAGCAGAAAGTAGAAATTTTCGAGAGGATCCGGTTATCCGGGAACAGTTTTTGAAACTATTTGAAAATTTACAGGGAGTTCCTAAACATAAACAAAATTATAATAGCTATGCAATAAAACCACTTCGGGAACAAATAGATGGCATTAGTGAGGCTTATATACAAAAGTATTGTAAAGAGGAATATAAAAAGTTTACAGAAATTTTGCAAAGGCAAAGTAAATTATATGCGGAGGCATATGGCGGAGGGAATTGGGAGGATTTTGAACAGACGAAAAAAGAAGATCTATATAGGCGCATGGGAAATTTCGTGTTGCGTGAAATTAGGGCATATGAGGTTGGCATTTCAAAAAAAGAAACTTCATTTGAACTTGAAAAAACATATTTGGGTAGCGGATACAGAGAAGAAAAAGTAAAGATTACAGAAAACTTGAAAGAAGATATGATTTTAAAGGAGCCGGATTTGCTACAACAAGAAGAATCGAATATAGAAACCTTAGAAGTTCAACAGACAGAACAAATATTTGAAAAGGCTGGGAACTTATTTGAAAAAAGTTCTCAGCAAAATAAATCTTCAGGGTCGTATATGGACTATTTTAAGGAGTGGAAAGATCTTCAAGAACAGATTGATTTTGCAAAAGAAAAAAATTTGGCAGATATGCTTGAAAAAAAATATCAGGATAATCCATTTGTGATGTACTTCATTGGAGAGATAACAATGTATAGCAGAGGAACAGAAATTGATTTAGAGAAATCCCAAGAATGTTTTCAAAAATCTTTACAGATGTTTGAACAGGCAGAGCCTTATATTAAGGGAAGTGAAACCAATTCATTTGATCTGAAGAGCTACGTACAGTACCGAATCGGGAAACAGTATAACAGAGGATGGGGAACAGAAAAAGATGTTCAAGAGGCAATCCAGTGGTTTGAAAATTCAGACACAGATTATGCAAGATATGCATTAGGAAATATTTACTATCGTGGAGATGATGTGGAACAAGATTACGAAAAAGCATTTCAGATATTTCAGGGGATTTCAAATTCAGCATTTGCAGAACAGAAGAAAGCAGTAATGTATGAATGTGGACAGGGAACAGAAATAAACTTAGGAGCAGCGGAAAATAGTTATAAAAATGCTTTTGATGGATTCCTATCTATGGATAGAAAATTGGAAGGAGATCCGCTATCACAATATCAGATTGGACAGATGTTGTATACTGGAAAGGGATGTGAACAAAACACAGAAAAAGCAATTTCATATTTAGAAAAATCAGCAGAAGGAAAAAATGTTCCGGCACAGTTGTTGCTGAGTCAGATTTATATTAAATACGACATAAGAGAAAAGTTGCCAGTTGCACTTGGGTATCTGACAGAACTGGCAGAGAAAGGAGATAATGAAATCGCCCAGTATGCATTGGGAAAACTTTTCATATCGGATGAAAAATTAAAAGATATCAATAAAGGAGTAGGATATTTAAAAGCTGCAGAAGAAAAAGGAAATACATACGCAAAAATTCTTTTGGGGAAAGTGTATCTTGATTTAGATAGTGGAATATATGATGTGGAACAAGGCGTAAGATATCTGACAGAATTAGTGGAAGCGGGAAATGAATATGCTTGCTATTATCTTGGAAAAGAGTATGTGAGAAAAGAATCTCCATACTACAATGAAGCAAAAGGAGTCCAATATTTAGAAAGAGCGAAAGAGCAAGGGAATGATAGGGCAAAGTATTTTGTTGGTAAAATTTATTTAGATAAAATAAGTTCAGAATATAGTCCCGAACTTGGGCTGCAGTATATGACAGAGCTAGCAGAATCAGGAAATGAATATGCGCAGCTGAAACTTGGTTTTGAGTATTTGAAGGGGGAAAATGTGGAAAGGAATATATTTTCATCGTACAATTATTTTTCGCAGGCGGCAGCACAGGGAAATCAATTAGCGGAAAATATGATGCTGGATCTTTCTACTGAGAGGACAAAGCGACGGATGGGAAGCCCATTGGGGGAACTAGATAAAGCATTGATGCAACTAAATAAATCTTTCCGGACAGAAATGATACAGAGCATGAAAAACATACGTGAGTACAATTTGGAGCAGGAATATGTGTTGGATGAAATCAGTCTATGATTTTATTAGGGGACAAATTTGTCCCCTAAATAATTTCCTCAAAAAAGAAAAATGAATGTGTATTGTATATTATAATTTATTGAAAAAGAATAAAGATTATAATATAATATAAACATAGAAAAAGAGAGATTCAAAGGAGGAAATTAGAATGAAAGTAATAGGATTTTTAAACAATAAAGGTGGAGTAGGAAAAACAGGAAGTAT
The DNA here is from genome assembly GCF_900104635.1 of Coprococcus phoceensis. Classification (NCBI taxonomy): domain Bacteria; kingdom Bacillati; phylum Bacillota; class Clostridia; order Lachnospirales; family Lachnospiraceae; genus Coprococcus; species Coprococcus phoceensis. The sequence continues at coordinate 672,848 of NZ_FNWC01000007.1, forward strand.
CACGACATTGGCACACATGATTGCAACCGAATATGAAAAGAAAGTATTAGTTGTAGATATTGACCCACAAGCAAACACAAGTCAGCTTTTTGGTTTTAGTGGGGACGAACAGGAATATTCATTGACAGAGCTTTTGAATGGGAGAGTGTATCCAGTAGAGAACACGGTGGAAGATATTCTTCTCGATTCAGAAAAGGATATTAGGGATTGTATTTACGAGACAGAATATGAGAATTTGTTTATAATACCATCCTATATTACTTTATCAAGTGTAGAAAATCAATTGCTTGGAAATGTTACAATGCCACAGCAATTCCGTTTAAAAAAACAATTGGATAAAGTAAAAGGTGAATTTGATTTGTGTATGATTGACTGTGGACCGAGTGTCTCGTTGTTGAATGTAAATGCATTGGCAGCATGTGATGGGATTTATATTCCGTCTCGATGTGATAAAGATTCGAGGGTGGGGGTTGCGAATATTATTCGTTTGATGAAAACAGTACAGGAGTATAATCAAAAGCTTGAACTGAAAGGCGTTTTTCTTACACAGTATGATGTGAGAAAAAATATTTGCAAAGATGCAGAAAAAGATTGTGAAGAAGCTCTTGGAGATATATTTTTAAAAGAGTGTTCAATTCCAGTATGCACAAAAATGGAACAGACAGGCTTAAAGCAGAAACCGTTACTTGTGTTAGATACATATGGAAAGGCTACGCAACAATATGAGAAATTAGCAGAATATATAATAAATAATTAGAAAATTCAGAATAAAGGTTATTATCATTTGCAGAGAGTAGAAAGTATATGTTATAATACAATATTATAGTGTCTGAAAAATTTAAAGTACAGATGAGGTAAAAGTAATATGACTATGAGTAAAAATAAATTTAAACAAAAAAGAGAAGAGGAGTTAAAAGTTGGAGCTGGACTACTCAGTCCAGTTTCAAAAACAGCAGATGTATCTAGTTATGAAGTTGTAAATATAGATATGGATTTAATCGTTCCGAATGAAAAGAACGATTTTTCAATCGATGAATTAGACGAGCTGGCGGAATTGATTGTAATGTCAGATGGTATTTTACAGCCATTGATTTTATTACCGGAAAGAAATCCACAGGGAATGTATACGCTTACGACAGGAGAAAGAAGATGGAGAGCTGCAAAGCTATTAAAGGAGCAGGGGAGATATCCGGCGAAGTATAAGAACACAGTACCATGTATTTTCCAAGACCCCAAAGAAATTAAATTACCATTGTCCAATGATACAAAAGAATTATTTTCCATAATGGTTACAAACCAATATCGTCATAAAAAAGAAGCAGATCAATTAATGGAAGTAAAAAACTGGACACGTATTTTTCAGGAACTGAAAGAGAATGGAGAAGAGTATATCCCGGAACAATTGGCTCTTTTGGCTGGAACAGCGAGATATGGAGAAAATGGAGAATATGAACCGGAACGTCTTGTGGGTCAGAAAATGAAAACTTTAGTATCTGCTCATGCTGGAATATCAGAAGGTAAAGTACAGCAGATTAATAAAGTGGAAAAAAACGCAAGTGATGAGCTGATGGATAAATTGTTGAAAAATGAGGTGTCATTTGCTGCGGCAGAAAAAATGCTGGAGATGCCTAAAGAAGAGCAAAATAGATTGATTGAAGAAACAACAGGAGAAAAGATTGAAGTTAAGGAAGTTGAAAGAAGAATAGAGGAAATTGAAAAAAAGAAAATTATTTCAAAAGAACAGGTAGAGTCTGATTTGAAAAAGATTTTGGAACGATGTTCACAAGAGGTTGAACTTGGAAGCAAGGAATATAAAAAGTATCTGCACGCTTTAAACCAGCTTGAAAGAATATTATGGTAGGGGCGAAAAACTTTAAATGAGGTAGAGGACAGCAGAGCGTGGTCTTAAGTGCCAGCGCTCTGACCTCATATAAAAAATTTCTCCTCTACTAATATATACACTTTACTTGATAAAAACTAACGCTACTTTGCAAAAAAAGTTGAAAAATTTAAAAAATGAGGGAGAAGTAATGAAAAAAACATCATTTAGAGTTACCAAGGCAACTTTGGAACTCGAAAACGTATTGATTCAAAAAATGGATATTCCACGTACTACATTTCATAGACGAATGATAGACTATTACTTAGAATACGATCGTACTGTAAAACCGCAGCTTCTGATCCGGAAAATGACAGACCCAAATTATATTCAAAAAGATGAAATGGAACAGATATATTTGGATGAAAAAAGAGAACAGTTACTTTTAGAAGTAGCAGAGGAACAAGAAAAAATTTATCAAAAGAAGTGCGGAATAAATATAGTACTTTTCCAAGCATTATTGACATACTGTGTAGTGATGGCTCCGGTAGTGTTAGATAGTTGATAAAGGAGTAAGAACGGAATATGAGTTACACAAGAATACACTGGGAAGATAGGCTGAAAATAGAAGTTCTTGTAAAAGCCGGGCATAATCAAACAGAAATAGCAGCGTTGATTGGTAAGCATCGGACATCTGTATCAAGAGAATTAAAAAGAGGTGAATATGTACATCGAAATTCTGACTGGACAGAGGAAATTAGATATAGTCCGGAACTTGCAGAGGAGAATTATCAGAAACATTTGCGGGAAAAGGGAAAAGATATAAAACTCGGTAAAGACCATAAGCTAGCTGCGTACTTAGAAGAAAAAATAGTTGAAGAGAAATATTCTCCTTATGCTGTGATTCAGAAAATGAAGCAAGAGGGAAAAAAGTTCACAGTAAGTATCAGCAGAGCAACTATTTATAATTACATCAAAAAAGGGATTTTTTTGAATTTGACAGAAGAAAATCTGCCACTAGGCGGACATGTAAAGCAAAGAAAGAAAAGAGAAAAAAGACGTAAGCGTGCCAGTGCAGGAAAAAGCATAGAGACACGATCAGAGTCTATTGAAACAAGGGAAGAATTTGGACATTGGGAAATGGATACAGTTGTTGGGAAGCAAGGTGTATCTAAAAAATCTTTTTTGGTTTTAACGGAAAGAAAAACAAGAAAAGAGATTATTGAAATTTTGAAAGAACATACAGCAAAAGAAGTGGTTCGTACAGTAGATAAAATTGAGCGACAGTGGGGAGCAAACTTTAGGAAAATTTTTAAGAGCATTACAGTTGATAATGGCACTGAGTTTTCAGATGCAAAGGGACTGGAAAGGGCACGTAGAGGGAAGAAGACAAGAACGTCTGTGTTTTATTGCCACCCCTATAGTAGTTATGAACGGGGAAGTAATGAAAACCAAAATCGTTTGATCCGAAGACATGTCCCCAAGGGTACAGATTTAGATTGTATCAGTAAGAAGAGAGTCAAAGAAATAGAAGCATGGATTAATGAATATCCGAGAGAGATTTTTGGCGGGTTATATTCAGATGTTTTGTTTCAAGAAGAATTAAAAAAGTTAGGAATATAGGAAACACAATTAGGAAGAGTGTATTTTTAACCAAGCTATATTCAATGATGTAATATGGCTTAGTTAAGAGTACACTTATTAAGATGTAATATAAATATATTTACTGTTCTTTTGGAAGAAAAAAATACTTAGCAGTAAAATTAATAAAAATCACTAGGTTGATTTGTGAAAAATAGAGAAAAATTATTTTTTTGAAATTATAGTGCGCTAACTATTGACATTTGCAAATAATAAGAAGAAATGAAAAAAACGTTGACAAAAATGGTGAGCTGTGATATGCTAATACATACGTAAGGCAAAAAGAAAGCAGAGTTCCACTCTCACCTTAGCACAAGTGGGTGACTAATGGTTGATATTGAAGCATAAAAATAGAATTTCTATTTTGTGTGCAGAAATGGAGTGGATAGCTGTGAGCTATTCATTTTTTTTACGCATCAATTATATGAAAAAATTAGAGTAAAGTAAAGATTATTTTATTTATGGAGGTGCACTACAATTAGCGATTTAATGATCAACGAGCAAATCAGAGACAAGGAAGTACGTTTAATAGGAGAGAATGGTGACCAGTTAGGCGTTATGTCTGCAAGGGAAGCTTTGAAGCTGGCAGAAGAGGCAGAATTGGATTTGGTTAAAATTGCTCCAACAGCAAAACCACCAGTTTGTAAGATTATTGATTATGGTAAATACAGATATGAACTGGCGAGAAAAGAAAAAGAAGCGAAGAAAAAACAAAAAACTGTTGAGGTAAAGGAAGTGCGTCTTTCGCCGAACATCGATACGAATGATTTGAACACGAAAGTGAACAACGCAAAGAAATTTATCCAAAAAGGAAATAAAGTAAAAGTTACTTTACGTTTTCGAGGAAGAGAGATGGCTCATATGCAGACGAGCAAACATATTCTGGATGATTTTGCAGAGATGTTAAAAGATGTTGCAGCCATTGAAAAACCTGCAAAACTCGAAGGCAGAAGCATTAGTATGGTTTTAACTGAAAAACGTTAAAAATAAATACCTAAATATTAAGGAGGAACATATCATGCCAAAAATTAAAACAAATAGAGCTGCTGCAAAGCGCTTCAAAAAAACAGCTACAGGTAAATTAAAAAGAAACAAAGCTTACAAGAGCCATATCTTAACTAAGAAATCTACAAAAAGAAAAAGAAATCTTAGACAGGCAACTATTACAGATGCTACAAATGTAAAGAGCATGAAAAAAGTTTTACCATATCTGTAAGATTTTGGAAGAATTGAAGGAGGATTAGAAGGACATGGCAAGAATTAAAGGCGGAATGAACGCTAAAAAGAAACACAACAGAACATTAAAACTGGCAAAAGGTTACAGAGGAGCCAGATCAAAACAATATAGAGTTGCAAAACAATCAGTAATGAGAGCTTTAACATCTTCATATGCTGGTAGAAAACAACGTAAACGTCAGATGAGACAGTTATGGATTGCTCGTATCAATGCAGCAGCTAGAATGAATGGTTTATCATACAGTAAGATGATGCACGGTTTAAAATTAGCAGGTGTTGAGATGAACAGAAAAATCTTAGCAGATATGGCAGTAAATGATGCAGCAGGATTTGCTACATTAGCAGAAGTTGCAAAGTCTAAATTAGCTTAGGAAAAAATCATATCCCCGGAAACCTTGAGTTTTCGGGGATTCTTTTATGCGTAAATGGCTTGAAAACGTACTGATTTTTTGCGGTAATATACTGGTGAATAAATGTGTATAATGTGTGGGAAATAGAAAAAATAAGAAAAATAGCAAAATAAGTGAAAAAAATAACAAAATTGCTTGACAAAAAGGAAAGAATTGGTTATACTTGTACTTGTCTTTGAGAGATACAAAGAATGATAACGGGGTGTGGCTCAGCTTGGCTAGAGCGCCTGGTTTGGGACCAGGAGGTCGCAGGTTCGAATCCTGTCACCCCGATTGGAAGATTAATAATTGTAATGAAAATTCAATAAAGTAACGGGGTGTGGCTCAGCTTGGCTAGAGCGCCTGGTTTGGGACCAGGAGGTCGCAGGTTCGAATCCTGTCACCCCGATTAAAAAAGAATAGCGAATGCTATTCTTTTTGAGTTATAAAAAGGGAAAATAGTATCAGTTAAAAGAGAGTACAAAAAAAGAAATCTTCCAACGAAAGATTTCTTTTAAGATGCAGGAGATGGGACTTGAACCCACACAAGCGCATTGCTTACAAGATCCTTAGTCTTGCTCGTCTGCCAGTTCCGACACTCCTGCGTAACAGCTCCTTGCTACTTGATTATAATACTATGATTTGTGTGAAATGTCAACACTTTTTTTAAAATTTATTAAATATAGATAATTATGGAAAAGAAAAGATAATTGTTATATAATTGTATAATAAATCGCGTAATTGCATAAAAATATCTGTAATGGGAGGAATATTTATGCTGGAAAAGATAGATTTGACAAAGAAAATGGAGAAAGACGAATATCAAAGAAGAATCAGTGTGCTGGAGAGAAAGCTTGCACAGTTACAACGAGTGTGCAGAAATTTAAATATTCCGATTATGATTGCCTTTGAAGGATTTGGCGCATCTGGAAAAGGAATTCAGATTGCAGAATTGATTCGTCCATTAGATCCGAGAGGATTTGAAGTGTATGCAGTAAAGAATGAAAGTGAGGAAGAAAAGAAATATCCGTTTTTATGGAGATTTTGGACAAAAATGCCGGAAAAAGGAAGAATCGCAATTTATGACAGCAGTTGGTACCGTAAAGTCCTGATTGATCGGTTTGAAAAGAAAGCAGGAGAAAAAGAGGTTCTGTCTGCGTATGATTCGATTCAGTCTTTTGAGCGGCAGTTGACAGACGATGGTATGGTTTTGATCAAAATATTTTTGTGTATCAGCCAAGAGGAACAGAAAAAGCGATTCGATAAATTATTGGCTAGGAAAGAGACAGCGTGGCGAGTGAGCAAAAAAGATCTGAAGCGGAATCGAGAGTTTAAAAAGTATAAAAGAATGAATGAGGAGATGCTGCAGAAAACCGATACAGACTATGCACCGTGGACAATCGTGGAAGCGACAGACCGAAGATTTGCAACAATAAAAATCTACACGACAGTAATCAATTGCCTTTCGGCGGAAATAGAGAAAAGAAAACAGGAAAAACAAGAAGAAATCATGCCGGATAAGGTGCTTGTAAACAATGAAATATCGGAGACAGTCTTGGCAAAAGCCAATTTGGATTGTTCTTATACGAAGGCGGAATATAAGAAGAGATTAAAGAAACTGCAGAAAGAGATAGAAAAACTGCATGGAGAACTATACCGGAAAGGTATTCCGGTTGTATTAGGATTTGAGGGGTGGGATGCGGCTGGCAAGGGTGGCGCAATCAAGAGACTGACGGAAAAAATGGATCCGAGAGGATATGTGGTGCATCCGACAGCGTCACCGAATGATATGGAGCGGTCACATCATTATCTTTGGCGATTTTGGAGAGCAATGCCAAAAGCAGGGCATATTGCTATTTTTGACAGAACGTGGTACGGAAGGGTACTGGTGGAACGGATTGAAGGATTTTGCAGTAAAAAAGAGTGGCAGAGAGCGTATAAGGAAATCAATGACATGGAACGGGATTTGGTGAATGCCGGTACGGTTGTCCTGAAATTCTGGCTTCATATTGATAAGGAAGAACAGGAGAGAAGGTTCAGGGCACGTGAGAAAAATCCGGACAAGCAGTGGAAGATCACGGAGGAAGACTGGAGAAACCGAGAAAAATGGGATCAGTACGAAGAAGCTGTAAATGAGATGCTGATTCGAACTTCCACAGAAAAAGCACCTTGGATTGTAGTGGAAGGAAACTGCAAGTATTATGCGAGAATCAAGGTGCTTGAGACGGTTGTAAATGCGATAGAGGAACGACTGAAAAATAAGGGAGAGTAAGATGACGATTCGAGAACAATTAGAATTACGAGAAATTGAATATTTGAGTCCATATGCGACGTTGAGCAAGGATTCCAAAGGAAGAAAGGCAAAAGAAGAGGAATGTGATATCCGACCGGTATTTCAAAGAGACAGGGATCGAATTTTGCACTGTAAGGCATTTCGAAGAATGAAACAAAAGACACAGGTGTTTTTGCTCCCGAAAGGAGATCATTATCGGACGAGACTGACGCATACGCTGGAAGTCTCGCAGAATGCCCGCACGATTGCAAAAGCACTTCGCTTAAATGAAGATTTGGCAGAAGCCATCAGTCTCGGACATGACCTTGGGCATACCCCGTTTGGTCATGCCGGAGAGCGGGCGCTCAACCAGATCTGTCCGCTTGGGTTCAAGCATAATGAGCAGAGTGTTCGTGTTGTAGAATGCATAGAAAAACGAGGAGAGGGACTGAATCTGACGGAGGAGGTTGTTGACGGAATTCGAAATCATCAGACATCGGGAAAGCCATTTACTTTGGAAGGGCAGATTGTGAGATTATCTGATAAGATTGCATATATCAATCATGATATTGATGATGCGATACGCGGCGGGATACTGAGTGAAGCAGACATTCCGCCAAAATATCGGAAAATATTAGGGAACACAACCCGAGCAAGATTAAATACGATGATACACGATGTGATCATACATAGTATGGATCAACCAAAGATTCAGATGTCAGAAGAAGTAGAAGCGGCACTTATGGGACTGCGTAAATTTATGTTTGAAAATGTCTACAGGAATCCTCTCGCAAAAAGCGAGGAGGAAAAAGCAATCAAATTGGTACAGAATCTCTATGAGTACTATTCGGAGCATTTCGAAAAACTTCCTGAGCCGGAGTTGCAACGTGCAGTGCTGAGAGGTGACGGCAAAGAACAGATTATCTGTGATTATATAGCTGGGATGACCGATAATTATGCGGTAAAAAAGTTTCAGGAAATTTTTGTGCCGGAATCTTGGAAAATTTAAAGGAAATCAAAAGGATTTGTCGAATAAGTATAAATGTAGGGGAATTTATTTGGAAGGAAGGACAACATGTACTTTTCAGAAGACTTAATAGAAGAAGTAAGACAAAAAAATGATATTGTGGACGTCATTTCCGGATATGTAAAGTTACAGAAAAAAGGAAGTTCTTATTTTGGACTTTGTCCGTTTCACAATGAGAAATCCCCATCTTTTTCAGTCAGCCGCGGAAAGCAGATGTATTATTGCTTCGGATGTGGTGCGGGAGGCAATGTATTTACGTTTATTATGGAATATGAGAATTATTCTTTCGTGGAAGCGTTTAAGATGCTTGCTGAGCGGGCAGGAGTGGATATTCCGGAAGTGGAGTATTCTAAAGAAGCAAAAGAGAGAGCTGATCTGAAGGCGACACTGCTGGAGATCAATAAGCTTGCTGCAAAATATTTTTATGCCCAGTTAAAGACCGAGCAGGGGAAACTGGCACATACCTATTTGACTGGCAGAGGACTGAGTGAGGAGACGATCACCGCTTTTGGTCTGGGATATTCGAATAAATACAGTGATGATCTGTATCGGTATTTAAAGACAAAAGGCTATAAAGATGAACTGCTTGTAAAAGCGGGGTTAATCAGTGTTGATGAAAGGCATGGGGCACACGACAAATTTTGGAATCGTGTGATGTTCCCGATCATGGACGTCAATAACCGGGTGATTGGATTTGGCGGAAGAGTTATGGGAGATGCAAAGCCGAAATATTTGAACTCGCCGGAGACGGAAGTGTTTGACAAGAGCAGGAATCTCTATGGATTGAATCGCGCCAGAACATCCAGAAAACCTTATTTTTTGATCTGTGAGGGATATATGGATGTGATTTCGCTTCATCAGGCAGGATTTACGAATGCGGTTGCATCGCTTGGGACAGCGCTGACTACCGGACATGCATCGCTGATCAAGCGGTATGTGAATGAAGTTTATCTGACCTATGACAGCGATGAGGCCGGAACAAGAGCAGCACTTCGTGCAATGCCGATTTTAAAAGAAGCAGGCATTACAGCTAAGATTATCCGGATGGAGCCGTATAAAGACCCGGACGAGTTTATCAAGAATCTTGGAACAGAGGCGTTTGAGGAGAGGATCAATAAAGCAAGAAATGGATTTTTGTTCTCCCTGGAGATTCTGGAAAAAGAGTATGATATGAACTCACCGGAGGGAAAGACTGCGTTTCATAAAGAAGCAGCAAAACGTCTCACCATGTTTGAGGAAGAGATTGAGCGCAACAATTACATAGAAGCAGTTGCTGAAAAATATCGGATTGGATATGAGGAATTGAAAAAACTGGTGGGTAAGATGGCGATCCAAATGGGGCAGGCGACACCTGCGGAGCGGCCAAAACAGACGGCGAACAGGGAAAAGCAAAAAGAAGATGGGAATCTGAAGTCTCAGAAGATATTACTGACGTGGCTGATAGAGAATGAGGCGTTGTTTGCACAGATTAAAAAGTATATTGTACCGGAAGATTTTACAAAAGAACTTTACCGCACAGTTGCTGAGATTCTGTATGAGCAGTATGAAGCGGGAGAGGTCAATCCGGCAAAGGTGATGAATCATTTTACAGATGAGGAAGAACACCGGGAAGTGGCAGAGTTGTTCCATACGAAGATTCGAGAACTCACCACGAAAGAAGAGCAGGAGAAAGCGTTGAAGGAGACGATTATCCGCGTAAAATACAACAGCATCGAGTTTGCGACAAAGATGTTGAACCCTACGGATATTGTGGGGCTGCAGAGACTGATGGAGGCAAAGAAATCTCTTCAGGACTTGCAAAAAATGCATATTTCTATTGATTAAGGATAAAATATAAACAAGCTATGAGAGGATGGACACTACATGGAAGAAAGAGCTATAAAATTTGAGGAAAAATTGAAAAATCTGGTTGCTTTAGGGAAGAAGAAGAAAAGTATTCTTGAGATACAGGAGATCAATGAAGTTTTCTCAGATATGGAGCTGGAAGCAGAACAGATGGAGAAAATATTCGAGTATTTGGAATCGCAGAATATTGATGTACTCAGAATCAGTCCGGACACGGATGATGCAGATGATGTGGAGATTTTGTTGACGGATGAAGATGAAGTTGACATGGAAAAGATTGATTTGTCTGTGCCGGATGGAATCAGCATCGAAGATCCGGTGCGTATGTATCTGAAAGAAATCGGTAAAGTGCCATTGTTGAGTGCAGAGGAAGAAATTGAACTGGCGAAACGGATGGCAGAAGGTGATGAAGATGCGAAAAAGAGGCTTGCAGAGGCAAATCTTCGTCTTGTTGTCAGCATTGCGAAACGCTATGTGGGACGTGGAATGTTATTTCTTGACTTGATTCAGGAAGGAAATTTGGGATTGATCAAAGCGGTTGAAAAGTTTGATTATCAGAAAGGATTCAAATTCAGTACGTATGCGACATGGTGGATCAGACAGGCAATTACGAGAGCGATTGCAGATCAGGCGAGAACCATTCGTATTCCGGTTCATATGGTGGAGACAATTAACAAATTGATTCGCGTATCAAGACAGCTGCTGCAGGAATTGGGGCGTGAGCCGTTGCCGGAGGAGATTGCAGAAGAACTGGACATGCCGGTGGAAAGAGTACGCGAGATTTTGAAGATTTCTCAGGAACCTGTATCTTTGGAAACACCGATCGGTGAAGAAGAGGACAGTCATTTGGGAGATTTTATTCAGGATGACAATGTTCCGGTGCCGGCTGAGGCAGCAGCAGCAACGTTGCTGAAAGAGCAATTGGGAGAAGTGTTGGATACGTTGACTGACAGAGAACAGAAAGTATTGCGTCTTCGTTTTGGTATGAACGATGGACGTGCACGTACATTGGAAGAAGTCGGAAAAGAATTTGACGTCACCCGTGAAAGAATCCGTCAGATTGAGGCGAAAGCGCTTCGAAAACTCCGTCATCCAAGCAGAAGCCGTAAACTTCGTGATTATTTGGATTAGGGTATTTGTATGGAGCTATCAAAGAGATTACAGGCAGTTGCAGATCTTGTGAGCAATGGAGTGACAGTCGCGGATGTCGGAACAGACCATGGTTATATTCCAATCTATCTGGTAGAGTCTGGAAAAAATAAATGCGCGATTGCGATGGATATCAATCGGGGACCTTTGGACCGTGCAGAAGCACATATTCGGATGCACGGTTTGGGGGAGCAGATTAAGACTAGACTGTCAGACGGGGTTCAAAAACTACAGATAGGAGAATGTGACTGTGTCATTGTCGCCGGAATGGGTGGTGGTCTTGTCATAAAGATCATGGAGGATGGAGAAGAGATTTTCAGAAATCTGACGGAATTCATTCTGCAGCCACAGTCTGAAATTGCAAAGGTGCGCCAGTATCTGTGTGAACATAATTACCGCATTATAGCAGAAGATATGGTTTTGGAGGATGGAAAATTTTATCCGATGATGAAGGTGGCAAACGGGTCTGCTGAGGAATACAGTACATTAGAACTGCGGTATGGGAAGTTGTTACTCAGAGAAAAACATCCTGTTTTAAAATTGTTTTTAGAAAAGGAAGAAAAGACAAAAGAGCAAATTTGCAGACAGCTAAGGAAGGAAGAAGGAATACATATTGCATCCCGGATAGCGGAACTTGAAAATGAGACAGCACAGACAAAAGAGGCGCTTGGAATTTATTAAGAGAGGGAAACATATGCTTTGTAGAGAGATAATTGATGTGATTGAGGGTACATATCCAAAAGAGGCAGCGTTGGCTTGGGATAACGTCGGACTTTTGGTGGGACGCACTGAAAAAGAAGTAAAGCGTATTTATGTGGCGCTGGATGCGACCGATGAGATTATTGAGGCGGCGATAAGGGGAAATGCAGATATGCTTGTCACGCATCATCCACTTATTTTTTCGCCGTTGAAAACGGTTACGGATGAGCATTTTATCAGCAATCGCGTTGTGAAATTGTTACAGCATGACATATCATATTATGCAATGCACACGAATTACGATGTGCTTGGCATGGCGGAGCTGTCGGGAAAAATGATGGAACTTGTGCAGGCGGAGCCTTTGGAGGTGACGATTCCGGAAAATAATCAGGGGATTGGAAGAGTAGGGCTTTTAAAACATGAGATGACTTTGGGTGAGTGCTGTGAACTGGTAAAAGAGAAGTTTCATCTGCCTGATGTAAAGGTATTTGGTGATATAGAAAGGAAAGTGACACGTGCAGCAATTTCTCCGGGGTCGGGTAAGAGTATGATTGACACTGCACTTCAGACGGGAGCAGAGGTACTTGTGACTGGAGATATTGGACATCATGAGGGAATTGACGCAGTTGCAAGAGGACTTGACATAATAGATGCAGGGCACTATGGATTGGAGCATATTTTCATAGAAGATATGGCGATGTTTTTAGAGAGTCATCTGTCGTGCGTTAAGATAGAAAAAGCAGAGATTGTACAGCCGTTTCAGACAGTATAGCTGTAAGAAAGGAGTAGCACATGGATAGAAAGGTATATCAGGTAAAAGTAGGGAATGAAGTAAAGCAGTATGAGGAAGGGACGACTTTTGCGAAAATTGCAAAGGAATACCAAAAACAATATGAAAATGAGATTGTCTTAGTGTTTGAAGATAAAAAGCTTCAGGAGTTAAGAAAAGGAGTCACAAAAGACTGTACTTTACGATTTGTTACGACGGGGGATTCCGTGGGAAACCAGACATATCGAAGAAGCATGTGTTTGATGCTTGTAAAAGCAATCTATGATGTCTGTGAACATAAAGATATTTGGAAGGTACGTATTCATTTTTCTTTGAGCAAGGGGTATTATTGCACAATCGAAGGGGATGTCGCAGTAGATCAGCGGTTCCTTGACAAGGTGAAGAGCCGCATGTTAGAGATGGTTGTGGAAAAGATGCCGATTGACAAACGTACGATTCATACGGATGAGGCAATTGCTTTATTCCACAAACATGGAATGCACGATAAAGAAAGACTTTTTGAATACCGAAGAGTGTCAAAAGTCAATATTTATAGTATGAATGAGTTTGAGGACTATTATTATGGATATATGGTGCCGGATGCATCGTACCTGCCATACTTTGAACTGCATCTGTATGATGAAGGCTTTGTAATTCAGATGCCGGAAAAAGATGCGCCGACAGTCGTTCCGCCTTTCAGACCACAGCATAAATTATTTCAGGTTCTGAAAGAATCGACCAAGTGGGGAGACATACAAAATATTGAGACAGTAGGCGCGCTGAATGACAAGATTACTAATGGGGATATTCAGGATATGATCCTTGTGCAGGAAGCGATGCAGGAGAAGAAGATTGCGGAGATAGCGGAGATGATTGCAAATAAATCAGACATCAAATTTGTGCTGATCGCAGGGCCGTCTTCTTCAGGAAAAACAACCTTTTCGCATCGGCTTTCGATTCAGCTGCGGGCGAACGGACTTGTTCCGCATCCAATCGCCGTAGACAATTATTTTGTTGAACGGGAAAAGACTCCGAAAGACAAAGATGGCAATTATAACTTTGAATGTTTGGAAGCGATTGATGCGGAATTGTTCAATCAGGATATGTTAGATCTTTTGTCAGGAAAAGAAGTGGCGCTCCCTACATTTAATTTTAAAACAGGAAAAAGAGAATATTCCGGCGAGACTAAAAAGCTTGGGGAACAGGATGTGCTTGTGATTGAGGGGATTCATTGTCTGAATGATGCCATGACGTATAAACTCTCCAAAGAAAATAAGTTTAAGATTTATATCAGTGCATTGACACAGTTGAATATCGATGAACACAATCGCATTCCGACAACGGATGGGCGCCTGATACGGCGCATGGTCAGAGATGCAAGAACCCGTGGCGCTTCTGCAAAACAGACAATCGCGATGTGGCCTTCCGTGAGAAAAGGGGAGGAAGAGAATATTTTTCCTTATCAGGAGGATGCAGATGTAATGTTTAATTCTGCGCTCATTTATGAGTTGGCAGTGTTGAAATTATATGCGGAACCGATTTTGTTTGGAATTGAGAAAGACTGCGAGGAATATGTGGAAGCGAAACGTCTGTTGAAGTTTTTGGACTATTTTATTGGTGTGGGAAGTGAAAATATTCCGGCGAATTCTCTTTTGCGGGAATTTGTTGGTGGAGGATGTTTTAACGTATAAAAATATAAGAAATATAGTTGGGAGACAGTCAATTGACTGTCTCCTGATTTGTATTATTGAAAAAAATTGCCATATCATCTGGAAGAGGAGAGGAGAATGTCAGCGGTTCTTTGGTGATTGGATGTTCGAATGACAGACAGTGAGAATGCAGCGCCTGACGTTTGATGACGTGGTAGTTGGGATTGTATAAGAAATCACCGGGAAGCGGATGACCAATGTGTTTCATATGTACGCGTATCTGGTGGGTACGGCCGGTCTTTAATGTCAGGGATACAAGTGAATATCCGTTTTTATAGCAAAGACGTTTGTAATGAGTGCAGGCATAGTCACCTTGTTCATAGTCAACCTGACGCTCGATAGTGGAACCGTCTACTCTTCTGATTGGCGCATCAATGATGCCGGATGAAGGGGTCTTGCCTTCCGCAACTGCGAGATATTCCCGGTGGATTTTTCGGTTTTTTACCATGTCCGAGAGGAGGGAGGCACTATACATATGTTTTGCGAGAATTAAAAGTCCGGTTGTATCACGATCTAAGCGGTTGATACAGCGGTAAGTGAAAGGCTCCCCTTTTTGTGCATAATAGTAAGCGACTGCATTGGCAAGCGTGTTGTCGTAATTGCCCTGTGAAGGGTGGATCGGCATATCTGCCGGTTTATTTATAACCATCAAATCTTCATCTTCATAGACGATATGAAGTGGAAGAGGCGATGCAACGATATTTTCAGAAGAAGTCTTTTCTTCTAATGTGATGGTTAAAATATCATCTGTGTGCAGGATATCGCGGACTCTTGCCCAGGTCTTGTTTAATAAAATTCCGTTCTCTGTGTGTTTTAAATGTGTGATCACCTGACTGGAATACCCTGATTCCTTTAGAAAAGAAATCAGGGTACAATTGTTGTATTTAGCCGAGATGGTATAGGAAAAAATTCGTTTCATAAAAACTCTCTTTCTGCCTCAAAAGAAGCTATTGGGATTTGATTTCGCGCCAAAGCTTATTATAAATGGCATCGTTTTTATCTCCCAGGAACTGAAAGGTCTCGCAGCGTTCCAGTTCGCTTGCATCAGGAAATGCGATTTTGCTGTTTCGGATAGCCGGATCTTCGATCAGTTCTCGAGCAGCGGTGTTTGGTGTGGAATAGGTAATATAATCAAAATTCATTTTGGCGATGTCCGGTCGACATAAAAAGTTGATGAAAGCTTCTGCATTTTCTTTGTGCTTAGCATTTTTTGGAATTACCCAGGAGTCGATCCAAACATTGGAACCCTCCTTTGGAATGACATATTCCAAATTTGGATTTTCCAGTTGTGTATAAATTGCTTCGCCGGAATAAATTACTCCGATAGCCGCTTCGTTTCCAATCATTTTGTCGCGAACCTGATCGATTACATAAGCCTGCACGAGTGGTTTCTGTTCGATCAGAAGTTCTTTTGCCTCCTCTAATTCGTCGAGATCTGTCGAATTTAAAGGGTGCCCTTTATATTTAAGAGCTACAGCAAAGGCGTCACGGACGCTGTCCTGCATTAAAATGTTATCTATATATTTTTCATCCCACAGAACGCTCCAACTGTCGATTGGCTCATCAACCATTGTTTTATTGTAGAGAATTCCAACAGTTCCCCAGCAATAAGGCACCGAATATTTATTTTCGGAGTCAAACTGTCTGGATTGCTTGAAATATTCTTGACCAATGTTTTTGACGTTCGGAATGTTATCAAAGTTCAGTTCTGCTAGAAGATCATTTTCAATCATACGTTGGATCATATAGTCAGATGGGCATACCACATCGTATGCGATAGCGCCGGACTGTACTTTGGGGTACATGATCTCATTTGTCTCAAATTCTTCATATACGACATTGATCCCGGTCTCTTTTTCAAACAGAGTGATAACTTCCGGATCGAGATATTCTCCCCAGTTATAGACGATGACCTGATTGGTTCCGCTTAAATCTTCTTTGGAACTATAGAAAATTCCACCGGCAATGACCACGACTGCCATAATCGCCGGAACAACTTTGCGAAGTACAAAGTGAACGGCTTTCTGAGATTTTTTCACATTCAGTGTTTTGTCGGTGCTGCCTTTTTTGTTTGGTGATACGTTGATCAGAATCAGCAGAATCAGCACGGACACAAACAACAAAGTGGAAAGTGCATACATTTCCGGTTTGATTCCTTTGCGGACTTCACTGTAAATTTTGGTTGATAACGTATCGACACCCGGACCTTTTGTAAAGTGGGTGATGACAAAATCGTCCAAAGACATGGTAAATGCCAGCAAAAATCCTGAGAACACGCCCGGCAGAATATCCGGAAATACAACTTTAAAAAAGGCGTAAATCGGAGATGCGCCGAGGTCGAGTGCGGCTTCATAAGTGCTGCGTTTGGTTTGTTTGAGCTTTGGCATAACACTCAAAATGACGTATGGAATATTAAACGTTATGTGTGCGATCAGCACAGTTGCAAATCCCAGTGAAAAATTAATACCCAGATATTTTAAGCCGGATCCGACAGCGATAAATAAAAGCATCAATGAGATACCGGTCACGATATCTGCATTTAACATCGGAATATTGGTGATTCCCATTGCAATCGTGCGGGATTTTCTCTTCATTCCCTGAATGCCGATCGCAGCGGCAGTGCCGATCAGGGTTGCAATAAGAGCAGACAACAGTGCGATGACAAGCGTTGTATAAAGAGCGCTCATAATCTGCTCGTTTTGGAAAAGGGAAATATACCATTTTCCGGTAAAGCCTCCCCATTTTGCACGTGTCTTTGAGTTGTTAAAGGACAAAACAACAAGTGTCACGATTGGGGCGTATAACAAAAAGATGATTAGTGATAAGTAAATATTTTGTAATGTCTTTTTCATTAGAATGCGGTTCCCTCTCCATCTTTATCGTATTTGGCAATCAGTGCCATGCTTGCGATAATGAATATCATCAGCACAAGTGAAAGCCCGGAACCGACGTTCCAGTTACTGCTCTGCTTAAATTCCTGCTCGATGACATTTCCAATCAACAGAATCTTACTTCCGCCGAGCAAATCCGAGATAACAAAGGTAGTGAGAGCAGGCACAAATACCATCGTAATCCCACTGATGATCCCAGAAGTAGTAAGCGGCAGTATGATTTTCAAAAAAGTCTGTACATTGTTTGCGCCTAGATCTTTTGCCGCAGAAATGACATCTTTGTCAATTTTTACAATGACATTATAAATTGGAAGCACCATAAACGGCAAAAAATTATATACCATACCAAGAATGATCGCAGAAGGCGTATTGATCATGGACTGCGTCGGCAGATGTAAAAAAGACAATACGCTGTTGATAACTCCGTTTTTCTCAAGCAATGTCTGCCATGCAAGGGTACGAAGCAGGAAATTCATCCACATCGGGAGGATGAAGATCAAGACGATAAAGCTTGTCTGATTCATGCTTTTTGAAGCGAGTATCATAGCAAGCGGATACGCCAGGATCAGACAGATCGCAGTGCTGACAAGCGACAGCAGAAGCGCCAGACCAAGTGCTTTTAAATTTTCCGGAGTCGTTATTTTTGCAAGATTCAGTAAGGTGAATTCTTTCTTTTCATTTGTCAGACCATAATAAAGTATCATAAACAATGGAATGATAATGAATGAGACAGCCCAGAATAAGTAAGGTCCTGTCAAAAGTTTTTTCTTATTCTTCAATGATAACAGCCTCCTCATCTTTGGATTCTGGTTTTTTCATAATCTGGATATCGAACGGATCCACTTTAATGCCGACCGGTGTTCCGACAGGAACCATATCTGTACTGTGCACCAGCCATTCGAAATTATTTGCAGTGACTTCCATCTCATAATGGACACCTTTGAAAATCAAATGTGTGACAATTCCTTCCAAAATACCTTCTTCCGGCTTGACTAAATCAATATCTTCCGGACGGATGACCGCATCTACCGGTTTATTTTTTCCAAACCCAGTATCCACGCATGGAAAATTCACGCCGAGAATTTTTACCAGTTTATCTTCAACCATGATTGCAGGGAGAATATTACTTTCACCAATAAAATCTGCAACAAATGCATTTTCCGGCTCGTTGTAGATGTCTTCCGGTGTCCCGATCTGTTGGATGTAACCCTGATTCATGACGACAATAGTGTCAGACATCGTAAGCGCCTCTTCCTGATCATGTGTGACATAGACAAATGTTATGCCGAGTTCGTTCTTTAAGCGGATTAACTCATACTGCATATCCTGGCGAAGTTTTAAATCCAGTGCGCCTAAAGGCTCATCCAACAGTAGTACTTTCGGTTCGTTTACAATTGCCCGTGCAATGGCAATTCGCTGCTGCTGACCTCCGCTTAGAGAATCCGGAGTTCGATTTTCAAATCCATCTAAATTTACAAGTTTTAATGCATACTTGATTTTATCGTTGATATAAGCTTTTGATTTGCCTTTGATTTTCAATCCAAATGCAATATTATCAGCAATAGACATATGGGAAAACAATGCGTATTTTTGAAATACCGTATTAAGCTGGCGTTTATTTGGGGCAAGGTTGGTGATATCCTTTCCGTCAAAAATAATTTTCCCGTTGTCCGGAGTCTCAAATCCTCCCAGGATACGGAGCAGTGTAGTCTTTCCGCAGCCGCTTGGTCCCAACAGTGTTAAAAATTTGTTTTCATTAATATATAGGTTCAAATCGTCCAACACAAGGTTGTCTCCGTACGATTTCGAAATGTGTGAAATGTCAATTAATTTTCTCGCCATATAAAATCCTCCTTGTATTAAAAACTCGGTGGGGTTGTCACCCATATAATCTTTGCACCGTTTGTTTTATTTGCTGTTATATAATGTTCCGAATGGGGAATGAAGTAAAAAGATTCCCCTTTTTTGGCAGTGTGTACTTTCCTGCCCACATGGATCTGAATGCTTCCCTGCAGAACATAACCGAATTCTTCCCCTTCGTGGGGGACGTCTAAGTAAGTGGAGCCTCCAGCTTCCAATGTAAGCAGGATTGGTTCCATCATATTCTTTTGAGCGTTTGGAATGATCCATTCAATGGTGTTGCGAAGTTCTGTGTCCTTTTTTACAAAAAAATCATCTTTGCGAAAGACGATCTGTTCATCGGACTCTTCGGCAAAGAATTCGGTCAGATTTGTACCGAGGCACTGAAGAATATCAATTAAAGTTGCGATAGAAGGGGAAGTCAGATTTCGCTCTAACTGTGAGATGAATCCCTTCGACAGTTCTGCTCGATTAGCTAATTCTTCCTGTGTCAAATTTCTTTCGATTCGAAGTTCTTTGATCTTATTTCCGATATTCATAAAGTAATCCTTTCTAATCTGCAACAGAGTAGTAGAGTGCGCCTGTAAAAGTAAAAATAAACAAAAAGTTTAGTATTTCTTAACTGAAGGCACACAAATATTATTATACATGAATTGGAGAAAAAAGCAATTGTTGTTCGTGAAATGTAACAATTTTATTAAGTATTATTAATGATTTTGTACTGTACTTTTCCATATGTTCGTATTATAATATCAACATATGGATTAAGGATAAGAGGAGTTATACTAAATGAGCGATAAAGAACGACAAAAAGAAGAAAGATCATCAGACGAGATCGTAGAAGAAACTATGAAAGAAATCATGGAAAGCATTGCTGACTCAGAGGACGAAGAGACGCCAAAAGCTTCGGAATCAGAGGAGACTG
Organism: Coprococcus phoceensis; assembly: GCF_900104635.1. Lineage (NCBI taxonomy): Bacteria > Bacillati > Bacillota > Clostridia > Lachnospirales > Lachnospiraceae > Coprococcus > Coprococcus phoceensis. The sequence continues at coordinate 693,079 of NZ_FNWC01000007.1, forward strand.
CCGAGTCGAAAGAAGAGGAAGAATCAGAGGAAGAGACGGAGAGTGAGATTTTCTTCTTGAATGATGACACAAGCTTCGATAAGGAAGTCAAAAAGCATGGAAAAAAGAAACGTGGCAGAATCATTATCGCAGGCATCTTAGGAGCAATAGGTCTTATTTATTTGGGATTTTCCCTCTTTTTTATCAACCATTTTTACTTTGAAACAAAGATCAATGATGTCAGTTTTTCAGGAAAGACTGTGAAAGACGTAGAAAACTATATGAAGAAACAGGTGAGTGATTATACGCTGACATTAAAAGAAAGAGATGGAAAGACCGAGACCATTCAGGGAAGTGCGATTGATCTGCAATACAAGAATGGAAAAGGTGTCGAAGAAGTAAAGGAGAATCAGAATCCATTTTTATGGTTTACGGCATTTTTTGGAAATGACAGCGCACAGGCAACGGTGGAAGTAAGCTACAATGAAGACAAGCTGAACCAGGCAATGGCATCTCTGGACTGTTTGAAAGAAGAGAACCAGACAGCGCCGGTTTCGGCACAGCCGGTTTTTAACGGGGAGCAGTTTGAGATTCAGGCTGAGACGCTTGGAACGCAGATTGATCAGGAAACATTTTCAAAAGTTTTACATGATTATGTAGGACAATTTAGAGCAACATTAGATTTGGACAAAGAGAAGTGCTATGTGGCACCGAAGTTCACTACGGAATCAAAAGAAGTTATTTCTGCAAAAGACAGCATGAATAGTTATTTGAACGCTTCTGTTACATATACGGTAGAACCGAAAACAGTTGTAGATAAATCTCTGATCTCACAGTGGATGACGGTAGATGAGAATATGAATGTCACATTCTCGGAAGATGCGATGAGAGCGTACATTGATGAACTGTGCAATCAGTATAATACGGTTGGAAAAGTCAGAACGATTACAACGCCGACGGGAAAGACTGCAGAGGTGTCCGGCGGAGGATATGGCTGGGAGATTGATAAAGACGCGGAATACGAGACTTTGGTGAATAATATCAAGTCCGGTGAAGCGGTAGAAAGAGAGCCGGTGTATTCGCAGACAGCGGCATCACATGGAGCACAAGATTTTGGAACGACATATTTGGAAGTAGATTTGACGACACAACATATGTGGTATATCGTGGATGGAACTGTGAAGCTTGAGACGGATGTAGTGACCGGAATCCCAGTGCCGGAACGTGTGACGCCACAGGGTACATATACTATTTTGGAGAAGATGAGAAATAAAACACTTCGCGGTGACAAAAAACCGGATGGAACTTATGAATATGAGACACCGGTAGAGTACTGGATGCGAGTTACATGGACGGGAATTGGGTTCCATGATGCCAAATGGCAGACAGCGTTTGGCGGTGAGATTTATAAGACGAGAAAAGGTTCTCACGGCTGTATCAATATGCCGCCGGCTTTGGCAGGACAATTGTATGATATGCTTCAAGTGGGGTGCCCGGTCGTGATTCATTATTAAAAGTAAAGAGGTAAAGACATGTATAAATTATTAAAACGAGATGGACTCGCAAAACGAGGCGAGTTCCATACAGTGCACGGGGTCATTCAGACCCCTGTATTTATGAATGTAGGAACTGCGGCGGCAATCAAAGGCGCCGTATCTACAGAAGATTTACAAGGAATTAAGACGCAGGTAGAGTTATCCAATACGTATCATCTGCATGTGAGACCCGGAGATCAAGTGGTGAAAAAGTTAGGCGGTCTTCATAAATTTATGGTATGGGATAAGCCGATTCTGACAGATTCCGGTGGGTTCCAGGTGTTTTCGCTTGCGGGACTTCGTAAGATTAAAGAAGAAGGTGTGTACTTTAACTCTCACATTGATGGCAAAAAAATCTTTATGGGACCGGAGGAAAGTATGCAGATTCAGTCCAATCTGGCTTCTACGATTGCAATGGCATTTGATGAGTGCCCATCCAGTGTGGCGACAAGAGAATATATTCAGAACTCAGTGGAACGTACAACAAGATGGCTTGCAAGATGCAAAGCCGAGATGGCAAGATTGAATACGCTTCCGGATACGATCAACCAGCACCAGATGCTATTTGGAATTAATCAAGGCGGAATTTATGAAGATATTCGTATTGAACATGCGAAAGAGATTGCAAAGATGGATTTGGATGGATACGCAGTCGGAGGGCTTGCGGTAGGAGAATCCCATGAGGAGATGTATCGCATTTTGGAGGCGGTTGTGCCGTATCTTCCGATTGAGAAACCTACGTATCTGATGGGTGTAGGGACTCCGGCAAATATTTTGGAAGCGGTTGACAGGGGTGTTGACTTTTTTGACTGTGTATATCCGAGCCGAAACGGAAGACATGGACATGTATATACAAATCAGGGGAAATTAAACTTGTTCAATGCAAAATATGAGCTGGATGACGCGCCGATTGAAGAGGGCTGCCAGTGTCCTGCATGCCGCACATACAGCAGAGCGTACATCAGACATCTTTTGAAAGCAAAAGAGATGCTTGGAATGAGACTCTGTGTGCTGCATAATTTGTATTTCTATAACAATATGATGGAAGAGATCAGAGCTGCGATTGAAGCAGGACGCTATAAAGAATACAAAAGAGAAAAACTTGCAGGAATGGGAATTCAGGAAGTATAAAAAAATTATGAAATCTAAAAAAACACTTGATGTATGTCTATAGATTGTGTATGATGGTCATAGTGTTTAAAAATAGTAGGAGGAAATAAGATGAATAATCCAATATTTTTGCTTATTTTTTATGCAGTAATTCTTGGGGGATTTTGGTTCTTACTGATGCGTCCGCAAAAGAAAGAACAGAAGAGAATACAGTTGATGTTATCTGAACTGGCAGTAGGTGATACTGTGTTGACAACAAGTGGATTCTACGGAGTAATCATTGATATTACAGACGAGGATGTAATTGTAGAGTTTGGTAATAACAAGAACTGCCGTATTCCGATGCAGAAAGCAGCGATTACGCAGGTAGAAAAAGCAAATACAGAAGAATAAGTGAATGTAAAGGGAAGGCTTAGCCTTCTCTTTTTTTGGCCTTAAAACAGAGTATACTCTAAAAAAATACACTTTTCCGTATTAAAGGGTTGAAACGTGAATAAAAATACGATATGATTAGACCTATAAACTTTTGCAAGAGAAGGGAAGAGATATATGGAATTGAAAGTTGGAATTATCAAAGGGGATGGGATTGGTCCTGAAATTGTAGAAGAGGCAATGAAAGTATTAGATAAGGTCGGAGAAGTGTACGGCCATACATACAGATATAAAGAGTTATTGCTTGGAGGCGCCTCGATTGATGTACATGGGATCCCATTGACAGATGAGACTGTAGCGGAAGCAAAATCATGTGACGCTGTTTTGATGGGCTCTATCGGAGGAGATGCAAAAGTTTCACCGTGGTATCAGTTGGAACCAAACAGACGCCCGGAGGCAGGACTTTTAAAGATTCGAAAAGAATTGAATCTCTTTGCAAACTTAAGACCGGCAGTGCTGTATGATGAATTGAAAGGAGCATGCCCGTTAAAAGAAGAGATTACCGAAGGTGGATTTGATATGATGATCATGCGAGAACTAACGGGTGGATTGTATTTTGGAAATCGAAAGACGGAAGAGATAGATGGTGTTATGACCGCATGTGACGAACTTACCTACAATGAGAATGAGATTCGAAGAATTGCAAAGAGAGCATTTGAGATCGCGATGAAACGAAGAAAAAAAGTGATCAGTGTGGATAAAGCGAATGTCCTTGATTCTTCCAGATTATGGAGAAAGATTGTTGAGGAGATTGCAAAAGAATATCCAGAAGTTGCTTTGGAACATATGCTTGTCGACAACTGTGCGATGCAGCTTGTAAAAGATCCAAAGCAGTTTGATGTGATTTTGACAGAAAACATGTTTGGAGACATTTTGTCCGATGAGGCAAGCATGGTGACAGGTTCAATCGGAATGCTTGCCTCGGCAAGTTTGAACGATACAAAATTCGGTCTATATGAGCCAAGCGGCGGTTCGGCACCGGATATTGCAGGCAAAGGAATTGCTAATCCGATTGCCACAATACTGTCTGCGGCGATGATGTTAAGATTTTCATTTGACTTAGATAAAGAGGCGGATGCAATTGAGAAAGCAGTCAGTCAGGTATTAAAAGATGGGTACCGTACCATCGATATCATGTCAGAAGGAAAAGAACAGGTTGGCACTGCGAAAATCGGTGATCTGATCTGTGAAAGAATTGCGTAACGAAGGGAGAGACAGATATGAGAAGTGATACAGTAACAAAAGGAATGCAGCAGGCACCGCACCGTTCGTTGTTCAATGCATTAGGATATACAGAAGAAGAGTTGGAAAAACCGTTAGTGGGAATCGTGTGTTCTTACAATGAGATTGTGCCGGGGCATATGAATCTTGACAAGATTGCCAATGCGGTAAAAATGGGTGTGGCAATGGCTGGTGGAACGCCTGTTATGTTTCCGGCAATTGCAGTCTGTGACGGAATTGCAATGGGGCATATCGGTATGAAATATTCTCTTGTCACAAGAGACCTGATCGCAGATTCCACGGAAGCGATGGCTATGGCACATCAGTTTGATGCGCTTGTCATGATTCCGAACTGTGATAAAAATGTACCGGGACTTTTGATGGCAGCAGCAAGAATCAATGTGCCGACGATTTTTGTGAGCGGAGGTCCGATGCTAGCGGGGAGAGTGAAGGGATGCAAGACAAGCCTTTCGAGTATGTTTGAGGCAGTTGGTTCCTATGCGGCGGGAACGATGACTGCAGAAGATGTACAGGAATTTGAGAGCAAAGCATGTCCGACTTGTGGTTCCTGCTCCGGTATGTACACGGCAAACAGCATGAACTGTCTGACGGAAGTGCTTGGTATGGGATTGAAAGGAAATGGAACGATTCCGGCGGTGTATTCCGAACGAATCCGCCTTGCAAAACACGCAGGAATGAAAGTGATGGAGCTGTGGGAGAAAAATATCAGGCCAAGAGATATTATGACAGAAAAGGCGATTTTGAATGCACTTACTGTGGATATGGCGCTGGGCTGTTCGACAAACAGTATGTTACATCTTCCGGCGATTGCACATGAGATTGGAATGGATTTTGATATCACATTTGCAAATGAGATCAGTGCAAAGACCCCGAACCTCTGTCATCTCGCACCGGCAGGACACACGTATATGGAAGACCTGAACGAGGCAGGCGGTGTGTATGCAGTGATGAATGAGTTAAATAAAAAGAATCTTTTATATACAGAGTGCATGACCGTAACTGGAAAAACAGTTGGTGAGAACATTGAGGGATGTGTCAACAAAGATCCGGATGTCATAAGACCAATTGAAAATCCATACAGTGAAACAGGTGGTCTTGCAGTGCTCACAGGAAACCTTGCACCACATGGCGGCGTTGTAAAACGTTCGGCGGTTGTGGAAGAGATGATGGTACATGAAGGTCCGGCGAGAGTGTTTGACTGTGAGGAAGATGCGATTGCCGCAATCAAAGGCGGAAAAATTGTCGCAGGTGATGTGGTTGTCATTCGCTATGAGGGACCGAAAGGAGGACCTGGAATGAGGGAGATGCTCAATCCGACATCGGCAATTGCCGGTATGGGACTCGGCTCCAGTGTGGCGTTGATTACGGATGGGCGTTTCAGTGGCGCATCAAGAGGTGCATCCATCGGACACGTGTCTCCGGAAGCAGCAGTGGGAGGTCCAATTGCGTTAGTGGAAGAAGGCGATATCATTAAGATCAATATCCCGGAAAATAAAATAGAGCTGGCTGTTTCGGATGAGCTGCTTGCAAAAAGGAAAGCAGAGTGGAAACCAAGAAAACCAAAGGTTACAACAGGTTATTTGGCAAGATATGCGGCGCTGGTGACATCCGGAAACAGAGGAGCTGTATTAGAAATCCCAAGATAAAGAGAAGGAGAAAGACAGATGCAATTAACAGGAGCAGAAATCGTGATCGAATGTTTGAAAGAGCAGGGAGTGGATACTGTATTTGGATATCCGGGAGGTGCGATTTTAAATGTATACGATGCGTTATATAAACATAGCGATGAGATTTGTCATATATTGACTTCCCACGAACAGGGAGCTGCACATGCAGCAGACGGATATGCAAGAGCAACCGGGAAAGTAGGTGTCTGCCTTGCAACAAGTGGACCGGGAGCCACGAATCTTGTGACCGGGATTGCGACGGCGTATATGGATTCCATTCCAGTAGTGGCGATTACCTGTAACGTAGGTGTTTCCCTGCTTGGAAAAGATAGTTTTCAGGAAATAGATATCGCAGGCATTACAATGCCGATTACAAAGCACAATTATATCGTCAAAGATGTCGATAAATTGGCGGATACGATTCGAAAAGCGTTTTTGATTGCAAGGACAGGAAGACCGGGACCAGTTCTGATCGATATTCCGAAAGATGTGACTGCAAATCTGAGTGAATATCAAAAAGTAGAAATTGACGTCACAGATATTCAGAGAAAGAAAATCGATGAAGATGAGATTGAAACAGCGGTGAAAATGATTCAGAGAGCCAAGAAACCATATATTTTTGTGGGTGGCGGGGCAGTTTTGTCAGGAGCAAGTGAGTCTTTAGTGGAATTTGCACATAAAATTGATGCGCCTGTGGCGGATTCTCTGATGGGAAAAGGAGCATTTCCGGGAACAGATGAGCTGTACTCTGGAATGCTTGGAATGCATGGAACGAAAGCGTCGAATTTTGGAGTGAGCCAATGTGACCTTTTGGTCGTGGTCGGTGCAAGGTTCAGTGACCGTGTGACTGGAAATGCAAAGAAATTTGCACATCATGCGAAAATTCTGCAAATTGATATTGATCCGGCAGAAATAGATAAAAATATTCTCACAGATGCGAGTGTGACCGGAGATATCAAAGAAGTTCTGATAATCCTGAATGAAAAGGTGGAACAGCAAAGTCATGAGGAATGGAAACAGCAGATTGAGGAATATAAAGAAAAACATCCTCTGACGTATCATCCGGAAGGACTTACAGGACCGTATATTGTGGAAGAAATATACAGACAGACTAACGGAGACGCAATCATTACAACAGAAGTCGGACAGCATCAGATGTGGGCTGCACAATTTTATAAATACACAAAACCGAGAACGTTTTTAACTTCGGGAGGTCTTGGGACAATGGGCTATGGACTTGGCGCTTCGCTCGGAGCAAAGATGGGGATGCCGGACAAGACCGTGGTCAATGTTGCCGGAGATGGATGTTTCCGAATGAATATGAATGAGATTGCAACAGCGGCAAGATACAATATTCCGATTATTCAAGTCGTGGTAAATAACCATGTACTTGGCATGGTGCGTCAGTGGCAGACGCTGTTTTATGAAAAGCGTTATTCTGCAACCGTGTTAAATGATGCGGTAGACTTTGTAAAATTGGCAGAAGCAATGGGGGCGGTCGGAATACGTGCGGCGACACGGGAAGAGTTTCAAAAAGCTTTCCAGGAGGCGCTGGCTATGGGGAGACCGGTTGTGATTGACTGCCAGATCGACAGTGATGAAAAAGTATGGCCGATGGTTGCACCAGGGGCTGCGATCAGCGAGGCATTTAGTGAAGAAGATTTAGAAAAATAAAAATGAAGTGGAGGAATAAAAAATGAGCAGAGTGTATAATTTTTCAGCAGGACCGGCAGTATTGCCAGAAAGTGTTCTAAAATCAGCAGCAGAAGAGATGTTAGATTACAAGGGATGCGGAATGTCGGTTATGGAGATGAGTCATAGATCGAAAGCATTTGAGGAGATTATCAAAACGGCGGAGTCGGATTTAAGAGAGCTCATGCATATTCCGGATAACTATAAAGTGCTGTTTTTGCAGGGAGGAGCGTCACAGCAGTTTGCGATGATTCCGATGAACTTGATGAAAAACAAGGTGGCGGACTACATTGTGACTGGACAATGGGCAAAAAAAGCATACCAGGAAGCAGCAAAATATGGTAAGGTCAATAAAATTGCTTCTTCAGAAGATAAAACATTTTCTTACATACCAGATTGTTCAGATCTTCCAATCTCAGAAGATGCAGACTATGTGTATATTTGTGAAAATAATACGATTTATGGAACCAAATTTAAGGAACTGCCAAATACAAAAGGAAAGACACTTGTAGCCGATGTATCATCCTGCTTTTTATCAGAACCGGTAGATGTCAGCAAATATGGAATTATTTATGGTGGTGTACAAAAGAATATCGGACCTGCAGGTGTAGTTATTGTGATTATCCGCGAAGATTTGATTACAGAAGATGTGCTCCCGGGAACACCTACGATGCTCACATATAAGACACATGCTGATGCAGATTCTCTTTACAACACTCCGCCTGCTTATGGAATTTATATCTGTGGAAAAGTATTTCAGTGGCTGAAAGAGATGGGTGGTCTGGAAGCGATGAAAGAGAGAAATGAAAGAAAAGCAAAGATTCTTTACGATTTTCTTGATCAAAGTAAATTGTTCAAAGGAACAGTGGAAAAGAAAGATCGCTCTCTTATGAATGTGCCGTTTGTTACAGGAAGTGACGAGTTAGATGCAAAATTTGTAAAAGAAGCAAAGGCGGCAGGACTTGAGAATTTAAAAGGTCACAGAAGTGTTGGAGGTATGAGAGCAAGTATCTATAATGCGATGCCGGAAGAAGGCGTTCAGGCACTGGTGGACTTTATGAAAAAATTTGAGGAGGAGAATCTGTAGATATGTATAAATTTCATTGTTTAAATCCAATTGCAGAAGTAGGCTTAAACCAGTTTACAGGCGAGTATGAAGCTGAAGGAAAGTTAGAAGGTGTAGACGCAGTGCTTGTGAGAAGCGCTGCAATGCATGAGTTGGAATTTGATAAAGAGTTAAAAGTAATCGCACGTGCAGGAGCAGGCGTGAATAACATTCCACTTGACAGATGTGCAGAAGAAGGAATTGTTGTATTTAATACACCGGGAGCAAATGCAAATGGTGTAAAGGAACTTGTGATTGCAGGTATGCTGCTCGCATCCAGAGATATTATCGGGGGAATCAACTGGGTGCAGGAGCACGAAGAAGACGGTGATGTGGCAAAACATGCGGAGAAACAAAAAAAGGCATTTGCGGGCTGTGAATTGGAAGGAAAGAAACTTGGAGTGATCGGTCTTGGCGCAATTGGTGTTCTCGTTGCAAACGCAGCAGCTCATCTTGGCATGGATGTATACGGTTATGACCCTTATATTTCGGTAGATGCAGCCTGGAAATTATCAAGAAATATTTACCATGCAAAAACAGTGGATGAATTGTATAAAGAATGTGATTACATTACAATTCATGTTCCGGCACTGGAGAGCACAAAAGGAATGATCAATAAAGATGCGATCAGTTTGATGAAAAAAGATGTGGTTGTATTGAACTTCGCACGAGATGTGCTTGTGAACGAAGAAGATATGATCGACGCACTGGAAAGCGGAAAGGTGAAACGGTATGTCACAGATTTCCCGAATCCATTGGTAGCAGGCGTGAAAGGAACGATTGTGATTCCGCATTTAGGGGCATCTACAGAGGAATCGGAGGATAATTGTGCAAAGATGGCAGTAAAAGAAGTGATGGATTTCCTGGAAAACGGGAATATTAGAAATTCTGTCAACTATCCGAACTGCGATATGGGATACCGTGATGGAAAGACAAGAATCACGATTCTCCATCACAATGTACCGAATATGATTGGTCAGTTCACAACCTTGCTTGCAGAGGCAGGAGTGAATATTTCTGACATGACAAATAAGAGTAAGAAGGAATACGCTTATACGATGATTGATATTGAAGGCGGATTGAACGAAGAGATTAAAGAAAAATTGGGCACGATAAAGGATGTTTTAAGAGTTCGTGTGATTGAATAGGAAAAAGGCTGCAAGTTCAGAGATGGATTTGCAGTCTTCTTTTTTTACAACAAAATTGTAGCAAAACGTAGCAAATACGTAACATTTTTTTAAGGGGTTCTTAAGGGCAGAAACATTGCAATACAAACAGAAGTGGACTATAATAAATTTTGCAAACAAAAGTAGGAGTACGAGTGATATGTTTAGGGTGAGAAAAGGAATAAGGTACAGAAGAAGAAAAAAGATTGCAGTTGGGATTGTATTGGTTACAATATTGCTTATCTTGTTAGGGGGACTGATTTTTAGAATCGCAAAGAGAACGATTCCGGAAGTGATTTTAAAAGTGAAAAATGTGTCAATTCTTCAAGATGAGGAGATTCCGCAGATTCAGGCTGCCGCTTCTTGTAAGGACGAAAAATACAGTGAGAAAGAACTGGAAAAAGGATATACTGTGAAAGATTTTGTGAAGGATTTGAATGCGGGGAAAGGATATCGGCTAACATATGAGATTGATCAGACAAAAGAAGGAGAGTATCCAATTACCATTTCTTTTGAAAAAGATTTGAAGAAAAAAATAGATAAGAAATGGAGAAAAAAGCTAAAGGTTCAGGTGAAAAACGGCACTTGCCAAGTTAAGAATAAATACGGGACTTGGGAAGATAAAAAATTTAAAAAGTGGGACGGTACCTATGCGGCATCAGAATTTGTTCTTTCAAAAGAGAAGACATATTACATAGATGAGAATGGAGAGATGGTAACAGGATGGAAAGATATCGATAATTTCCGCTATTTTTTCGATGAGAATGGAGAGATGAGTATTGGTTGGAAAGAGACAAAGGAAGGTACTTACTATTTTCAGGAAGATGGGAAGATGAGTGTTGGCTGGCAAAAGATAGGGGAAGATACTTATTACTTTGACAAAGAGGGAAAGATGCTGACAGGAAAGCAGAGAGTATTTCAGTTGGACTGCGTATTTGGCAAAGATGGGAAATTACAGTCAAAGGCGAGCAAGGTGGATCCGGAGAAACCGATGGTTGCGTTGACATTTGATGATGGACCGGGAAAATACACGGATTCTCTTTTGGATAAATTGGAGGAGTATGGTGCAAGGGCTACCTTCTTTATGGTTGGAACGAATGCGGCGAAGTATCCGGATACCATTAAGCGAATGGAAGAGATTGGATGCGAAATTGGTAATCATACGACGAATCATAAAAATCTCGTCAAACTAGATGATGCAAGTGTCAAAGAAGAGATTCAGTCTACAGATGCAGCGATTGCGGCAGCAGTGGGACATGGAGCAAGTCTGTTGCGTCCGCCGTTTGGCTCTTATAACGACAAGGTGAAGAGTTTGGCAGGAAAGCCGGTCATCATGTGGTCTTTAGATACGCTTGACTGGAAGAAAAAGGATGCGGCATTGATTAGAGATTACGTCCTTGAGACGGTCAGTGATGGAGATGTGATTTTGCTTCATGATATACATGACTTTTCCGTAAATGCGGCATTTGAGTTAATCCCAAAACTGATTGAACAAGGATATCAGCTGGTGACAGTGAGTGAGCTTGCAGAAGCAAGAGGAATCTCGCTGGAAAATGGAGTGCGTTATTCACAGTTTTATAAACAATAGAAAAAGCTTGTAAGTATGTTTGAGGTACTTACAAGCTTTTGCTTAATTATTGTTGATCTTTCTGATGTTTTTCAAGCAATTTATGAATCTTATCGGTTGGATTCATGACAGAACCGATGGTAATGTCATGATTCAAAGAATCAATGATAAGTGCAAGGAATTTGCTCATATCTGCCATAACAAAATATGGTTTTTCATATAATTCGGATGGAAGGTATGTCAAGTTCGTTGTAATGACACGATCGATGTAGCCTTTTTCGTAATAATCGTCAAATTTTGCAAAGCCATCTGTAAATAATCCAAAGGTTGTGCAGACAAATACACGGTTAGCGCCGCGTTCTTTAATCTGTTTTGCAACATCTAACATACTTTCTCCGGAAGAAATCATATCATCGATAATGATTGCATTCTTTCCGGCAAGATCATCACCTAAAAATTCATGTGCCACGATTGGATTTTTTCCATTTACAATTGTAGAGTAGTCGCGACGTTTGTAGAACATACCCATATCTACGCCTAAAACGTTTGAAAAATAAACGGCACGGTGCATAGCGCCTTCATCCGGACTGATGATCATCAGGTGATCCTTGTCCACTTTCAAATCCGGCTCTGCGCGGAGCAAAGCTTTCATAAACTGATATGGCGGTGTAAAGTTATCGAATCCTTTGAGCGGAATTGCATTTTGTACACGTGGGTCGTGCGCATCAAATGTGATGATATTCGATACACCCATTGCTGTAAGTTCTTCTAATGCAAATGCACAGTCAAGAGACTCTCTCTTTGTCCGTTTGTGTTGACGACTTTCATACAAGAATGGCATAATAACGTTGATGCGGCGTGCTTTTCCGGTAGCAGCCGAGATAATACGTTTTAAATCCTGATAATGGTCATCTGGTGACATGTGGTTTTTATGTCCGTTTACAGAGTATGTAAGGCTGTAGTTACATACATCTACCATGATGAATAAGTCTGTGCCGCGGATGGATTCGCGAAGCATACCTTTTGCTTCACCTGAACCAAAACGAGGGCACGCGCTGTCGACTAAATAGTTCTCCAGACGGTAATTTGCAATTGAAGCGGAATCCGGCCATTTTTCAACTGCATTCTGGCGAAAGGAAACGATGTAGTCATTTACTTTTTGACCAAGTTCTTTGCAACTATCCAATGCGGCTATTTTAAGAGGAGCAATTGGAAGTGCTTTTTCTAATAATGTGATATTTGCCATAGGGGCCTCCATAAAAATAAATTCTTTTAACATACCCATATTAGCAAAAAAAATCATTTGCTTCAAGAATTTCATGTGGAAATTGCTTTTTTTCGAAAAATTTAGTATGATAGAGATTAGAATTAGTATAAATAGTAATTAATAGGAGAAAAAATATGAGTAAACCAATTGTAGCAATCGTCGGAAGACCGAATGTAGGGAAGTCGACATTATTTAATGCACTGGCGGGAGAGATGATTTCCATCGTAAAAGATACGCCGGGTGTGACAAGAGATAGAATCTATGCAGAAGTAACATGGCTGGATAAAGAATTTACAATGATTGATACCGGAGGAATCGAACCGGACAGCAAAGATATTATTTTATCGCAGATGAGAGAACAGGCTCAGATTGCCATTGATACAGCTGATGTCATTGTTTTTATTACAGATGTGAGACAGGGACTTGTAGATGCAGATTCCAAGGTTGCAGATATGCTAAGACGCTCCGGAAAGCCGGTTGTGCTTGTTGTCAATAAAGTGGACAGCTTCCAGAAGCTTATGCCGGATGTGTACGAATTTTATAATTTAGGAATCGGTGACCCAATCCCGATTTCGGCAGCATCCAGACTTGGTATCGGTGATATGCTTGATGAAGTAGTGAAATTCTTCCCGGAGGGAAATGCGACGGAAGAAGAGGATGAAAGACCAAGAATTGCAATTGTGGGTAAACCAAATGTTGGAAAATCTTCTATTGTCAATAAATTGCTTGGTGAGAACCGTGTGATTGTATCCGATGTTGCAGGCACGACACGTGATGCAATTGATACTGCAATCAAATATCATGGAAAAGAATATGTGTTTATTGATACAGCAGGTCTGCGAAGAAAGAATAAGATTAAAGAAGAGCTGGAGCGATATAGTATCATTCGTACTGTGACAGCGGTGGAACGTGCCGACGTTGTCTTAATGGTGATCGATGCGGTAGAAGGAATCACAGAGCAGGATGCAAAGATCGCCGGAATTGCCCATGAAAGAGGAAAAGGAATTATCATTGTTGTCAATAAATGGGATGCGATTGAGAAACATGATAAGACAATGTACGAGTATGAGAAAAAGATTCGTCAGACATTGGCGTATATGCCATATGCAGAGATTATGTATGTGTCTGCAGCGACAGGACAGCGCCTGAACAAGCTTTATGAGATGATTGATGTCGTGATGGAGAATCAGACGCTTCGTGTGGCTACAGGTGTTCTCAATGAGATCATGGCAGAGGCAGTTGCGATGCAGCAGCCGCCGTCGGATAAAGGAAAGCGTTTGAAATTGTACTATATTACACAGGTAGCGGTAAAACCGCCGACATTTGTTATCTTTGTGAATGATAAGGAATTGATGCACTTTTCATATACAAGATATTTGGAGAATAAGATTAGAGAAGCGTTTGGCTTTAAGGGAACTTCACTGAAATTTTTCATCCGCGAGCGAAAGGAAAAGGAGCGTTAGTAGTATGGAACGTTTGATTTGTGTTGTAATCGGATATCTGTTTGGCTTGTTTCAGACAGGGTACTTTTATGGAAAATTAAAACACATTGACATCAGACAACATGGAAGCGGCAATGCCGGGACGACAAACGCTCTCAGAACGTTAGGATGGACCGCGGGGGCAATCACCTTTTTGGGCGATTGCCTGAAATGTGTTGCAGCAGTTGCAGTTGTGTACTGGCTGTACGGCTCTACACATGATAATATCAGTCTGCTTGCAATGTATGCCGGGATGGGCGCAGTACTTGGACACAATTTTCCCTTTTATTTAAAATTCAAAGGAGGAAAAGGAATTGCGGCGACAGCAGGATTGATTCTTGCTACGAATCCGATTATGATGCTGATTGCGGCTATTGTATTTATTTTGGTTGTGGCAGTGACCCGATACGTTTCGTTGGGGTCACTTATTCTAGTGGTATTGTTTTTGGCTGAAGTGATTGTGTATGGTCAGATGGGAGGATTTTCTCTGACACAGCCAGAATTATATGAAATGTATATGATTGCGTTTGTTTTGATGCTGATGGCATTTTACAGACATCGTGCAAACATCAAGCGTCTTTTGAACGGGACGGAAAATAAATTTGGAGCAGACAGGAAAACGAAATAGAGGCAGGAGGATATGGCATGGCAAAAGCAGGCATCATGGGAGCCGGAAGCTGGGGAACAGCGTTGGCGTTATTACTGTATAAAAATGGGCATGAGGTTACTTTGTGGTCAATCAACAATGACGAGGTAGAGGAATTAAAAAAAGAAAGGGAACACAAGAGCAAATTGCCGGGGGTGAAGATTCCAGAAGATTTGAGGATTACAAACAGTATGGAAGAAGCCGTTGCAGAGAAGGATTTTGTTGTCCTTGCAGTACCTTCACCATTTATCCGAAGCACAGCGAGAAATATGAAGCCGTATGTGGTTAAACATCAAAAGCTTATCAATGTGGCAAAAGGAATTGAGGAGACGACGCTTAAGACCCTTTCGGAACAGATTGAGGAAGAACTTCCGATGGCGGATGTAGCTGTGTTATCAGGACCGAGTCATGCAGAGGAAGTGGGCAGAGGACTTCCGACAACATGTGTTGTAGGCGCGAAGACAAAAGAGACAGCTGAATATCTTCAGAAGATGTTTATGAACGAAACATTCCGTGTGTATACAAGCCCGGATATTCTCGGAATAGAGGTAGGTGGAGCACTGAAAAATGTCATTGCACTCGCGGCTGGAATTGCGGATGGTCTCGGATACGGTGATAATACAAAGGCGGCGCTTATCACTCGTGGAATTGCGGAGATTGGAAGACTTGGTATCCAGATGGGCGGTAAGATGGAAAGCTTTACCGGACTTACCGGAATTGGAGATTTGATCGTGACCTGTGCAAGTGTACACAGTCGAAACCGAAAAGCCGGATACCTGATTGGACAGGGAAAGACGATGCAGGAAGCAATGGACGAAGTAAAGATGGTCGTGGAAGGTGTTTATTCTGCGAAGGCAGCAATGAAACTTGCAGAAAAATATGAGGTGTCCATGCCGATCATTGAGCAGGTAAATCAAGTGCTCTTTAAAGGAAAAGATGCCGCAAAGGCAGTTAACGAATTGATGTTAAGAGATGGAAAAATTGAACATAGTGACTTGCCGTGGGAGTAAAAGGAATTAAAAACAAGAGAATATAGTACATATCAAACCAATTGGCTGCATACACTGTACAAGTGAATAGCAGGAGGGATCATATGGAAGTATTCGATGTTTATAAAGATATACAGGCGAGAACCAACGGAGAAATTTATCTTGGGGTGGTGGGACCGGTAAGAACCGGAAAATCTACTTTTATCAAACGATTTATGGACTTGTTAGTTTTGCCAAAGATAGAGGATGAACATAGTAGACAGCGGACAAAAGATGAGTTGCCTCAGTCTGCATCCGGGAAAACAATCATGACGACGGAACCGAAATTTGTACCGAAAGAGGCAGCGGAAATTTCACTCATGGATGATGTGACAGTAAAAGTACGCCTGATAGACTGTGTCGGCTATATGGTGAAAGGTGCGGCGGGACACACAGAGAATGAGGAAGAACGCCAGGTAAAGACACCGTGGTTTGACTATGAGATTCCATTTACAAAAGCAGCAAGCATTGGAACACAGAAAGTGATTCATGATCATGCCACGATTGGAATCATAATCACAACAGACGGAACAATCTGTGATCTTAAGAGAGAGAATTATATCGAGGCAGAAGATAAGACAATCCGGGAACTGCAATCTATCGGGAAACCGTTTGTCGTACTTGTAAATTCAAAAAGACCATATGGGGAAGAGGCAAAGCAGGCGGCGGAAAGTATAAGGCAAAAGCATGGGGTTACGGCGATGGCGCTTAACTGTGAACAACTGCGGGAGGAGGATATTCACCGGATCATGGAAAATGTACTGTTTGAATTTCCTATTTCGGAAGTGGAGTTTTATATTCCAAAGTGGGTGGAGATGTTGTCTCGGGAACATAAGATCAAAGCGGATCTGCTTTGGCATATAAAAGAGATGATGAAAGATTTTTCGGAAATCAAAGATGCGGTAAGAGGAATAGCAAGACCAGACAGCATGTACATAAAAGAGATGAAGGTAGATGATGTGGCGTTGGATACCGGATGTGTAAAAGTACGGATTCAGGTGGCGGATAATTATTACTACGAGATGTTAAGTGAGTTGACTGGAACGTCTATTGAAGGAGAATACGAACTGATCCGTACGATGAAGGAGATGGCGGCTCTTCGCAAAGAATATGAAGGCGTAAAAGATGCGATGGAATCGGTAAAAATGAAGGGTTATGGCGTGGTGAGCCCGAGAAAAGAAGAAATCCAATTGGAGGAACCGGTTATTATCAAGCAGGGGAATAAATATGGTGTGAAAATTCATTCCGAAGCACCGTCGATTCATATGATCCGGGCAAATATAGAGACGGAGATTGCACCGATTGTGGGCAGTGAGCAGCAGGCAAATGATTTAGTCAATTATATCAAAGATGCAAGTGCAACAGAAGAAGGTGTGTGGGGCACTAACATTTTCGGAAAATCCATTGAAGAGCTTGTGACGGATGGCATGCGTAATAAGCTTATCGCAATCAACGATGAGAGCCAGTCGAAATTGCAGGATACAATGCAGAAAATTGTAAACGACAGCAATGGGGGAATGGTTTGTATTATCATTTGAGATAAAGCTCTTGACGTTTGCGGCAATAAAAGTAAAAAAACACACTTAAAGACGGGGGAAAAAAGTTTTCTCCCGTCTTTAAGTGTGTTATACTATAAAAACAGGAGGATGAAAAAGATGATTCGTTTTAATTGTGATTATAATGAGGGAGCACACCCTCGTGTTTTAGAGGCACTTGTAAAAACTAATATGGAGCAGACACCGGGATATGGTGAAGATCCATATTGCGAAAAGGCAGCAAAAGTAATCAAGGATTTGTGTAAAAAGGAAGATGCAGCAGTGCATTTTCTTGTGGGAGGCACACAGGCAAATCTGACGGTAATTTCATCAATTCTTCGCCCGTATCAGGCAGTGCTTTGTGTGGAAGAAGGTCATATCAATGTGCATGAGACAGGAGCTATTGAGGCATGTGGGCACAAGGTAATGACAGTTTCGGGGAAAGATGGAAAGATTGATGCAGAACAGATTAAAGAAGTATATACACAGCACTGGTCCGACAGTTCACATGAACATATGACACAGCCAAAGCTTGTGTATATTTCCAACCCGACAGAACTTGGAACGATGTACAGCAAGGCGGAACTGGAAGCAATACGAAATGCATGCAATGAATGTGGGCTGTATTTGTTTTTAGACGGTGCAAGACTTGGATATGGGCTGATGGCAGAAGGAAATGATCTGACATTGGAAGTATTGGCAGAGAATTGTGATGTGTTTTACATCGGCGGAACGAAGGTGGGAGCATTGTTCGGAGAAGCGGTTGTTATCTGCAATAAAGCGCTTCAGGAAGATTTTAGATATCTGATCAAGCAGAAGGGTGGTATGCTTGCAAAGGGAAGATTGCTGGGAATCCAGTTTTTAGAACTTTTAAAAGATGGCTTGTATTTTGAAATCGCAGGGCATGCAATCCGAATGGCAATGATCCTGAAAAAAGGACTTGAGGAAGCCGGATATTCATTTTTCATCGACAGTGAAACCAACCAGCAGTTCGTGATTGTGTCTGATGAAAAATTGGAACAGCTGAAAGAAAAATATGCATATACATATCAGCAGCGATACGATGCGACATCCAGCGTGATTCGTCTTTGCACAAGCTGGGCGACAAAAGAGGAAGATGTTTATCAATTACTAGAGGATATGAGGTAGGGAGACAAAAGATGCGTGAAAAGCTGACACATTTTGATGAAAAAGGAAATGCAGTGATGGTAGATGTCTCAGAAAAAGAGGTGACATCAAGAGTCGCGGTGGCGTCTGGAAAGATCCGTGTCAATGCAAAGGTGATGGAGGCGGTTAAAAAGGGTACTTCCAAAAAGGGAGATGTGCTTGGGGTGGCACGTGTGGCGGGAATCATGGCGGTCAAGCAGACGGCGAATCTGATTCCAATGTGTCATACACTTCTGATCAGCAAATGCGAGATTGCCTATGAGATTTCAGAAGATACTTTGGAAATTCTGGCAAGATGTACTGTGAAAGTAGAAGGGAAGACCGGAGTTGAGATGGAAGCGCTGACCGGAGTCAGTGTCACGTTGTTGACGATTTATGATATGTGCAAGGCAATTGATCGTACCATGGAATTGTCAGAGATACATTTGGAAGAAAAAAAAGGCGGAAAAAGCGGACATTTTAGGAGGGAAAATAATATGAGAGTTGCAATTATAACAGCAAGTACTTTAGGATACAAAGGGGAAAGAGAAGACAAAAGCGGACCATATATTAAAAAAGTCGTAGAAAATGCAGGATTTGAAGTAAAGGTGATGAAGGTGCTTCCGGATGACCGCAGGATTTTGGGAGAAGTGATGAAACGGCTGGCAGACAGTAATATTGTCGACTTAATCATCACGACAGGTGGAACTGGATTTTCAGAAAGCGACGTAACACCTGAGGCGACGTTGGATATTGTAGAGCGACAGGTGCCTGGAATACCGGAGGCAATGCGTGCCTACAGTATGCAGTTTACAAAACGGGCAATGCTGTCAAGGGCCGCGGCTGGAATCCGCAAACAGACATTGATCGTAAACTTTCCGGGAAGTCCGAAATCTCTGAAAGAATCACTGGAATATATTTTGCCTGAACTAATACACGGCGTAGAGATTTTACAGGGAATTGCGAAAGAGTGTGCAGCTCCAAAGGAAGCGTAAAAGATGAAAAAGATTGAGACAAAAGATGCGGTAGGTCATGTGATTTGTCATGATATTACAATTATTGTAAAAGATCAGATTAAAGATACTGCATTTCGAAAAGGACATATTGTGCGGGAAGAAGATATTCCCAAACTGTTATCTATTGGAAAAGACCATCTTTATGTGTGGGAGAAAGAAGAGGGAATGCTGCACGAGAATGAGGCGGCAGAGATTCTGGCATCTGTATGCGAAAGCGCATATATGAAGCGGAGCCCGGTAAAAGAAGGAAAGATTGAGTTGTCGGCAACACAGAGAGGACTTTTTCAAATTGATTTGGAAAAGCTTTCTGCCATCAATGAGCTGGAAGATATCATGATTGCATCCAGACATCATAACCAGCCGGTGAATGTCGGGGACAAACTGGTTGGGACAAGGGTGATTCCGCTGGTCATTTCGGAAGAGAAGATGAAGCAAGTTAAAGAAATCGGTGGAAAAGAGCCATTATTTCGGATTTTACCATATAAGCGAAAAACAGCCGGAGTGGTGACGACTGGAAATGAAGTGTACTATGGGCGGATACAGGACACATTTACTCCGGTTATTCGAGAAAAACTGAAAGCATATGATGTGGAAGTGTTGGTTCATAAAACCGTACCGGATAAAAGAGAAAAGATTGTGGAAGCAATTCGGGAGATAAAAGGCAAAGGAGTAGATATGGTACTTTGTACCGGAGGAATGAGTGTCGATCCGGATGATATGACACCGAGTGCAATCAAAGAAAGTGGAGCGCAGATTATTTCCTACGGGGCTCCGGTTCTTCCGGGGGCGATGTTCCTGCTTGGCTGTTTTTCGGATGGAACACCGGTTATAGGACTGCCAGGATGCGTGATGTATGCAAAAGCGACCATTTTTGATTTGCTTCTTCCACGGATACTTGCAGATGTACCGATTACGAAGAAGGATTTGGCAAAGATGGGAGCAGGAGGCTTATGTCTTGGCTGCGATATCTGTACGTATCCGAACTGTGGATTTGGAAAAGGAGTATAGAGATTTATGGGAGTTGTGAGAGCTGTTTGTATCAGTGAAAAGAAAGGAACAGAAAAGCAAAATGTACATAAGGCAAAGCTGGTTGCGGATTCTGGTCTGAAAGGAGATGCGCATGCAGGTAACTGGCATAGACAGGTGAGTCTGTTGTCTTATGAGCAGATAGAAGCGTTTCGGCAAAGAGGGGCACAGATAGAATTCGGTGCGTTTGGAGAGAATCTTGTCGTAGAGGGATTTGATTTAAAAACCCTTCCGATTGGAACAAGATTTCGCTGCAACGATGTGATTCTTGAGATGACGCAGATAGGAAAGGAATGCCATCACGGGTGCAGGATTTTTCAGACGATGGGAGACTGCATCATGCCAAGAGAAGGTGTGTTTGCAGTTGTAATTCACGGCGGGGAGATTTCAGAGGGTGACTGTATAGAGATTTTGACAGATAAGGAGGAGTAAATGAAAATCACATATATTTCACACAGTGGGTTTGCGGTGGAACTGGAAAACCATATTTTTCTGTTTGATTATTACAAAGGGGAGATACCAAAGTTTGATCCGAAAAAAAGTATAGTTGTATTTGCAAGCCATGTCCATCATGATCATTATGTAGAAGAAATTTTTGAATTGAGAGAACAATATCCGGATGTGCACTATGTTCTGTCTTCGGATATTCGAAGGTCAGCGAAAAAAATTTTGGAAGAAAAGCAAATCGAAGCTCAGGTCTCTTTTTTGAGAATCCATCAGGAGCTTGAACTGGGAAAGGTGCGGATTCAGACTTTGAAGTCAACAGATGCAGGTGTTGCTTTTTTGGTGGAGTGCGAAGGAAGAACAATTTACCATGCAGGAGATTTAAATTGGTGGCATTGGGAAGGAGAGCCGGATGCGTATAATGAACATATGAAGATGGCATATCTGAAGGAAATTGAAAAATTGAAGGACACACCGATCGATGTGGCATTTGTGCCCGTAGATCCAAGGCTTGGCGAGCAGTATTATTATGGAATAGATGGATTTGCAAAACGGGTGGATGCAAAAGCATTGATTCCGATGCATTGCTGGGGGGACTATACAGTTTGTGAAAAACTGATGCATCAGGAGGAGACAAAGGAGTATCGAGAGCGGATTTATCCGATCACAAAAGAAGGAGAGGAAATATGTCTCAAGATATCATAGTCGTAGCAGGATTGTTTGCTGTTCTTGCCGGCATTTGGGTGGTGAACATGGTAAGTCGTAAAAATCGAATGGGATGTATACAGGCAATGCTGAAAGAAGAGTGGGGCAGTGGACATCCAAAAGAATATACATATGAGGAATTTGAATGGATTTCACATTATTACAAGAACCGACAGGAGAGAAGATGTGCCAAAGGGGCGTTTATCGATGATATCACATGGAATGATCTGGAGATGGATGATGTATTCTTAAAGTTAAATCATACTTATTCCAATATTGGCGAGGACTATTTGTATGATCTTTTGAGGAGACCACAAACGGAGGAATCTGTGCTGAGAGAGCGAGAGCGTCTGATTACTTATTTTGCAGAGCATGAAAAAGAACGCAGAATTTTTCAGACCAAATTCTATGAAATTGGGAAATTATTAAAAGTTCCGGTCAGTGATTATATTTACCGTTTATCTGAAGTGAAAAAGAAAAGCAACACACCGCACTATCTGGCGATTGGAGGGATTTTTGCCGCCATTGTTTTGGCAATTTTCAACATTACTGCCGGAGTGATTGCGTTACTTGTGGTGATGGGTGTAAATATCAACAGTTATTATAGAGAGAAGAAAGAAATCGAGGCGTATATCAGTACATTTTCTTATATCATGAAACTGCTTGATATCAGCGATCAGTTTGAACATGTTGATATTCCTGAAGTGGAACAATATGTGCAGGAGATTATCAGAGCAAAGAAACAGTTTGGCAAGTTCAAAAAGGGTTCCTCTTTGGTGGTGTCCGGACGGCATATGGGAGCATCTGTTACAGAATCCATCATGGATTATTTCCGTATGCTGTTTCATGTGGATTTAATTAAATTCAATTCGATGCTGGAAGAGTTTCAAAAAAATTTGGATGCGATTGAGTGTATGATGGAAAATCTTGGACTTTTGGACAGTATGATCGCAATCGCCTCTTATCGGGAGTCATTGTCATATTATTCTGTGCCGGAACTTGTGAAGCAGGAAAAGGCATTTTTAGAAAGTGAAGACATGTATCATCCTATGCTTGAGAATCCGGTTGCAAATACGATCAAAGAAGAACGAGGCGTGTTGGTGACGGGCTCCAATGCATCTGGAAAATCAACATTTTTAAAGACGGTGGCAATCAGTGCGGTTTTTGCACAGACGATCCACACCTGCCCGGCAAGACAGTATCGCGCCTGCTATTTTCAGATTTATTCATCTATGGCGCTCAAAGATAATCTTCAGGGGAATGAGAGCTACTACATTGTGGAAATCAAATCTTTAAAAAGAATCTTGAACCGCGTAGAGGAGAAGACACCGCTCTTATGTTTTGTGGATGAGGTGCTTCGGGGAACGAACACGATTGAGCGTATTTCAGCATCGGCTCAGATTTTAAAGAGTCTGGCAAAAGTGCATGTAATGTGTTTTGCGGCAACACATGATATTGAGTTGACACATCTTTTGGAAGAGTTTTATAGTAATTATCATTTTCAGGAAGAGGTAAAAGAAAATGATATTTTGTTTAATTACATGTTGTACAGAGGAAGAGCGGTATCCAGAAATGCTATTAAGCTGCTTGGGATTATCGGATATGACGGGGAAATTATCAAAGAGGCTGAGAAGACGGCAGAGAATTTTGTAAATACCGGAATATGGAGTTTGTAGAGAAAGTGAGAGCGATATGAAAGTAAAGATTTATACAGATGGTGCGGCACGAGGAAACCCGGATGGACCGGGAGGATACGGCACTGTGTTGGAATTTATAGATTCAAAAGGGCAGCTTCATACAAAAGAGTTGTCCTGCGGATATAAGAAGACGACGAACAACCGTATGGAATTGATGGCGGTGATCGCAGGGCTGGAGGCGTTGAACCGTCCCTGTGAGATTGAGTTATATTCGGATTCAAAATATGTGGTCGATGCATTTAATCAGCACTGGATTGATGGCTGGCTGAAAAAAGGCTGGAAACGCGGAAAAAACGAACCGGTCAAAAATGTGGATTTGTGGAAACGATTATTAAAGGCGAAAGAACCGCATCAGATTACGTTTATTTGGGTAAAAGGACATGATGGACATCCGCAGAATGAGCGCTGTGATACACTTGCAACGACAGCGGCGGACGGCGGAAATCTTTTGGATGATGTAATCGGGGGATAAAAGTACTTTACAAGTTTTGAAGAAAATGATAAAATCACAGAGGTGTAAAAGTAAGACAGACGGTCGCAGCTGCAAGTGTCGAAAGACCGCAGGTGAGGAAAGTCCGGGCTTCATAGGGCAGGATGCCGGATAACGTCCGGTGGAGGCGACTCCAAGGCTAGTGCAACAGAAATGTACCGCCCAGATTGACTCTGGGTAAGGGTGGAAGGGCAGTGTAAGAGACTACCGCCCCTTTGGTAACAAAGGGGGCATATGTAAACCCCATTCGAAGCAAGACCGAACGAAAACGATGTGGCGGCCCGTCACGTTTTAGGTAGGTTGCTTGATCTTACTGGCGACAGTAAGGCTAGATAGATGACCGTTCAACGACATAACCCGGCTTATCGTTTTGCTTTTACACGATATATTTTTAGAATTTATGAGACAATCGCTTTGAAGTGATTGTCTTTTTGCTATTAAAAGTTGCTACATATACTATAATCAGAAATATTAAATTTAAACAAACTATTGACTGATAAATTTGAAAGGAGTAGTATAAAGATAACAATAGAAGTAAACAGAAAGGGGCGTTTTTTATGACAACGTATTTCATGATTTTTTTAACAATTGTCACAGTTTTTGTTGTTGCAGCAGGATTGATTAAAGTTGGAAAAGTACCGAAAATGCCTGCTTTCTACCGCAACATGATTAGAGAAGGTGTTTTCAACCGATTGATTTTCAAGAATTATTTTTTCAGAAAAGTGTTAGAACATGGAAAACAATTGCCGGAAACAGAGATTGAAAATGTGTGTAGTTTATACAGAGGAGGGGACTGTAGGGAAAAAGAAAATTTAGCGAATATGTAAAATATTTTTTAGCAAAGGACTGGGTGGCAAATTAGCCATCCAGTCCTTAAATAATGCTTGTCTTTATTATCTGCTATACTTTTCTTCACAATATTTGCAGCGGTATACTTCGTTTTCAGGATCGGTCAACACGAACACGTGATCCAGTTCCTGCTCAATAGAAGTGATGCAGCGAGGATTTTTGCATTTGATTACGTTTGTGATTTCTTTTGGAAGTTTCAAACGTTTTTTCTCAACAATTTTTTCATCCTGAATGATGTTGATTGTGATATTGTGATCAATAAAGCCGAGGATATCCAAATCGATTACGTCGATTGGGCATTCGATTTTCATAATGTCTTTTTTCCCCATCTTATTGCTTTTTGCATTTTTGATGATTGCAACGCAGCAATCTAATTTATCCAGTCTCAAATAGTGATAGATGTCCATGCTTTTTCCGGCCTGAATATGGTCAAGTACAAAGCCTTCGGAAATACCACTGACATTCAATGTATTTTTTACCATGATATATTTCCTTTCTCTCTATGGTTAATTATTATTATGAAACTTTGATCTCCAGCAAAGTGAGTATGAGTGCCATACGTACATACACACCGTATTGTACCTGTTTAAAATAAGCGGCACGTGGGTCTTTGTCTACTTCGACAGAAATCTCGTTGACACGTGGAAGTGGATGAAGCACAAGCATATCCTTTGGTGCAAGTTCCATCTTTTTCGCATCCAATATATAAAAATCTTTCATACGAACGTAATCATCTTCGTTAAAGAAACGTTCTTTTTGCACCCTTGTCATGTAGAGCAGATCCAGTTCCGGAAGCGCTTCTTCCATACGAACTACCTCTTTGTAAGGCACGTTTTGTTTGTCTAACACATCTTTGCGGATATAACTTGGCAGACGCAGCTCTTCCGGTGAAATCAAAACAAATTTGATGTTCGGGTAACGTACCAGTGCGTGAATGAGAGAGTGAACCGTACGTCCGAATTTCAAATCACCACAAAGACCGATTGTGAGATTGTCAAGTCTGCCTTTTAAAGAACGGATTGTCAAAAGGTCGGTTAAAGTCTGTGTCGGATGTTGATGTCCGCCGTCACCGGCATTGATGACAGGGATAGAAGAATGTCTGCAGGCAACCATAGGCGCACCTTCCTTTGGATGTCTCATCGCACAGATGTCTGCATAGCAGGAAATCATGCGGATTGTGTCAGATACGCTCTCCCCCTTGGCGGCGGAACTGGAATTCGCGGAAGAAAATCCTAAAATACTTCCCCCCAAATTTAACATTGCGGCTTCGTGACTAAGTCTTGTTCGAGTGCTCGGTTCGTAGAATAAAGTTGCAAGCTTTTTGCCGTCGCAGGCGTGTGCATATTTTTCAGGATTGGCTTCAATATCGTCTGCCAAATCCAAAATTTCATCTAATTCTTCGACTGTAAAGTCTAATGGACTCATTAAGTGTCTCATGGTAACCTCCTAGTTTATCGATAAGTTAATAAATCTTGTACAGATTTTCGCT
Organism: Coprococcus phoceensis; assembly: GCF_900104635.1. Classification (NCBI taxonomy): domain Bacteria; kingdom Bacillati; phylum Bacillota; class Clostridia; order Lachnospirales; family Lachnospiraceae; genus Coprococcus; species Coprococcus phoceensis. The sequence continues at coordinate 719,393 of NZ_FNWC01000007.1, forward strand.
TTGGAGCTTCGGGAGCAACATCAGGATAACCGATGGCAATCAAGGCAGCCAGTTCCTGTCCTTCCGGGATGTCCAACAATTCTGTGATTGCATCTTCGTCCCAGATTCCCATGATTACAGTGCCAAGACCGGCTTCATGTGCAGCAAGACAAAATGTCTGGCAGGCAGCACCGACATCGAACATCTGCCAACGGTCTTCCTTTTTGGTTGAAAAAGAACCATCTCGCTCATAACCGCAGCGCCCTTTGATAAAAGTTACAGCAATTAATGTTGAAACTTGTCTGATAATATTCGAGTTATAGTCTGGGGTGAATTCATCGGCAATTTTATTGAGAATAGAAGTGTCTTCAATTGCGATGTAACGAGTAATCTGAGTGTTTTTCCAGGAAGGAGAATAAGATGCTGTAGAGATAATAGATTCTAATAATGAATGGTCAATACAGCCTTTCTTGTACTTACGAATACTTCTTCGCCCTTTAATACATTCTGTTGCGTTCATATAAAATATCCTCCTATTTGAAAATCTATTTTTATTATCATATAATAAACAGATTTTTTTTTCAACTCTTATATTTATCAAATATAGATTTTGTCTGAAAAATGTATTATAATAATTTTTAATTTGGGCAGGAGGAGAGAAGGATGGCGACTTTAGAAGAGTTAAGAGCACAGTTAGATGGAATTGATAATGAGATCATCGAATTATATAAAAAGAGAATGGATGTCTGTATGGAGATTGGAGACATCAAGATCAGTGCGGGCAATAAAGTGTTTGACAAGCAAAGGGAGCGGGAAAAACTGGCAGCAGTTGCCGCAAAGGTGACGGAGGAGTTTCACAAAAAAGGAGTGCAGGAACTGTTTGAACAATTGATGTCTTTAAGCCGCAAGCTGCAGTATCAGCTTTTGACAAAACGGGGGGCGCTAGGAAGACTGCCGTTTATCGGCGTGGACAAATTAGATTGGGAGAATTCGAGAATTGTCTTTCAGGGAACGGAAGGAGCATATAGCCAGGCGGCGATGGAGATGTATTTTGGAAAAGATACCAATAGTTTTCATGTGCAGACTTTTCGAGATGCGATGGAGGCAATCGAAGAGGGATCGGCCGACTTTGCGGTACTTCCGATTGAGAACTCTTCTGCGGGTGCAGTCAATGAGGTGTATGATCTGCTTGTGGAATTTGAAAATTATATCGTAGGAGAAGTGGTTCTCCCAATCAATCATACATTATCAGGAGTGAAGGGAACGACATTAGACCAGATTGAACGTGTATATTCTCATCCACAGGCATTGATGCAGAGTGCAAAATTTTTGGACGCACACAGAGACTGGCAGCAGATCAGCGTGGCAAATACTGCTGTTGCCGCAAAAAAAGTATTGGAAGATCAAGATCAGAGAAAGGCTGCAATTTGCAGCGAATATGCAGCGCGCCTGTATGGATTGGAAATTTTGGAGGAGAAGATTAATCATAATGATAATAATTCCACGCGTTTTATTATCGTGACGAACCAAAAGATTTTTTTGAAGGATGCATCGAAGATCAGTATTTGCTTTGAAGTGTCACATGAAAGCGGAACGCTGTATCATCTGTTATCTCATTTTATTTATAATAATCTGAGCATGACAAAGATTGAGTCAAGACCGGTGGAAGGACGTACCTGGGAATATCGGTTCTTTGTGGATTTTGAAGGAAATATGGCAGATGGGGCTGTGAAAAATGCGATCCGGGGATTGCGCGAGGAGTCTAAAAGCTTGAAAATTTTAGGAAACTATTCATCGAAAGAAGGCGTATAAAATGAGAACAAAGGAACTGATGCTATACAAACATATGGAACATGAAGAGCTTTTGCGTGATATGACATTTTTAATGGAAAATTGTGACAGCGAATATTACAATAAAGAAGATATGGCAGGACTTTTATTTGAATGTGTGAATGAACTGCTGGAGCTGGCAGCGGGATATGGGTTTGAAGGAAACCTTTGGCATAATTACCTGACATTTCTTTTGGTAAATGACGAGAATGCATACAGTACAGAGTGTGAGATTGTAGGCGAAATTGAGGGAAGCATCAACACGATCACGCTGCATGATTTTGAGATTTTCCGAGAGCTGTTTGCATATGATTTTACTATTTTAGAGAAGGCACTGGGGGTGAAGTGCCTTTCTGTACTGATGCACTATGAGAATGTCAAAGGACATGGGAAGGTATTCAATAAAAGAATCCGAGACCGTATCTGTGAGCTGAGCGAAAAGCTTGGAACATGTGAGAATGCAGAGGAATTCAAATGTACGATGACACAGTTTTATAAAGAATTCGGAGTGGGTAAGTTTGGGCTGCACAAGGCATTTCGTATCGAGCATACAGAAGCTGGGGCAGATATTGTCCCGATCACGAAGATTGCCCATGTACATCTGGATGACCTTGTGGGATATGAAATTGCAAAAAAGAAACTGATTGAGAATACAGAGGCATTTGTGAAAGGGAAAAAGGCGAATAACTGCCTGCTGTTCGGAGATGCAGGAACAGGAAAGTCTACTTCAATCAAGGCAATATTGAATCAGTATTATGATCAGGGACTTCGAATGATTGAGGTGTATAAACATCAGTTTCAGGATTTAAACGATGTGATTGCTCAGATAAAAAACAGAAACTATAAGTTCATTATCTATATGGACGATCTGTCTTTTGAGGAGTTTGAAATTGAATATAAATATCTCAAAGCAGTGATTGAGGGCGGATTGGAAAAGAAACCGGATAACATTTTAATCTATGCGACTTCAAACAGGCGGCATCTTGTGAGGGAAACATTTCGCGATAAGTCTGACCGAGATGAGGAATTGCATACGAACGATACTGTTCAGGAAAAATTATCACTGGTGGCAAGATTTGGAGTGACAATCTATTTTGGAGGTCCAAGTAAGAAAGAATTTCAGCAGATTGTGAAGACATTAGCTCAGAAAAATCAAATTAATATGCCGGAGGAAGAGCTTCTTCTAGAAGCCAATAAATGGGAGTTAAGTCACGGCGGTCTGTCAGGCAGAACCGCGCAGCAGTTCATAGATTATCTTCTTGGAAAATAAAGAAAGGGGTGAAAGTTTCGAATGACTTTCACCCTTTTAAATGCTTTAATCAATCTGTTGAATTCCGGAAATATCGGAATCGATCATCAGAGAATAGTTGGTGTAATATACGACAAATCCAGGTTTTCCACCGGACGGTTTTTTGACATGTTTTTTCTCAATGTAGTCAATCTCTACTTTTTCATTTCCGCGGTTCTTAGAGTAGTAGGCCGCAAGTTTTCCAGCTTCCTCAAAAGTCCGGTCTGGCAGCTCCTCGCCATTGGTTTTCACGATGACATGAGATCCCGGACAGCCTTTTGCGTGGAACCACCAGTCGTTTCCAACAGCGAAATGGAAAGTCAGTTCGTCGTTTTGCAGATTATTTTTTCCAACATACATATGATAGCCATCGCTGGAAATATAGTGGAATGGTTTACTTGTAATCTTTACTTTTTTCTTTGTGAATTTTCGCCTTACATATCCGGCGCCGATTAATTCTTCTTTAATCTGAGTCAGATCGTCTTCACTCAATGCAATGTCAAGTGCGTTGCTGACAGATTCAAGATAAGTGATATCTTCCTGCGTTTCCTGAATTAGAGAGGAAAGCACCTCGAAAGTTCGTTTCTGTTTATTATACTTGTCAAAATATTTTTGCGCATTTTCGCCAGGTGTCTTTGTAGGATCAAGTGGGATTTTCACCATCTCATTTGTATAGTAGTTCAAAGCATCCAGCTGTTTTGCACCGGGCTCTAAATTGTAGCCGTAGGTGTTGATCAATTCTCCGTATATGCGGTATTTATCACGGTTCAGAGTGTCTTTGAGTTGTTTGGACTGCAAATCATATTTTTTCCGGTTTCGTTCTAATGCGGTCTGCACAATTTTCCGAAGGTCTACCGATTTTTGGCGAATCCGTGTCAATGTATTTCTGGAAGCGTAGTAAATCTCCAAGACGTTTGACATGGAGTCGAATGTTTTTGCCTCATACATCGGAAAATGCGATAATGGCAGTGCGCAGAATTCTTTTGGTTCCGCACCGTTATAGTAGATTACCGGATGAAAATCACCTTTGATTACCGGGTCAAAAAATAAAGTAAATTGTTTATATAAATGAATCAATACATCTTCTGACAGCTCTTTTGGTGTGACTTCAGAATCAATTCTGGCAATATAGCAGATTTCTTCTGCTACAACAGGGCTGATGCCGGTAAAGCTTGTGTAGATCGCTTTTCCAAGAGGGGTAGGTTTTGCAATCAAAGTTGATACAAAGTCGGCGAAAGAAATATCCAGTGGATCTGATTTTTCCATCGTATCCGGAATGAAATACTCGCGCCCCGGAAGTACTTCGCGAACAGAACTCATCTGTGCGGAGACGTGTTTGATACTGTCGATAATCTTGTTGTCTTCCGTACAGAAAATGATGTTGCTATGTTTTCCCATAATCTCAATGATCAGATATTTTTTGCACAAATCACCAAGTTCATCCAGATGTTCGACTTCAAACCGAATGATACGTTCTAATTTAGGTTGTGTAATTGCCGTAATTCGCCCGTTATTAATGTGTTTTCTTAAAAGCATACAGAAATTCGGTGCGGTCATTGGACTTGGCTTGTTGGTCTCAGTTAGATAAATAAGCGGAAGTGAAGCACTTGCGGATATGGAAAGCCTCTTTTGCCCTTTGGGTGTCTTGATTGTCAGAAGAAGCTCATCGGTCTCAGGCTGTGCAATCTTATTGATTCTGCCGTCTAATAGGTTCTCTCTTAATTCATGTACGATATTTGCAATTGTAATTCCGTCAAAAGCCATAATGTAAATCGTCCTTTCATATTTTAGAGGTACTGTTCACTCCTAACCACCACCATATGCGCACTCGTCGTGCTTTCGCACTCCAGTCCCGCACTTTGTGCTAAGACTGCTTATTGGGTGGCGGTTACGAGTTACACTTCGTAGCAAAAACAGAAATTCGCCTTTTACATGCAGGCATGACAATGCAAATCTCTGTTTTAGCTGCGGAGTGAACAGTAACCATATAGATGTTAGTATACACGAAATGAAGGGGAGTTTCAATTGACGTTTGTTTTTAAATGACTTATAATGAAATGTAACATAAAAAGACAAGCAAAGAGGTTAACAATATGATGAAAAGTATGACAGGCTTTGGAAGATGTGAGGTGTCTGAAGGACAACGTAAATTTACGGTAGAGCTAAAGGGCGTGAACCACAGATACTTAGATGTCAATATCCGTATGCCGAAGAAATTGAATTTTTTTGATGCCTCCATCCGCAGCCTGCTGAAGCAGTATGCACAGCGAGGGAAAGTAGATATTTTTATTACATATGAAGACATGTCAGAGAATCAGGCCGCATTAAAATATAACGCTGCATTGGCTGAGGAGTATCTGCAGTATTTTAAGCAGATGGAAGAGGCATTTTCATTGGAGAATGATATTCGTGTTTCTACCTTGTCGCGTTGTCCGGAAGTACTTACGATGGAAGAGCAACCGGAGAATGAGGAAGAACTTTGGAACGGATTGAAGAAGGCCTTGGAAGGAGCGTTTACACAATTTGTGGAGACAAGAATTGTGGAAGGCGAGAATCTGAAAAAAGACATTAATGTGAAATTGGATGAATTGCTTGCATTAGTTGAAGCAATCGAAGAGCGCTCACCGGAGATCATTTCTGAATATCGTGCGAAGCTGGAATTGAAAGTGAAGGAACTTTTGGAAGATGTACAGATGGATGAGAGCAGACTGGCTGCCGAGGTGATTCTGTTTGCGGACAAGATCTGCACAGATGAGGAGACGGTCAGACTGAGAAGTCACATTGAACATATGAGAACCACATTAGAAGCGGGAGAGGGAATCGGTCGAAAACTGGACTTTATTGCACAGGAGATGAACCGTGAAGCGAACACGATTTTGTCAAAGGCGAATGATATTGAAGTATCGAATCATGCGATTGATCTGAAGACAGGAATTGAAAAGATCAGAGAGCAGATTCAGAATATCGAATAAAGGGAAAGGATAAGAAGGATGAAAAAGAGAGGAATTTTGATCGTAGTCTCAGGATTTTCAGGAGCAGGGAAAGGGACTGTGATGCGAGCGCTGCTTGAAAAATATGATAATTACGCATTATCTATCTCAGCAACTACAAGAAATCCGCGAGAAGGAGAAGTAGATGGAAGGGAATATTTTTTCAAAACGACAGAAGAATTTGAAAAAATGATTGCACAAGATGAGTTAATAGAGTATGCTAGATACGTGAATAATTATTATGGCACACCAAAAGCCTATGTGGAAGAACAGCTTGCAGCCGGAAAAGACGTGATTCTGGAGATTGAGATTCAGGGTGCTTTGAAAGTGAAAGAAAAATTTCCACAGACACTGTTGTTGTTTATAACTCCACCGAATGCTTCGATTTTGAGAGAGCGTTTGATTGGAAGAGGAACGGAGACGATGGATGTCATTGAATCCAGAATGCAAAGAGCAGCAGAAGAGGCTGAGGGAATGCAGGAGTATGACTATCTGATCATCAACGATGATTTGGATACCTGCGTGCAGGAGATGCATAATATTATTGAGGGTGAACACAACAGAAGTTTCCGCAATGGAAATTTTATGTGTCAGATAAAAGAAGAATTAAATGGGAATTTGAAAGGAGAATAATACATGTTACATCCATCTTACACAGATTTGATGAAAGTAGTCAATCAAGACGTAGAGGAAGGGGCAACTAAGATTGTAAACAGCCGTTATTCGATTGTTTTGGCAACTTCAAAAAGAGCAAGACAGATTATCGGCGGAGAATTACCTTTAGTACCAACAAAGCATGGTGAGAAACCACTTTCGATTGCAATTGATGAATTGAATAATGGAAAGATTAAGATCATTGCAGAAGATACAGAAGAATAGATAAAAGATATGATGAGGCGGATGCGTAGTGGAGTATCTGCCTCAATAACTATATAGGAGAAATGAGACTATGAATATATTATTTGTATCACTAGGATGTGATAAGAATCTTGTCGATACGGAGGTGATGCTTGGACTGTTGGCGTCTAGAGGACACCAGATGGTGGACAGCGAAGAGATCGCAGATGTCATTGTCATTAATACATGCTGCTTTATCCACGATGCAAAAGAGGAGAGTATCCAGACGATTCTTGAGATGGCAGAATATAAGAAAGCCGGTTCATGCAAGGCGTTAATTGTCACAGGTTGTCTTGCACAGCGATATAAGCAGGAGATCATCGATGAGATTGAGGAAGTGGATGCAGTGCTTGGAACGACTTCTTACGATAAGATTGTGGAAGCGATTGACGAGGCACTTGCAGGGCACACAAGTGTGGAGATGACTGACATTGATGCGCTTCCGCTTGTGGAGAGCAAGCGCCTTGTGACGACAGGAGGACATTTTGCTTATCTGAAGATTGCAGAAGGGTGTGATAAACACTGTACATATTGTATCATTCCCAAAATCCGCGGAAACTTTAGAAGTGTTCCTATCGAACGACTTCTGAAAGAGGCGGAAGATCTGGTGGCACAGGGAGTAAAAGAGATTATTCTAGTGGCACAGGAGACAACACTTTATGGAAAAGATCTCTATGGTGAAAAATCATTGCACAAGTTGCTGAGAGAGCTTTGCAAAATCAGTGGATTACGCTGGATCCGTATTTTATACTGCTATCCGGAAGAGATTACAGATGAATTGATTCAGGTAATCAAAGAAGAGGATAAGATCTGTAACTACCTGGATCTTCCGATTCAGCATGCAAGTGATGGAATCTTAAAACGAATGGGCAGAAGGACTTCAAAAGAACAGCTGGTTGAAATTATTGGAAAACTACGAAAAGAAATACCGGATATCGCAATCCGTACTACATTGATTACCGGTTTCCCGGGAGAGACACAGGAACAACACGAAGAATTGATGGAGTTTGTAGATGAGATGGAATTTGACCGCCTTGGTGTGTTTACATATTCACCGGAAGAAGATACGCCGGCTGCTGTGATGCCGGATCAGATTCCAGAGGACGTCAAGGAAGACCGTCAGGCAGAACTGATGGAATTGCAGCAGGAGATTGCGTTTGATCTTGCGGAAGAGATGATCGGGCGGGAAGTGCTTGTCATGATCGAGGGAAAAGTGGCAGATGAAAATGCATATGTAGGAAGAACTTACAAGGATGCTCCAAATGTAGATGGGCTTATCTTTGTAGAATCAGAAGAGGAATTAATGTCGGGAGATTTCGCACGTGTCAGAATCACCGGCGCATTAGAATATGATTTGATGGGAGAGATTATATAATGAATTTACCAAATAAGCTGACGGTACTGAGAGTTTTAATGATTCCATTTTTTGTTGTATTTATGATCACACCTTTGGCAGAAGGGAATGGAAAGTATATTGCACTTGCACTGTTTTGTATTGCAAGCCTGACAGATATGCTGGATGGAAAGATTGCCAGAAAGCATAATCTTGTGACGAATTTTGGAAAATTTATGGATCCGCTTGCGGATAAATTACTGGTATGTTCTGCGATGATCTGCCTGATTGAGACAGGAAAGTTGCAGGCATGGATTGTTTTGATCATCATTGCACGTGAGTTTATCATCAGTGGTTTCCGACTTGTAGCGTCTGATAATGGGATTGTTATTGCCGCAAGCTATTGGGGAAAATTTAAAACAGTATCTCATATGGCGATGATCATTCTCTTGATATTGGATATTCAAAATCCGATTATGCAGACAATTACAACTGTTGTTGTATGGATTGGACTGATTTTGACAGTGGTTTCTCTTGTGGATTACATTGTGAAGAATAAACAGGTATTGACACAGGGTGGAATGTAAAAGAAGGATGAAGATCATGTTGGAAGAAGAAATTGTAAAAAAATTATTGGAAAAGCAGTATACAGTGACAACGGCAGAATCCTGTACGGGCGGTCTTCTGGCAGGAAGAATTTTGAATGTTCCGGGGGCATCGTCTGTGTATAACGAAGGACACATTACCTATTCCAATGAGGCAAAAGAGCGCCTGTTGGGGGTTTCCCATGGGACACTCGTAAGGTACGGAGCGGTCAGCAGGCAGACGGCCGAGGAGATGGCACGTGGAGCGGCGAAGGCGGCGAAGGCAGAGATAGGACTTAGCACGACCGGAATTGCGGGCCCGGGAGGCGGAACAAAAGAAAAGCCGGTTGGTCTTATCTATGTGGGATGTTGTATTGGTACAGAGACCTATGTCAAAGAATGTCGTTTTCATGGAACAAGAGAAGAAAACAGAAATGCGGCTGTGGAAGCGGCGCTGAAATTGTTGGAGGAAAATTTATAGTCATATTCAACAAGGAAAGTGTTTTTACAGAAAAACAATTTTTTATAATGTCGAATTATAAAAAATATGAAAAAAAATATAGACGAAAAGAGAAGTTTGTGAGAAAATAAGAATATATATGGCGTTAAAGTTCTAACAAACACCATAGAGAAAAAATCATACATATTTGAAAGGAGTTTTATCATGATTTATTCACATGAAGTACAAACTATGTGTCCAGTAGCTCAAGGCGTTAATCACGGACCAGCTCCAATCCCAGAAGAAGCAAAATGGGTAAAAGCAAAAGAAGTAAAAGATATCTCAGGCTTAACACACGGTGTGGGCTGGTGTGCACCACAGCAGGGAGCCTGTAAATTAACATTAAATGTAAAAGATGGTATCATTCAAGAAGCATTGGTTGAGACAATCGGATGTTCAGGAATGACACACTCAGCAGCTATGGCATCTGAGATTCTTCCAGGAAAAACAATTTTGGAAGCTTTAAATACAGACTTAGTATGTGACGCTATCAATACAGCTATGAGAGAATTATTCTTACAGATCGTATATGGTAGAACACAGAGTGCGTTCTCAGAAGACGGACTTCCAGTAGGAGCAGGTCTTGAAGATTTAGGAAAAGGACTTCGTTCACAGGTTGGTACAATGTACGGAACATTAGCAAAAGGTCCTCGTTACCTTGAGATGGCTGAAGGATATGTAACAGGTATCGCTTTAGATGCAGACAATGAGATCATCGGATACCAATTCGTAAGTCTTGGAAAATTAACAGATTTCATCAAAAAAGGTGATGACCCTAACACAGCTTGGGAAAAAGCTAAAGGACAATATGGCCGCGTAGATGACGCTGTTAAGATTATTGACCCAAGAGCAGAGTAAGAGAAGGAGGACGTAAAAAATGGCTTTATTTGAATCATATGAAAGACGTATTGATAAAATCAATAGCGTGTTAAATAGCTATGGAATCGCTTCTATCGAAGAAGCTGAAAAAATCACAAAAGACGCTGGACTGAACGTTTACGATCAGATCAAAGGAATCCAGCCAATTTGTTTTGAAAACGCTTGCTGGGCTTACATCGTAGGTGCTGCAATCGCAATCAAAAAAGACTGCAGAAGAGCTGCTGATGCTGCTGCAGCAATCGGTGAAGGTCTTCAGGCTTTCTGTATCCCAGGTTCTGTTGCTGACCAGCGTAAAGTAGGTCTTGGACATGGTAACTTAGGAAAAATGTTATTAGAAGAAGAGACAGATTGTTTCGCATTCTTAGCAGGTCACGAATCATTCGCAGCAGCTGAAGGTGCTATCGGTATCGCTGAAAAAGCTAACAAAGTACGTAAAAAACCTTTACGTGTTATCTTAAACGGTCTTGGAAAAGACGCTGCGCAGATCATCTCAAGAATCAATGGATTTACATATGTTGAGACAGAGATGGATTACTACACAGGAGAAGTAAAAGAAGTATTCAGAAAAGCATACTCTGACGGACTTCGTTCAAAAGTTAACTGCTACGGCGCTAACGATGTAACAGAAGGTGTTGCAATCATGCACAAAGAAGGTGTTGATGTTTCTATCACAGGTAACTCAACAAACCCAACACGTTTCCAACATCCAGTAGCTGGTACATACAAAAAAGAATGTATCGAACAAGGTAAAAAATACTTCTCAGTAGCTTCAGGTGGTGGTACAGGACGTACACTTCACCCAGATAACATGGCAGCTGGTCCAGCTTCTTATGGTATGACAGATACTATGGGACGTATGCACTCTGATGCACAGTTTGCTGGTTCTTCATCAGTTCCTGCTCACGTAGAGATGATGGGATTAATCGGCGCTGGTAACAACCCAATGGTTGGTATGACAGTTGCTGTTGCAGTTTCTATCCAGGAAGCAGCAGAAAGCGGAAAATTCTAAGAAACCGCGTAAATACGGGATTCTTAAATGCAATAAAAAGTGATAAAGCAGGCAGAGTGATAAACTCTGCCTGCTTTGCTTTTCAATATCTTTTCAGTCGATTATAGCTCTATTTTTTCAGGAAATGCTTCTTCTCTTAGAATTCCCCACATTTTTTCAATATAAGAAAGTGTATAGAAATTTTCATAATAATGATAATAAAAGGCTCCTTTTAAAGTCATCGTGTAAATACCGTTTTCTTCTGTAAGAAAACCTAAAAGCTTTGCTAAGTTCAATTCAATCCCATAGACACTTTTTAGGGATACACCAAAGAAGTTTTCAAAATCTTTGGGATTTATTTTGGTACTGTAGGCAGTCCAAAATAAATAATACAGCATTCGTTGACGCAAAGAAAATCGAGTTGTTAATGAAGTTGGAAGTTTGTTTTCTTTACATCTTTCGCAATAAGCTTCTACAGAAAACGTGTTGATTTTGAATTGGTCATCTAATAAAGTTGCGGCAGAGCACCCAAAGCCTAAAAAATTATCTCTGGTCATGGAAGAATAGGATGCCTTTTTCTCATTTGAGAATGTCCAAATGGAAGTGCGGATATACCCTTTGTCTAAACAGTAATGTGTAACAGCATTTAAAAGTAGTTGTTTTTCCTTTTTAGACATCGCTGCTACTGAACTTGACGTAAAAGCAAAATCAATGAATGGATAAATGGCTATATGATTCGCTCCGCTTTGAAATGCTTTGTCGATATCAGATTTTAAATCATCAAACGTTTGATTTGGAAGTGCAAAAATAAAATCCATTGAAACTGTTTCAAATGGAACTTCCGATAGTGTTTCTTTTAGTTTGACAGCATCAACAGTTGTTCGACCTAAAATATTTTGGAATTTATTTTGGAAGGATTGGATTCCAATGCTGATTTTTGTTACTCCGGCATCTCTTAGAGTCTGTAAAACTGTCGGAGTTACATTATCAGGATGTAATTCGACGCCAATTCCTTCTGTGATGATAAAATGTTCTTGGACAGCATCAATGATTTCTTTGATCCGTTCTACTGTAAGAGCCGGTGTGCCGCCACCAAAGTATAAGCTGGTAGCCTTTTTTCTTCCGATATGTTGACTTCCGACAAGATGAATTTCATGGAGCAGAGAATCGATATACCGGTCACATAGTTTTGCTGAATACAGAGTTTTGCAATAAGGGCAGAAATTGCAAATGCTTCTGCAAAATGGAATATGTACGTATAGTCCTAAATTTTGACAGTCAGAATAGGGTAGCTTTTGATCATACTCATTTTGAAAGATAAATGGTTTTGTTGACCGAGTCAGCCACATTCTGGTGAGGGTTGTTATTGTTTTCATATTACTCCTAAATATATTTTAAATAAGTTTTCAGCATTTCAAAAATAATTTTTGGTGTTCCTTTAAATAAAAGAGTGTATTCTGCAACAAAGAAATATCCACATTCGTTACAAAGTCCCGGAATATCAATACAGCGTCCGCAGGTTGAAAGTTTGCCGTTCTCTATGACAACACATTGGTCGCACGGTGTTGGAAAGTTATTGTTGATTAAATATGGAAAGGCACTTTGTAAATTAAATACGGGCACGTTTTCTTTCATCATTTTTTTAATGACTTCACAGCAGTCTGCTTTTTCTTTTTTGGAAAGAGCCAATTCTTTTGTATCAGGATACGGTGTATGAAAGTTAAAAGAAACCGCACGGACATTTTTAGTATCGCGTGCGGCAATACAAACATCTTGCACCGTATTTTTGTTTATTTGGTTGATTGCCATATAAAAGCAGATATTGTCGAAAGTTGCATTTTTAATATTTTCCATGATGATGTCATAAGTGTTCCCGCGAATTGCATTATGGTGTTCTCTATCGCCATCAATACTGAGTAAAATTAAATCGGCTTCCGGCAAATCTAAAGGGAATGTTCCATTTGTAACTACGTTTACAATTAAGAATCCCATTTCCTTTGCTTCTATGACTAAATCCCGCAAACAACGGGTTCCGTCTTTCCACAGAAATGTTTCTCCTCCGCAGAAAAAAAGTATACGGATTCCCATATCATACAGCTGCTGCATTTCCTTTCGAATTTGCGAGTAAGGATGAATGATTGCTGTGACGTTATTGACAGAACAATGTTTGCATTTTAAATTACATTTATCTGTAACAATAATCGTGCCGAGGATAGGCTCTTTTTTCTTGAATAGGATAGTTTTGATACCAAAATTTGCGAAATATATAAAGGAAGAAAGTTTCATATCATTTCTCGCTTTCTTAGTGTCTGTTTCGTTCAGGCATACAGTGCGGACAATCGTTTCTGGTTACAGCAAGCATGGACGCAAAAAGAACCGCTTCTGTATAGGTGTCGCAGCTAAAAATATGTTCTGGATTAATTTCATCGATATGGCAATCCGGTGTCTCACGGTCCAGATCATGGATTTCTCCGGTGTTTTTGTTTAAAATAAATTGTTTTCCATTAAAAGGTGTGTGATTTCGTCTCATATAAAATAGTCCTCTTTCTCTTTTGTTTGGCATTGAAGATGCATATAAATAAATTATAGGAGATTTCAAGAAAGAAAACAAGAAAAAGTATTTAGAAAAACTTCTAAATACCTATTGCAAATGAAACGAAAAGGTGTTATTGTATTCGTAAGCTATTTAGAAAAAAATCTAAATGCTTACGAAAGAAAGGTGGGATGTCATGAGTTTTGCAGAAACATTCAAAGCGCTTTCAGATCCTGTTCGACGAGAAATTTTAATATTGTTGAAGAAAGGAACATTATCCGCCGGAGAAATCGGCAGTCATTTTGATATGACAGGTGCAACTATTTCTTATCATTTGGGAATTTTGAAAAAGGCAGATCTGATATGTGAGACAAAGTATAAAAACTATGTGTATTATGAGTTGAATATTTCAGCAGTGGAAGACATTATGCTCTGGCTGGCAGATTTGAAAGGAGAGGTGTAGTGTGAAAGAGTACAGAGGAAAAATTATTTTAACAAGTGTAGTGACGGTTCTTCCGATTGTAATCGGATTGCTTTTATGGAACCGGCTTCCGGATACGATAGCGACGCATTTTACGTTTGATAATGTCGCAAATGGGTGGAGCAGTAAGCCATTTACTGTTTTGGGCCTTCCAATTATTTTGACAGTACTTCACTTGGTTGCAGTGACAGTTTCGTTAAATGATCCGAAGCGAAAAAATATTGGCGGAAAGATGCTTTCGGTTGTATTTTGGATTGTACCGATTGTTTCGTGGGTTATGTTTTTGTCTATTTATACAAATGCATTAAATATGTCAATTAATATCAGCATGATTTCGGGAGTTTTGGTCGGTACGATTTTTCTTGTTACGGGAAATTATATGTCTAAGAATCGACAAAATTATACAGTCGGAATCAAGCTTCCGTGGACTTTGAACAGTACGGAAAACTGGAATCGGACAAACCGGTTTGCCGGAAGATTATGGCTGGTAGCAGGTGCTATTATGCTTGTCAACATATTCTTGAATCAAACTGCAATTTTGATTGGAATGATTGTTGTGATTGGGGTTGCTCCTGTCATTTATTCATTTGTATTATATAAAAAGGGAATTTAAAAGAGATGTCTGTGCCAAGAATGGCACAGACATTTTTGCTGGTAAAATCGAAACAGATAGGATATAATGAAAGCAGAGATATTGTGAAAAAGTAAGGGGTAATTATGCTGGATAAAAAGAGATTTTTGGAAGAATATAATATTACAGAAGAAGCTTTTCGGGAAGCAGATATTGAATGGGAAGAACTTGCGAAAATTTATGAGAGCTATCAGAAGATTGAGGGGGATTTGCGAGATATCGGAAAGGATTTTGTAGATGACTACCTGTATGATATCGAAAAAGCGGGAATCCATTCTTATCGTTATCGAACGAAAGCGCCGGGGCATCTGATTGAAAAAGTCATTCGGAAACGAAGAGAAGCTCCGGAAAAATTTGCGTTTTTGAATCATGAAAACTACTATAAATATTTTACCGATTTAATCGGAATACGTGTGTTTTTCCTATATCGTGAGGATTGGATTTATTTTCACAATTATATTACAAAGGTGTTTGAGAATAATCCGGATATCTATGTGGAGAACAGATTAGAGGATTTTGATGAAAATCCGGCACATTATTATATTGCAGAGCGGCCGAAGGTATATAAACGTTCAGGGGACAGTAAGATTTATGATGAACGATTAATCGATATTAAAGCGGGAGGAATTTATCGGTCTCTTCACTACATTATTAAGTACAAAGGATATTATGTGGAAGTGCAGGGAAGAACGCTGTTTGAAGAGGGCTGGAGTGAGATTGACCATGATATTGTCTATCCGTATTTTAAAAATGATCCAATGTTGTGTGATTTTTCAACATTGCTGAACCGTTTGTCCGGAATGGCGGACGAGATGAGTTCTTATTTTCGAAGAATGAAAGAAGAAAAAGTAAATATGGAGCGTGAAAAAGCGCGTGAGAAAGAATAGGATGTAGGAAACTACATTCTATTTTATTAGAGGAAATTCTTTTTACACCGATAAAGAAATTTGTGCATATGATAAACAAAAAAGGAAATTTGATCGTTGAGAACAGATTTATATCAGTTTGCTGTTGTGGGAGGAGATTTGCGGCAGTGGTATCTTGCGGATATTTTGGCTTCAAAAGGGCATGGTGTATTGGCATATGGTTTGTGTAAAGATGAGAAGATTGAAAATGTAAAATATGTTTCATCGGTAAAAGAACTGATACAGGAAGCAGAGGTATTAGTGTATCCGATTCCCTTTTTGAGTCCAAATCGAATGTCTGGGGCAGAATTAAAAGAGCGAAAGGAAATGTTGTCCTGCCTTCGGAAAGGACAGATTTTTTTTGCGGGGTGCATTCCAAGAACGGTCATGCAACAAATGGAAAGTCAGAAAGTTCGTGTTTTTGACTTGATGGAAGACCATTGTCTGGCAGTGGAAAATAGTGTTGCAACAGCAGAAGGAATGATAGCAGAAGCGATGATACGAAGTCCTAAAAATCTTCGGGGGAGCAGGTGTCTGATATTGGGATATGGAGTTTGCGGAAGAATGCTTGCTTCTTATTTGAAAGGGATTCGATGTGAAGTCGGAGTCGTAGATAAAAGCCAAACAGCCTGCGCCTGTGCAAGAGCTGATGGAATGTATGTTGTAGAAACAGATCGTTTTTTGCAGGAAATGAAAACAGCAGATATTATTTTTAATACCATTCCGGAAAGGATTTTATCGGCAAAACAACTGTCGTATGTGAGAAAGAGTGCATGGATTTTGGATATTGCTTCTGGAGATGGTGGAGTGGATTATGCGGCTGCACGAAAAATGGGCGTGCAGGCGGTGAAACTTCCGGGGCTTCCGGGAAAATATGCACCGTATACTTCTGCCCAGATTATCGCGGATACGATTTTTCAAAAATTGAGAGAGTCTGTTGCTCAATAGAAGATTGAGGGAGGAGATATAATGGAATTGGCCGGAAAAACGATAGGGGTTGCCATGAGTGGCTCCTTTTGTACTTATGAGAATGCATTTCAGGAACTTCAGAAACTGGTGGAGGCGGGGGCAAAGGTGCAGACTATTTTTTCAGAGGCGGCTCAGACGATTGACAGCCGGTTTGGAAAGGCAGAGGAGTTTGTGCGAAGAGCGGAGATTCTGACCGGAAGAACACCAATGCTTACAATTGCAGAAGCGGAGCCGATTGGGCCCAAAAGTCTTTTGGATCTTTTGATTGTTTTGCCATGTACAGGAAATACGATTGCAAAACTTGCAAATGGAATCACCGATACGCCGGTATTGATGGCGGCAAAGGCGCATCTTCGAAGCGAAAAACCACTGCTGTTATCTATATCTACCAACGATGCACTTGGTATGAACATGAAAAATATCGGTCTGCTCTTGAATGCGAAACACGTTTATTTTGTGCCGTTTGGGCAGGATAATCCGGAAAAGAAGCCAAATTCGATGATTGCACATACCGAATTACTGCGTGAAGCGGCGGAAGCGGCATTGGACGGGAAACAGTACCAGCCGATTCTTCAATAAGGTTGGAAATGCTCTGAAAAACTCGCTGCAGTTCAGGGCATTTTACATATTTTGTACTAGAAAAAATGAAAAGAGAGCGATATAATGAAATACATATGAAAAAAGGGGGAATACGATGGCGAAAAATATGACAGAAGGGAAACCTTTAAAATTGATACTGGCTTTTATGTTTCCGGTTTTATGCGGAAATCTATTTCAGAATTTTTATAATATTGTAGATTCAATGATTGTCGGAAGATTTTTAGGAGTAGATGCGCTGGCGGCAGTTGGAAGCACCACTTCTTTAAATTTTCTTGTAGTCGGCTGGATTACCGGAATGACGAGTGGCTTTGGAATTTTGATTTCACAGGCGTATGGTGCAAAAGATGAAAAACGGTTAAGACATTATGTGGCGATGTCGACTTATTTGTGTGTAATACTGGCAATTATTATGACAACAGGATTGCTGCTGGCGAATGGCTGGATCTTGACGACAATGAATACACCGGAAAAAATTTATGCAGATACATGGAAATATATTGCGATTATTTATGCGGGACTTCCGGCAACGATTCTTTACAATATGCTTGCTGCGATTGCAAGATCTTTGGGAGACAGCAAGACACCGCTTGTTTTTCTTGTGTTATCTTCTATTTTAAATATCGGGCTTGATTTTCTTTTGGTGGCGGTAATTCCGCTTGGAGTATCAGGCGCTGCTTATGCGACAGTCGCAGCTCAGGCAGTATCTGGTGTTTTGTGTTTGGTTTATGTATGGAAAAAATATGAGATTGTACATTTCGGAAAAGAGGAGAGAGCGATTTCATTGCGGAGTATTCTGAAACTTTTGGCGATGGGAGTTCCGATGGCACTGCAGTTTTCTATTACAGCGATTGGAACGATGATTGTACAGTCTTCGTTGAATCTGCTAGGCTCTATGTACATTGCATCTTATTCTGCAACAAGTAAGATTCAGAATATTGTAATGCAGGTATATATGGCGTTGGGAGCAGCGCTTGCTACATATGCAGGACAGAATTATGGAGCGGGAAAAGTTGACAGAATCAAAAAAGGATTGAATGTCAGTATTGGCGTGACTGCTGTTTACAGTATTGTCATTATGGTCGTGGCATTTTTCTGGCTGCCTTCTTTTGTCAAGATATTTGTGGCAGATCCAACGGGGGAACTTCGGGCGATTGCGGAGCAGATGTTTCATATCAGTCTTTGGTTTTATTTCCCGCTTGGGCTTATTTTCTTATATCGAAATACACTTCAGGGTATTGGAAATGGGTTGGTGCCGATGCTTGGAGGTGTGTTTGAATTACTTGCAAGGGGACTTGCTGTATTCTTACTGTTTGAACCGCTTCAGTTTACCGGAATCTGTATCTGCGATCCGGCTGCATGGGTAAGTGCATTGATTCCGCTTATCCCGTATTATTATTGGTATGTGCGGAAAATGACGTCAGGCGCGAAAAAATAAGTGAAGACACTTACGCTTTTTTTACAGAAGGTATATACAAGTTTTACTGTTCAGTGATATACTTTTATAATAAAAACAAGTGAGGAGTGATCATATGCCTGCATTTTATGCACACGAACGATTCGGGAAAAAAGTCTGGCAGCAGACAGAGGGGGATCTTAAGGAAATTATTCGGAGTCATTATCCGCAGTTCCGGATTGGACTTCAAGGTCCGGATATTTTTTTCTTTTATCGTTTATATACGAATAATAAAGTTTCAAAATACGGAACAGATATGCATGCGGTTTCGGCATACCCATTCTTTTTACGAGCGTTGGAAATCGTGCGCCGAAAAGGGAGAGAGACGAAAGAATATGCATATCTCTTAGGTTTTCTTTGCCATTATATTTTAGACAGCGAAAGCCACTCCTATGTAGATGAGATGATTCGAAAGACGGGAGTGGAACATGTGGAAATCGAAGAAGAGTTTGAAAAGAAACTGCTTCGTATTGATAACAAAGATCCACTTGCTTATCCGATTGCAAAACTTGTTCCAACAGATTGGAATACGGTGGAAGCAATTGCGCCATTTCATCCGGCAGTTGATAAAAAGCAGATTCGAAATTCGTTGTTTTATTTAAAAGGTTTAAAGCACCTTTTCACAGCGCCTGGAGCAGTTAAGCAGACAGCAATTAATTCGGTGCTAAAGCTTACCGGAAAGTATGCTTCGCTGAAAGGAATTATGAACCAGCGGATTGACAATCAAAAATGTGTTGAGAGTAATATAGGACTTTTGCGTCGATTTGACAATGCTGTTTCTGTGGCGGTTCAGATGATACAAAGTTTTGATGAGAGTGTGAAAATGGGAAAGGAACTGGATGAGCGATTCGAACGTACATTTGAGTAAAAGGGAGAGCGTATGGAAAAACAAAAACTGACGAACAAGGAAAAGTATTGGATTCTTTATGATGTGGGAAACTCTGCATTTGTATTGCTTGTTTCCACGATCATACCGATTTATTTTAATTATTTGACCGGAACTGCAGGCGTATCAGAAGTTAATTCTTTGGCTTATTGGGGATATGCGGCTTCCGCGGCAACTATCATAGTAGCATTGATTGGACCGATTCTTGGAACAATTGCAGATACAAAGAATTATAAGAAGCCGCTGTTTACGATCAGTATGATGGTCGGTGTGATTGGTTGTGCGGCGTTAGCATTTCCGACTTCGTGGGTTGTGTTTTTAGCTGTTTTTGTCATTGCAAAAGTCGGATATAATGCAAGTTTAATTTTTTATGATTCTATGCTGGTTGATGTTACAGAGCATGACCGAATGGATGTGGTATCTTCTTACGGATATGCGTGGGGATACATCGGAAGCTGTGTACCGTTTATTATTTCGCTTGTCTTCGTGCTGATGTACGATAAAATCGGAATTACGATGGGGACAGCTATGATGATTGCCTTTTTCTTAAATGCCGCATGGTGGTTTATCGTGACGATTCCGCTGCTGAAAAATTATGAACAGGTGAATTTTGCACAGATGCCGGCGCATCCGGTGAGTGACAGTTTTCAGCGATTGGGTCATACTTTAAAAGATATTAAGAGAGAAAAAAATATCTTTTTATACTTGCTTGCTTTTTTCTTCTTTATTGATGGGGTGTACACGATCATTGAGATGGCTACTGCGTATGGAAGTGCGTTGGGACTTGATTCTACCGGATTGCTGCTTGCACTTTTAGTTACACAGATTGTAGCGTTTCCGTTTGCACTTATTTTTGCAAAATGTTCTAAGAAATATGCGACTGATTTATTGATTAAAATTTGTATTTTGGCGTATACGGGAATTGCATTGTTTGCGATTCAATTGGATAAGCAGTGGGAGTTTTGGCTTCTTGCTGTTTTGGTAGGAATGTTTCAAGGAGCAATTCAGGCATTGTCACGTTCTTACTTTGCAAAAATCATTCCGGCTGAAAAAGCAGGGGAGTATTTCGGCATTTATGATATTTGCGGAAAAGGAGCGTCTTTTCTTGGGACGACGCTCGTGGGAGTGATTGCTCAGCTTACAAACACAGCGAATGCGGGAGTTGCCATGATTACGATTTTGTTTGTCATTGGTTTTATATTATTCTGCAAAGCTGCAAAATTGAATAAATAAGAGGGTTGATGAAAATGATTAAATTACTTGCAGTGGATATGGATGAGACTGCTGTAAATAGCAGACACAGAATGACAAAGGTAACGAAAGAGGCTTTGCGTGAGGTGTATGCGAAAGGAATCCACGTTGTTCCGGTAACCGGACGATGTCTGGAAGGGCTGCCTGCAAATATGCGGGGAATGGAGGAACTTTCGTATATTATTACGTCAAACGGTGCAAAAGTTTATGACTGGAAAGAGAAAGAGGTTTTATACCGGAAACTTATTTCCAATGAAACAGCGTGTGATGTTTTGAAAATTTGTCAACAAGACGCACTTGGGATTGCCATTCATCAGGAGGGGAAATGTTATGACAATTCCAAAGTGCAGGCGCTTTATCGAAAGCTGGCATATCACGGAGATTTTAAAATGCGTGAGGCAATCAAAGATTTGTGTGGGTTTGTGAAAAAAAGCGGAAAGCCGATTGAGAAGATTCAAGTATTTTCTGGAAAGAAAGAAAAATTAGAGAGTATCAAAAATAAATTGGAGCCGTTTGATGATCTGGAATTGGCGATTTCTACCAGTGGCTATATAGAAATTACACAGAAAGATGCACAAAAAGGGAAAGCGTTGGAGCATCTTTGCAGATATTTGGAAATCCACATGGAGGAAGTGATGGCAATTGGTGATAATGAGAATGATCATTCTATGCTGGTGAGAGCCGGATATCCAATTGCGATGGGAAATGCCAATGAAGAAATCAAGAAGATTGCAAAATATGTGACGGCAAGTAATGATGAAAGCGGGGTTGCCAAAGCGATTTATGAAAAATTGTTATAGGAAAAAGTGGTGCCTTGGAGTTCTTTTGTATATTTTGGTATTGTTGTTTGTTGCGAATGATGCGTGGATTTATAAAACACCGATTGCAAAAATCACGCATGTGAAAGAAGAACAGACCGCATCTAGAAAGGCAGTGCGGGGCGGAAAAGAACTCTATTATAAACAGACTATGGAAGCCAGAATACTAAATGGAACAGAAAAAGGACAGAATATCGTATTGAAAAATACATATACCTCTTCGATGATTACCGGACAAAAGTATCATAAAGGGGACAAGGTGCTGCTTAATTCAAATGGCGGGAAGGCAACCGGCACGATTAAAACATTAAAGAGAGATACGTATCTGGCGGCAATTTTCGGTGTGATTTTATTCTTGCTTATTGGAATTACAAAAAAGCAAGGGCTGCGAACGATCTTTACAATGATTGTCAATCTGGTGATTTATAGCGCCGGATTTTTGTTGTATTTGCGGGGATATGATATTTTAAGAGTCTGCAATGTGCTTGCGGTTGTGTTTACACTGGTCACGATATTTTTTTTAACCGGACTGGACAGAAAAACAGTGGCGGCTATATTATCGACGCTTTGTGTTCTGGCGCTGATTATGGGAATTTTCCTATTTACTATGAATCATACCGCGGCGCTTGATTATTCCATGATGGAGTATCTTGGAAGTACGGAGCATCCGGAAGATGTGTTTGTCGCAGAAGTTCTGTTTGCGGGGCTTGGTGCTATTATGGACGTTGCTGTTACATTGTCGGCGGCAATGGGAGAACTGATTCGGAAAAAGCCGGATATCTCTATAAAAAAACTGTATCTTTCCGGAAGGGAAGTAGGATACGATATCATGGGAACTATGATCAGTGTTCTTCTATTTACGTTTGCAGCTGGTTTGATTCCATCTTTTTTGATTCGCATGAACAACGAAGTTGCGTTTTTCACAAATGTAAGATTGTATATTCCGTTTGAGATTTCAAGATTTTTGATTGAGAGTATCGGAATTGTGGCAGCGATACCGATTTCAATCGTAGTTGCTTCCGCTTTGTTCAAACTGCAGATTAGAAAGGGGAGAGAAAAATGATAGGAGTACTTGCACTTGTATTGTTCCTTCTCCTGATTTTAATCGGAGGAGACCGAGGCGCGGTGGCTGTACTTGCACTGTGCGGCAATATTGCTGTACTTGCGTTTACCGTGATATTATTGGCAAATGGAGCGCCTCCGTTTTTGGTGATTTTTGCGGCGACACTCAGCATCAGTTATATTACTTTGCTGAAACAGAATGGAAATAATTTGAAAACTCGTTCGGCATTGTTGTCGGTTGCTTTGATTATGTTTGCTTTATCCATCTGTATTTATCTGGGTGTATGGAAAACAGGAAGCGGTGGACTAAACGAGATTCAAATGATACAGGAAGATGTTCAGCTCTATTATACGATGGATATTGATATTCATATGCAGCAGATTGCAGCAGGCATTGTTATTTTAAGTGCATTGGGAGCTGTGATGGATACAGCGCTTTCTGTGACTTCGGCTGTTTATGAAGTGTCTGTGCATAAAAGCGGGCTTGACCGGAGGGAATATTTTCATTCCGGACTTCAAGTTGGAAAAGACATCATCGGAACAACCGTTAATACGTTGCTGTTTGCATATTTTGGGGAGTCGATGATGATGTTTGCGTATTTACAACAGGGGAAATATAATTTAGAAATGGTTCTAAACTCTAAATTTTTATTTCAAGGTCTGGCGATGATGTTTGTCGGGGTAATCGCATGTCTTTTGGCAGTTCCGATTTCTGCCTGGACGGTGTCTCAGATGTTGACAAAAGAGGAGGAAAAAAATGATAAAAGCAGTGCTGTTTGATATGGATGGAGTTTTGATTGATACAGAGAAATATTTGACGCAGTTCTGGCAGCAGGCGGCAGCAGAAGCAGGATTGTCTTTGACGATGGAAGACTGTTATCAATTTCGAAGTTTTGCAAGTAAGTTCGCATCTGTGGCGTTTCAGGAAAAATACGGAAAAGAATATGATTATTTTTCAATTCGTGCACGAAGAAAAAAATTGATGAAAGACCATATTGAGAAGAATGGGATTGAGATAAAACCGGAAGTGAAAGAGACACTTCAAAAGCTCAAGGAAAAAGGACTGCAGCTTGCAGTTGTAACGGCGACAGATGAAGAGCGGACCAAACAATATTTGACAGAAATCGGAATTTACGATTGGTTTGATTCGATTATCTGTGCGACGATGGTAGAACGGGGAAAACCGTTTCCAGATGTATATCTTTACGCGTGTGAAAAAATCGGATATCGTCCGGAAGAATGTATGGCGGTAGAAGATTCGCCGAATGGGATTCGGTCCGCATCAGATGCTGGGTGTAAAACGGTAATGGTACCGGATTTGACAGAACCTGATGCGGAAAGCCAGAAAAGAGTTGTTGGCGTAGCAGACACATTGTGTGGTGTGCTTAAATATATTGATTAAGACTTAGCTATTTTGTTTTTTCATATCTGCTAGGATTTCTCTGGCAAATGTATCAAGCATGTGAATCGTTGTGCGCATATCATCTCGAGTCGTTTCGGGATGGAGTGCGCAGATTCGCAATACTTTTTTCCCATTTAAGACAGTTGTAAATACGGCAGCATATCCGCTTGCGAGAATGCGTTCAGAAATACGTTCGTGTAACAAATCTAAAGCTTCTTCGCTTATTTCATCGGAAGTATAACGGAAATTTATCATAGCAAGCTGAGACTTAGAGACAATTTCCCAGTGATCTAATTCACGGAGAGTTTCTTCTGCCCAAGTGGCAAGTTCAAAACCATGTTCAATTGCACTTCCAATTAAATCTGTTCCTAAAACCTGAAGAGTCAGCCATAATTTTAAACCGCGCGCAGGGCGGGTGAGTTCCATTCCGATATCCCATGGATTGATGTGTTCCGCATCGCCTTCGATGTCTTTTAAATATTCCGGATTTACATGAAAGCTTTTAAAAAGGTGTTTGATGTCTTTGACAAGAACCATTGCACAGCCGTATGTTTGAAACAGCCATTTGTGTGCGTCCCAGCTCATACTGTCAGCAAGTTCTGTGCCTTTCAATAAATGGCGGTATTTTGGACTTAATAAGACAGAAGCACCATAGGCGCCGTCAATATGGAACCATAGATTGTATTTGGAACAAATTTGGGAGATTTTTTCCAAAGGATCAATGCTTCCGGTGTTTGTTGTTCCGGCTGTTCCAATGACGACAAAAGGGAGTAAACCGTTTTCGAGATCTTTTTGAATTTGGGATTCAAGAAGGTCTGTTTTTAATTGGAAATTGGAATTGGTATGGATTTTGCGAATCCTTGTATTCGGAATTCCAATAATACGAAGACCTTTTGCAACAGAACTATGTGTTTGATCTGAGATATACGCAACCCCAAGATGCAGTGTCTCCTCATTTAATTTATTGTCTCGTGCGGCAGTTAAAGCAGTAATATTTGCCATAGAACCTCCGCTGACAAACACACCACCCGGATTTTCGCAAAAACCGGCTTGGTGACAAAGCCATTGGATTACTTCCTGCTCAATACAATTGACGGTTGGTGCCAATTTACTTCCGCCGGCGTGGATGTTATATGCAGAGGTCATAATATCTCCAAGCCAGGATACGGAAGAGGCAGGCCCCGGAACAAATCCGAAAAAGCGAGGGTGGTTAGCATCTCCTCGGTAACGGTAAACTTCTTTCACCATTTCTGTAATCACATCATCTACAGGGCGTCCGTCTTTCGGGATTCCGATTTGCTTGATTTTTTCTGCCTGTCCTTCGTCGGTATGCCATGTTACTTTTTGGGAATGTATATCGTGTTTTTCTAAACAAAAAGTATGTACAAATTTTTGAATTGCTTCTTCTAATTGCGTACTATTTAATACATTTTCGCTGTTAATCATAGGTATCGTTCCTTTCTGTAATTTTATATAATCAAAAGCTTTACGCTTACGAGAGATTATTGTATACTACTTTCATATATTTGTTAAATTCATAAATTTCATTATATATATAAAAAATATTTATTTATCTTTGAATAGATATGTAAAGAATTGAGGGATTGAATGGAACTTAGAAATATCAATACATTTTTAAAAGTGGCAGCAACACAAAATTTTTCAAAGGCAGCAGAACAATTGGGATACTCTCAATCTGCTGTGACGATTCAAATACGGCAATTGGAAAAAGAACTTGGGATATCACTGTTTGAAAGGATTGGAAAACGGGTGTATTTAACAGAAAGAGGTGCGGAATTTACTTCTTATGCGAATGAAATTATGCGAGTGACAAGTCGGGCTTCTTTGTTTGCCAAAGATAAAAAAGAAGTGAGCGGAACAATCCGGATTGGAGGGGTGGAATCTGTCTGCACAGCATTGCTTCCGGAACTATTGCTTTCTTTTCACAAACAATATCCGAAAGTGAAAACGGTTATAAAATCAGGGACAACAGAAAAATTGATGGAGATGGCAAAAAGTAATGCGATTGATTTTGTATTTACCCTAGATCGAAAGATATGCAGTGCGGAATGGGTAAAAGCAGTGCAGAAAAAAGAAAGAATATCATTTGTGACTTTAACTGAAGAGGGAACATATGAGAAAGAACAGATGACGATTCAAGAACTCGTAGAAAAACCATTTTTATTAACCGAACAGGGAGCTGCGTATCGATATGAGCTTGAGAGATTATTAGCCGATCGAGATTTAGAAATTTTTCCGATTTTAGAAATTGGAAATACAGAAACGATTATCCATCTGTTAAAAAAAGGAATGGGGTATTCTTTTTTGCCGGAATTTACAGTCAGAGAAGAATTGAGGAAAAAGCGTTTATCAGAAATTCAGACAGATATTCCTACAGTTGAGATGTATAGTCAGTTGTTATACTGTCGAAATAAATGGGTAACACAGGAGATGGAAAGATTTATTGAACTGGTAAAACAATATGAAGGGCAGAAAACAAAATAGATTGACAATAAAACATTCGTTCTGTATCATGTCTTTATAAAAGAATGAGAGACAGGAATTAAGAAGTTAAGAGAAGGAGAAAAGAATTGGAATTTTTAAAAGAGGTCTTTTCACTTTATGGAGAGCGAAAAGAATGGTTTATCCAGTTGATTTTAGAACATATTGGTTTGTCTATGACAGCTATTTGTTTAGCCGGAATTATTGGATTGCTTTTGGGAATATGGATTTCCGAGCATGAATGGGCAGCAGCTCCAATTTTAGGTATAGCCAATATATTTTATACAATTCCGGCTATTTCACTTTTAGGAATGCTGATACCATTATTTGGGATTGGAAATACTACGGCAGTGATTGCACTGACACTCTATGGAATTATGCCGATGGTAAGAAACACCTATGCAGGAATGAAAGGTGTGAGCAGCGAAATAATCAGCGCGGCAGAAGGAATGGGCAGCACAAAGCTTCAATTGATGATGAAAATTAAGCTTCCGCTCGCACTAGATGTGATTATTGCAGGGATTCGCAATATGGTTGTTATGACTATTTCAGTTGCAGCGATTGCATCGTTTATTGGAGCAGGCGGGCTTGGAGTTGCCATTTATCGCGGGATTACGATGTATGACACGGCGATGACTTTTGGAGGAAGCCTTGTGATTGCCGCAGTTGCTTTGCTAAGTGATTTACTACTTGGACAATTAGAAAAATATATTAAAAGAAGGAGAAAAATGTAAAATGAGAATATTAAAAAAAGTGGCTGCATGTCTGTTAGTTGTAGTGATGACAGTTTCGGCAGCAGGATGTGGAAGTGAAAAAAAAGAAACAGGAAAGGGGATAACAGGAACGATAAAAATTGCTACTAAACCGATGACAGAGCAGTATATTTTAGGGGAAATGTTAAAGCAATTGATTGAAAACAAAACGGATTATAAAGTTGAAGTGACAAAAGGAATTGGAGGAGGAACGAGTAATATTCATCCGGCAATGGAAAAAGGTGAGTTTGATCTGTATCCGGAATATACTTCAAGTGGCTGGGTAATGGTACTGGGAAATCAGGCAGGCGAGGTGTCAGATGACGAAATACTTGAAAAATTACAGAAAGAATATCAGGAAAAGTTTCAAATGACATGGCTTGGACTTTACGGATTTAATAACACATATGCTCTTGCAGTTAGCAAAAAGGTTGCAGATAAATATCAGTTAAAGAACTGTTCTGATCTTGCGAAAGTTTCAAAAGATCTGGTGTTTGGAGGAAATCCGGACTATATTGAAAGAGAAGATGGTTTTCCGGGTGTGTGCAAAGCATATGGATTGGAATTTAAAAATGTAAAAGATATTGATATCGGATTGAAATATAAAGCAATGGAAAATGATGACATTCAGGTGACGAATGGATTTACGACAGATGCTCAGATTTCTAAAGATAATATAGTGGTGCTTGAAGATGACAAAGGATATCAAGTGAACTATTTTTGTTCTACAGTTGTAAGAGAAGAGACATTAGAAAAATATCCTGATTTAGAGAAAACGCTTATGTTGATGAACGGAATTTTATCTGATCAGGAGATGGCAGAATTGAATTATCAGGTGGAAATAGATGGAAAAGATGAAGCGGTTGTTGCAAAAGATTTCCTTATCAAAAAAGGACTGATCGAGGAGTAGAACTATGGAAATGATAAGACTGGAACATGTAACAAAAAGCTTTGGAGAGCATACGGTATTAGATGATTTTTCTATTTCTATTCCGGAAGGTGAGTTTTTAACGGTAATCGGACGTTCTGGCTGCGGAAAGACTACGATGTTAAAAATGATCAATGGTTTGAATTGTCCGGAAAAAGGGAAAGTTTATATTGGTGGAAAAGATATTGGCGAAGAGAACATCATTGAGCTTCGGAGAAAGATTGGCTATGTGATTCAAAATAAGGGGCTGTTCCCTCATATGACAGTGGAAAAGAATATAACGTATGTTCCGGTAATTAGTGGAAAGAAAGATAAAAAGACAAATCATGAATTGGCGTGCAGATTGATTGAGACAGTAGGGCTGGATCAATCGATGCTCTCAAGATACCCTTCTGAACTGTCGGGAGGACAGCAGCAAAGAGTTGGGATTGCACGTGCTCTTGCAGCAAATGCAAGAATTATGCTGATGGACGAGCCTTTTGGAGCTTTGGACGAAATTACCAAACAGGCAATGCAGGACGAAATTTTAAAACTTCATCGTAAACTTGGTATTACGATTGTTTTTATTACGCATGATATCAGAGAAGCGATGAAACTTGGTGACAGGGTGCTTGTGATGGATCAAGGGAAAATCGTTCAGCTTGATACACCGGAGAAGATAAAGAAAGAACCGGCGAATGAGTTTGTTTATCAGTTAGTGGGACAGAATTTGTTGTAAAAAATTAGAAGGTCTATGTGGTGAAAGTTTGAAAAAGAAAGAGACAGATTCAGATATACTTGAGTGGTGTGTTTTGAATTTGTCTTTTTTGATTCTGTAAAAGCATTATAATAGAGTTGCAAATTTAAAAAGCAATGAAAAAAGATTGCTATTTAAAAAAGCAATTAAAATCAGTTGCTTTTGTACTGTAAATGCGATATGATTTACGTAGAAAAGGGGGTGATTTGTATGAGATATGCTGCTGTTATGTTTGATGTGATAGAATCACGAAAATATAGTGAGCGATATGAAGTGCAACAGATGTTAATGAATTGTATCGATTATCTAAATGGTATATATCGCGATAGCATAAAAAAAGAAGTGGTATCTAGTGCGGGAGATGAATTCCAAGGATTATTTTTAGATCTGCAATCGGCATTTGTATATATTCGAAAACTACAGATTTTGATTTATCCAATTAAAATAAGATGTGGAATAGGGTATGGAGAAATAAAGTATGATGTGGAAGAATGGACATCGGCTGCATTTGATGGAGAAGCATATTATCTGGCAAGGGCTGCAATTGTTTCAATTGGCAAACAAAAAAATAATGCGATATGTTTTCATACAAAATCTTTATATGACAAATATTTAAATGTTTTGTGTTCCTCAGATATGCAGGTGAAAACAAGTCAATCACAGACTGCGCAGCTCATAGAACTTGTTGCAGATATTATGTTACCGCTTGTCTATCGGGAAGAAGATAAAAAATTTTATGAATTCATATTGGAAAGCAGGCAGATTTTGATAGAACAAGGGCAGAAAAATAAGGGGAAAGACAAATATAGAGAAAATATGATCTTAAACGTAGAGTATGCTTTTGCTTTTGAAAACAGGGAGCACTATATGAAGAAAGAAGTAACGTTTTGTATGGATGAATTCTGGGCATTTGGAATGGCGACAGAGATTGCCCGAATTATGAATACAACACGTCAAAATATCGATAGATATATTTCTTCGGGAAAGATAAAAGAAAGTAGAACAATGGATAAAGCGATATTTGAATTGCTTGGGGAGGATATATGGTAAATTATTTACTCTTGATAGTTTTGCATTTGTTAGGTGATTTTTATTTGCAGACAACTAAGGTTGCACGGTGCAAAAATGCGAAAAAGAGCTCGGCTTGCGGGAAATGTAAGAAATGTGGAAAACACTCATGGGTAAACTGGAAGTATCTGATGCTGCATTCGTTGTTATACATAGCACCTTTTGTTGTTTTATACTTTATTATGGGGGCTGTATATGCAACTGCTATGATTACTGTATTATGGGTAACACATATATTGATTGATACCGGAACTTGTTATTTTAATCGAAAGAATAAGCAAACGTTAGTGTTTTTGGCTGATCAGGCATTACATATCGGAATGATATGTCTGCTTCTTCGATTTGTAACATTCAGTTATTATATTGACGATTATTATGTGGCCTTAAAAGTAGTGTTTGTAGGTCTTATGCTGCTGATGCCTTGTTCGATTTTAATTAATAAATTGCTGCAAGATATATATCTAGAGAGTGAGGAGATGGGGATATTTGATATTGGATCTATGATTGGAATTATGGAAAGAATTCTGACTGTAATTTTCGCGTATTTTGACAATTTTCCGGCAGTAGCAATTATTATTACAATAAAAACTTGGGCTAGAACAAATGATCTTAAAGAGTCAGAGTTCAGAAATAAATACTTATTGGGAACTTTAACAAGTATGGTTTTAGCTCTAGTGATTTTTATCATTTATAAATTATTGTAGAAAAGAGAGGATTGAAATTATGAATATTCAAATATTTGGAACTAATAAATGCTTTGATACAAAAAAAGCGATGCGCTATTTTAAGGAACGGAATATTAAGTATCAATTTGTTGATATGAAAGAAAAGGGACTTAGTAAGGGAGAATATAATAGTATCAAACAGGCAGTAGGCGGATTGGAAAAAATGCTGAATCCTAAATGTAAGGACAAAGATGCACTGGCAATGATTCAGTACATTGCAGATGAAGATAAAGATGAGAAGGTGTTAGAGAATCAGAAAGTTTTATTGACGCCAATTGTAAGGAATGGGAAACAGGCAACAGTTGGATATCAGCCGGAAGTTTGGAAAGAGTGGAAATAGATTGGAAAAAGTTGAAGAAAGACGAAAGGAACTGAAAACCATCGAAAAACTATCTATGACAGAGATTCATAAATTAGCTGATCTTGCTTTAAAGGTCATTTCAGTGAAAGTAAAGCATTATGCCGGTTTGATGAATGTTCAGTATGGGCGAATTACAATTCGAAATCAGAAAACCAGATGGGGAAGTTGCAGCAGCAAAGGGAATCTGAATTTTAATTGTTTATTGATGTTGGCGCCGGATGAAGTGGTAGATTATGTGGTGATACATGAATTGTGTCATTTGATAGAAATGAATCATTCCAAAGCATTTTGGAAACAGGTGGAGCAGATGATGCCGGATTATAAGAAGCATAGGAAATGGCTTAAGGATCATGGGAATGAAATAATGGAACGGATGAGTTGAAAAGGTACTATTAGCGCTTGAGATTAAATTATAGGCACCATGGGTTATTTATTGAAAGAAAATTATCAAATCATCGTTACTGGAGTAGGGGCTATTGTAGTCCATCAGGCACAGGCTAATAGCATGGCAGAAGAGAAGGTAAATGAGGTATATCGGTTTGAAAATTGGATATGAGATAAAGTGGAAAAAGAAGATTTTAGAAATTAGAAAAAGACAAGATTATATTTTGTAATATTGAGAAATTCAAAAGTTAAATATGACTTTGCTTTGGGTTAATGTTTATAGAGATGACTGGTAAGAGATAAAAAATGCTTGAGTTATATCAGACGTAATGATTGATAGTTTGATGAGAAGGGAGAGGAAAAGGGTGATATACAGAATTGGTTCATTTAACATGTATAAGTTTCAGGCATAGCTTAATGCATATATGGATCAGGGAACTTTTCTCTGATTCCAGGTAACTACCAATCATATCAGTTCATTATAAAAACCTTAGATTTTTATAATGAACTGATATATGTAACTGGGTAGGGGAGAAAATCCCCCCCTTAGGCTGCATGATCATCCAGTAACAGAATCGGATAATAGCAGGATGCCGGTGTTTGATTATTGAGTGCAGAATGACAACGTTCAAAGTTGTAAGTGTGCACATATTTACCGATTGCCTTCCGTGCTTCTCTGATATTGTTATATTGGGTCAGATATGCTTCCTCGTACTTGAAGCTTCGGAACCATCGTTCAATCATGATATTGTCAGCCCACCGGCTTTTACCATCCATGCTTTGACGGATCTGGTTCTCTTTGAGGAAATTCATGTACTCATTGCTTGTAAACTGACAGCCCTGATCTGAATTCAGGATAACAGGTTTTGCCACTATAAATGCCTTTTTTAACGCAGTTATGACCATTCTGGTATCCAGAGTATCATCGACTTCCCAGCCAACGATACAGCGGCTGTACCAGTCAATCACAGCAGTCAGATACAGGAATCCACGCTTAATGGGGATGTATGTAATGTCGATTGACCATGCCTGATTTGGACGGTCGATAACGGCGTTACGTAGCAGATACGGGCAGACTTTAGCCTGTTGCATACGTTTAGAAAGGTTCATTTTTGGATAAATTGGATCAATCCCCATTTCATTCATATAACGGCGCGTTTTCCGGCGACCAACCTGATGCCCACGCTTCTTCAGTTGAGCAGACAGTTGTCGTGCTCCCCAGGCCGGGTTATCCGTGTGTAATCGATCTATGATCGATTTGCAATCCAACTCCTCCTGAGATATGGGCATGCCCTTGTAATAAACACTGGTACGATTGATATCAAGAAGTGCAGCTCCTGTTTTAACTGGAAGTTCTTTAGTCTTCAAAAGGTTTTGGACTAAATTTACTCTCGTAGTCAGGTCCAAGTGTTTCTTCAGATTTTTTTTTCAACCAATCCACCTGCATGGTGAGCTGGCCAACTTTTTTCGCATATTCAGCTTTTTCCTTGCGTTCTAAAGCGAGTTTTTCTTTCAGATTATCCTCTCGTGTGTCATCAAAAACCACGGATGCTTTATCGAGGAACTCCTTCTTCCAGTTGCGGAGAAGATTCGGCTGAATATTGTTTTCGGTTGCGATTGTATTTAAGTCTTTTTCTCCTTTGAGCAGTTCAATCACTAATTCTGATTTGAATTTGGCAGAGAAATTTCTTCTTGTTCGAGACATAATAATAATCCTTCTTTCTGTAGTGTTTACAGTATATCAGATTCATTAAGAAATGTCTCTTGAAGTGTCTTAAATTACGATACCATTATAGAGAGCGTTACACCCGGCTTGGCCAGCTCATTGTAAACATACTCATAATCAGGGAGTCTTCTTCCCTCATTATTGCCTCTGTTTGGATAAAACAGATACTCGATATCTTTGTTGGAAAGAGTTTCTGGAATAGGCCATTCCAGAGAATGTGTTTCAGCAAGCTTCAGCACTTCTGAAACTGTGTTGCGTGAGCAGCATAAGCTGTTGGCAATAGATACATTGCTGAACTTCAGACTATGTAGTCTGATGATTTCTCGATAATCAGTCATGGTTATCGACCTCCTGTAATGAATTTACACATTTTTATGTGTATGGATTCATTATAGATGATTGCACTATAGGGCGGAAATACCTGCTCTGAAATATCGGATTTAGGTGCTCTGAATTCCCGGAAAAAGTGCACTACTTAAATGGAATATACAGGTGGGGACTATTTTGTCCAAGAAATTGTATTAAAGCCAGTGGAAGATAAGATTTTAAATAAGTATGGCAGAATGCGCAGAGCGTTTCTGCAGAAACAGAATCTGACACCGGATAAGGAAACAGACGCTATGGCATGGGTAAGACATATGAATCTGCTGAGAGAACACACCCAACAAGAGTTAGACGAAAGAAATGAGCTTCATAATCGATCAATGCATATTAGTGGATCTTTCAATAAAAAAGTGGACATTGAAAGTGTAAAAGTGGATATTCGAAATAAAATAATGAGTTTTTCGGATAGAATTTCGGAAAAAACAATAAATCACACAATTAACATTTTTTTGAAATGTGGAACAAAAGAATATTTTGGAAGAACTGTTATAGAAGAGATTACTGGTTTGAAAGCTTCAGGGGCATCTAAGTTGATAAAATTATTACTTGATAGTAATATAATTGTTCCTGTAAGTGGACATGGAAAGGGTAAATATCGCTTTTTATAAACTATTTCAGTCGATAAAAACAAAGATAAATAGAAATATGTGATGGCCGTAGAGCGTAAAACTCTGCGGCTTTTTCTATTTGAAGGGAGTGAAAAGAAATGCACAGCATTATCTATCTGGAAATCTTGTTTATCGCCAAAGTGATAGACAATGCCATTAATACAACAAAAACAATTATGATCCAGAGAAGTCGGTGGGTACTTGCAGGAATTGCAGTGATACTTTCCGACTTTATTTATTTCTGGATCATGCGAAACGTGGTGACTTCCGATCACATATTGACCATGCTGATTGTAGCAGTTGCTGGCGGTGTCGGTTGTTCTCTTGCATGTTTTATGAATGACAAGCTTTCCAAGGATCGAACGTACGTCAATGTAATCATGTCGGACAATCTGGAAGCTATGAAGAATCTGAGAGATTTCTTAGCAGAGCATCATATTACCAATGTTGCAACGGACAGTTACACACTTGATTGGAACACCAAAACAATTACGATAACAGCTTATCCGGAAACCAAAGCAGAGGCCATTGAACAGGCCCGAAGGATAGACCTTCTTACTTATCTATCCTGTTGTGAGCCGGGAAATCTGGTTCACATTTCATGAAACAATTACTGCACCAGAGAACATGATTCTTTAAAAATCAGTAACGGGAAATGGTACTAGTTTTCCAGAGGAATCGGTGGTGTGAGTGCCTTAGACTATTTAATGAAGGTCAAAGAGTATTCCCTGCCGGAAGCAGTGGAATTAATCGTTGGTCGTGATGCGATTGAGGAACTACCAACCAAAGAATATGAATTTAAAACAAAACCAGTCAAAAAACTATTGATGCCGGAATTGACGGATAAACCTTATCGTGCAAAACAATATCTAAGAGAAAGAGGAATTTATCCGGAAATTATTC
Organism: Coprococcus phoceensis; assembly: GCF_900104635.1. Lineage (NCBI taxonomy): Bacteria > Bacillati > Bacillota > Clostridia > Lachnospirales > Lachnospiraceae > Coprococcus > Coprococcus phoceensis. Next base: position 754,728 of record NZ_FNWC01000007.1, read on the forward strand.
AGTACTGCATTGATAATAGTTTGCTTTTTGAGACTGCCAAATACCATAATGTAGTATTCGTTGGTTACGACAAGCAAGGCATTGCAAAGTATGCTGCCATGCGAGGGACGAAATCAGCATACAAGGGAGAAGTTACCGGCAGTGACAAACGATTCTCTTTTTCCATATCTGAAACGACAAATGCAGAGCATGCGCATTTGTTTGAGTCGGCAATTGATCTACTGAGTTTTGCAACGTTGGAATTGCAGGAAGGACGCAACTGGAAACAAGGACTTGTTTACGAACTTGTCCATTAGGTTCACCACCTTGATTCAGATGTTTTGCAATCTGATTAAGATTACCACGACAGTTACCAAGTCCACGAAAGATTTCTAAGACTTTAGTGCAGTCGAAAACAACTTCCTGCTTAATTACAGGATGATGATCTAGAATGAGCTGACGAATGTACTCAGTTCGTGGGATGCGAGCTGCCAATGCCTCATTGGTAAGTACATTATAAAGCTCTTCAGTAAAACGAATTTTGATTTCCCGGTTTTTAGCCGGTGGAATAGATTTTTTTGGTCTTGCCATAGGTAGCATGCCTCCTCTTTGAATAGTCGAAGACTTTCAAAAGCCGTGACGAAGGAACCAAATGAGGGTTTGGGGAATCATCATCCCCAACAAGTTGCCTGGCAAGATAATTATGAAAGTAATTATCGGGTCCCAAGGCGAAACTTGCTCTTAGTTACTTAGAAAGCCTTCTATTATTTAGATGTGGACAGAAATGAGTGGAATGCTGAAAAAATAGTAAAAGAAATTATAGAATTTGTAGAAATCTCATAAAACCCAATACCCAATCCGCAAGAAAAATGCCCCCAAATAAGAAATATATGGTATACTTAGATTAACAGAATATTACACGTTTCTTTAAAAGAAAGAGGAAAACAAATGGGTGTATCATATAAAAAATTATTCAAATTGATGATTGATCGTGACATGAAAAAGAAAGACTTAAAGGAAATGGCATCAATAGGTAATAGTACTATGACTAAATTAGCCAAAGATGAAAATGTTACCATGGACGTGATGGCTAAAATATGTAATGCACTAAATTGTACTATGGATGAAATTGTAGAAGTTTTACCAGATGAAGAAATAATGAAATAAAGTTTATGGGGATAAAGATATGGCTAAAATGATTGATAAATTACCAGAATATGAAGGTGAAAAGAAGGTATGGGAATACTTTTCGAAGAATCTTCCACAACAATATGTAGTGTATAATAATCGCTCAATCAAGGGGTGGGAATATGATTTCTGTGTAATGGCAGAAAATGTTGGATTATTTATTATTGAGGTAAAAGGGTGGTTACCACAAAATATATTTAATGTTGTAAGTGAGGATGCCATAATCCTGTCGGGAGAGGAACAGCCACAAGCTAGTCCAAGAAAACAAGCGCGTGGATACAGATTTAATATGATTAATTTGTTGAAGCAGGAGCTAGGAATGAATCCATTAGTTATGGATTTAGTTTGTTATCCAATGATTAGTAAAAATGAATACTTGGAAAAACGGTTAGATGTTGTTTCAGATGAGACTGAAACTATTTTTAAAGAAGATTTAGAAGATCCTGCTTTATTATTTCAAAAACTAATGGGGCGTTACAATATTAACAAGAGTACACCACATGATATTTTAGATGCAAAACGCTTTGCACTTATTAGACACCATTTTGAACCTAACTTTGATTTGAAAGAGAGTGAAGAAAACTTAAATCCAGGATATTCTAGATTGCGAATCGAAAAAAACTTATTAAGTAATGATAAAGCAGATGAGATTGTTGAAGAATATTTTAAGGGAATAAAAGAAATAGTTTTTGTTGATTCACGAGAATCCATGTGTTTATTGGCGAATAAGGTGGAATCAATTTTATTCAAGAAGAAATTAGCACCAGTAAAGGGAAATTTAGCGGTTGGAACTAGAAAATTTGACGACTCAACTCTAAAAGATTTGTATTCCATTTTTAATTTTGAAGTTTACGTTCTTAATGATATCGAATCGTATGTAAATGATTCGATCCTGATTGAAGAAGGTTTGTTTGATGATGAACAAAAAACTTTGTTGAAGTCATTAGCAGAAGTGACACCTTTTAATTTTCAACAATTTGAAATAGAACATGCACCATCGTCGAGCAATATTATGGTTGCAGCTGGAGCTGGAACTGGAAAAACTTATTCCATGGTATCTAGAGTGGCGTATTTATGTAATAGAACAGCAGACGCTGTAGTCGATATTGTTAGTGATATTGCAATGATTACTTTTACTAAAGATGCTGCTGAAAACATGAATAGTAGATTGAAACGTATGTTTATGAACTATTTTGTGCTCACGTCTAATGAAAAATATATGCATTTGATTGAGGATATGAGTCAAATTCAAATTTCTACAATTCATAAATTTGCAATTTCATTATTACGTAAAGAATGTATGCGAATGGGCATCGGTTTTGACAGCCAAATATCAAGTGAAACATTTGAGCGAAGAAATATTTATCACTCAAAACTAGATATATACTTGAGCGAAAAAACGGAGGAAAATCCAAATTTTGTACATCAGCTAACTATTCCATCATATGAACTAGAAAGTATGTTAATTGGATTTTGTGATCAGTTATATAATCGCAGCATTGATATTAAAACTGTTGATACATCATCATTAGGAAATCCAATAGGGTCAATCCCATATTTTAATGAATTAATAGAACGTGTTGTTATTCCATCTGAAATACAATATGCAAATGATTTAAAAGAAAAGAACTTGATTAGTTTAAGAGATTGCATGATAAACATTCATAAGTTTGTGGAAAATAACAGCATTAGAGGTACTGGAATTAACTACAAATATGTTTTTATTGATGAATTTCAGGACACGGATGATGTACAAATTGAAACAATTCTAGGTCTTCAAAAAATGTTTGGAAATGATTGTAGATTGTTTGTTGTTGGAGATCTTAAACAAAGTATTTACAGATTTAGAGGTGCTACATTAAGTGCTTTTGAAAAAGTGGGGGCTAGTAGTGACTTATGGAAAGAGTATTCATTAAATAGGAATTATAGAACAGATGGAAGATTACTAGATATATTTGATGCGGTCTTTACTGAAATGGGAGCGCAGGAATTGCTTCCTTATGAAGATGAAGATCATTTAAAAAGTCGAGTGATAAAAGAATACACAGATGACCTTTTAGTTAGAAAAGTGGAAACACATGGAAAAGATAAAGATAAATTTATTGAAGATTTGTTCAATGAAATTCGTTTCCAAAAAGAAGAAATTGAAAAGCTTTCTAAACAAAACAAATTAAGTAAAGAAGAAATGACTATAGCCATCTTAGTAAGATATAACTATCAGATTTCAAATTTGGTAAAAGCTGCAGAAGATACCGAGCTAGTTATTAAAGTTACAGAAGGTGGAAATCTGTTTAGATTACCATCTACTAGAGATTTATATAAACTAGTTCTTACGATTACACATCCATACAATAAGGTTTATCTAGTTAATTTAATAGAATCAAATTATGTTTCTATGAAAATACAGTTGTCAAATTTTAAAGGGTATAAGTCGGAAGAAAAATTAGACGAATTAGTTAGGATATTGGATGAATATTTCATGTTGCTTCTTGGGAAAAAATGGAATGAGATAATATCGGATTTTGAAACAAGACCGGTTTTAGTGGTATTAAGAGAAATATATGAAGCGATCAAACCATGGATTACCTATTCTAATAATAAAGAATTGCAGTTGGATTATAAAAGTAATTATGAATGCTTGCTTGAAAAAATAACACAAAAGTATTCTAGAGAGTATTTGACGGTTAATATGATTGGAGAATATTTAAAAATCAATATAACCACTTATCAGGAAGAGGCATCTAGAAGCAAAGAGATCGAAACAGATGAGGTTAGTATTATATGTACGACAATACATAAATCAAAAGGTCTTGAATATGGAACAGTAATTCTCCCCTATACATCTGGTGATATTTCCAGTACATATCATTCTGGTCTCAGTGTAAATTGTGTGAATGGTAAATTAATTTATAGTTATGGATCTGGTCATGGAAATATGGACTATAGTGATGGTTACATAATTGATACTGAATCAATGGAACAAGAGAAAGAAGAATCTAGAATTTTGTATGTTGCATTAACAAGAGCAATTCGAAATTTAGTATGGGTAAAAGATTTAGATAGCACAGTACAGCAGTGCTGGGGTAATTTTATGGAGGTTATTGAATAATGGCAATTACAATATATACATATAGCAATCCATATGAAATACATAAGGAACCGTATTGGGCATCTATTCAAAATTGCTTTCATTTGTGTGTATCACAAACATTAGTAAACGGATTATGTGACCAATATAAAGAGTTTTATAAAGGAAAACTCACTACGGTGACAAAATTTATTAATACACTATATGAAGATTGGGAAAGTGATTCAATTGCAATTAGTCAACGCGCTGCTATTGATAATTTGATCGAGTGCATGGATTTTTCTGCAATAGTACAGGATATAGATGCTGCAGATATTATTTCTTCACTTAAGAGAAATAGAAGCGAAGTTGTTGAAAGCGTTCGAACTATGTTTGGACTTGGGATGGATCCGGCTAATATCAGAGATGAAAAATTATCATATGATCAGAAGTGTATTGTTGAAATATATAAGGAATTAATTTTGACGAACAACAAGTTCTTTAAAATTAAGGAAAGCTTTAAAGAAGAAGAAATCGACACTGCAATTGAAAACACTATTCAGGAGGTTTCCAAAGAAAAATGTGATTCTACAAAAATAAGAAAAGACTCAATTATAGTACATGGAATTCATCAGTTCACACCTATCATGTTAAAAATGATAGAAGAGTTGAGCAAATATAAATTAGTAGTAATCCTTTTCAATTATCAAGTTGATTATAAAAATGTATATCAAACATGGTTGGATGTGTATTCTTCGTTTGAATCAAAAATTGTTTTTTCACCCAAAAATTTGAATAATAATACTCAATATTTCGAAGGTGGAAAGATTGCAGATAACATTGCTGCACTAATTGCTGGAAATACAAGTGTTATAGACTTTTCAAATAAAATTGAAGTGACGGAATTTGACAATGCCACTGAATTTGCTGGATATATTGCAAAGAAATTCGAAACAGCAGAAGCATTAAGAAAAGATGATAACTATATTCATTCAGCATTGTATTATATGGATGAACAGTTATATGCAGCAAATAGTGAAGTAAATAGTATTTTAAAAATTTATTTCCCTGAACAATTTGGAGAAAGGGCTTTTTTAGACTATCCTATAGGACATTTTTTCTTATCAATAACTAATATGTGGGATCCCGATACACAATCATTATGTATTAGAGAAATAAATGATCTGTATGAGTGTTTATCTTGTGGAATTATAGTCGAACAAAAGCACGGGGAATTAATTTCAATACTAGATAAGACAAAGCTTTATTATGGTAAAGAAACTTCAATAAAAGGAATTATTAAGAAGTTGAGGAAACTGAAAAATCGCATAGATGAAATTGCAGATGATGATAATGAAAAAGTGGAATTTCAACGTGTTGAATACTTTGATATCTCTGATTCAGAAATTGATACTTTGATAAATGCATTAAAAGAATTGAATGATATTACAAAATATTTTTATGATGATTTTAGTGATCAAAGAAATGATTTCAAGTCATTCTATAAAAAAATCAGCGACGTACTTGTTTCAAGAGTGTTAGATGTTCAAGAGATAGATTCAGAATTTAAGGATATTGTAGAAAGAGTATTGCAAAGATTAAATGAAGTAAAAGATGTAGAAGCCAATGCGTCATTTGATTGTTTAAGAGAAACGATGCAATTATATCTTCAGCAAATTCCTTCTGAGGGAAAAGGTGCAAATTGGATTGTTAGAAATTTTGAACAGATTGATGGTGACGTTTTAAGAAAAAATCAGAATAACCAGAATAAAGTATACCATTTTGCTTGTTTATCAGATCGAGATATGAGTATTACAAGAAAAGATGAGTTTCCATGGCCATTAGACATTAATTTTTTTGAAGTTGCACAGGCACCAGTAGATTGGAAATATCAGGTTTTCGTAACATCAAGATTAGAGTATAAGAACTTTAGACGATATGCATTGATATACGGATTAGCATTTAGTAAATGTGCAATTAAATTAAGCTATATAAAAAATGAAGGAGATGGAGAATCCGAGTTATATTATCTATTAAGAATATTAGGTGCAAAAGTATCACCATATGAACCGGAAATAAAAGATGATTATCGGAAAAAGGCTGATTACATTCAGATTGAAGGATTTAAAATGAATGAGTTTAATCAGTATGATCTTATGAGATACAGACTTTGTAAATATAGATTTTTAATGGAATCAGTAATAGAGGGAAAAAGCGTATATAAGGATGAGTTCTTATTAAAAAAATATCTAACAATTGTATTAGAACACAGAGCTAGAAGACACTTTGAAGGAAAAGTATTTGTTAAGAATATTGTATTTGATTACTTAAATACTCAAATGGACGATCTTAAAGAAAAGTTTGTATTTATTAATTATGCAGAAGCAATAGATATTGTAAGGACTGCTTTCGCATACATCGAAAAGTATGCTTTGTTTAATGGGAAGTTTATGAATTTAAAAGAAAAAGATTTTGATCACATGATTAAAAGAGAAGATTTTCTTACAGCAAAAATCAATACAGCTTCAAAAGTAGATACCAAAGAAATTTTTAAGAATTCTACACAACAAGAGGTAAATGCTATACTTAATGAAAATACTCTACTTGAAGTTGCTTATAAGAAAATGCTAAATCCTTTGTGTTCAACATGTTCAGAAAAAGACATTTGTTTAGAGTCCTTTAAATCCAAAAAGGCATAGGGGGGATTACTGTGATTAAGGAAGGAATGTTTGTGAGATGTCCAATAGACAGAGAACATCCGCATGATCCTAGAATATTTGCAACAGGTAAGGTATTGAGTATAAATGAGTTTAATGAAACAGCTCATATCAAATTTTCAGATCCATTTGATCAAAAAAAATATTTTGAATATATTCCAGATGAAGTTAAGGAAGCGCCATTAGCTGCGTTGGATCATTGTCATTTGTTTAAAGGATCTTTTGTGAAATGGGGGAGAAAAACATCTAGGATAGTTGAATATAAAGGTAATGATAGGGACTTTTATGAATATTATTTACAGGATACTGTAACTAAAGAATATAGATGTGTGAATGAGGTGGATTTAGTTACATCTTTTATTTCCGGTAGTGCGAATCCTATACAGCAATTAAAAAAATATGAGTTTCAGAATCCTTGTTGGTATTTAGGACGTCAGATAGTAAAAGACACCATGAATGTATTAGATAATTCAATTTTAGGATTTAAAGAATTAGCGGGATGTAAAATTTATTTAAAAGCCTTCCAGCTTAATACGATAATGCAATGTTTACAAAGCGAACGCTGTAGATATATGTTGGCAGATGAGGTTGGTTTGGGAAAAACAATTGAAGCTTGCTCTGTCTTAAAAATTTATTTGTCTAATAATGCAGAAAAACAGGTTTTAATAACAGTACCTAGAGCATTAATTGCTCAGTGGAGAACGGAATTATTATTTAAATTTGGATTGTTAGAAGGAAATGATGAAAATGGAAATTCAATTAAACTTCTTCCAGTAGAAAGCTTATCGAGAGAAGATTGTGTCGTAGATTGGGATTTTGTTATTGTTGATGAGGTTCATAATTATTTAGATCGAAAAGGAAGATATGGATTTATTCACGCAATAAGTCGTCATTCGGAAAACATCATTTTACTCAGTGCAACTCCAATTCAGCAAAGACAAGAAGAGTATTTGGATTTATTAAGACTGATTCTTCCTGAAAAATATGATGATATGTCAATTGAGAAGTTTAGCGAATTGGTAGGTAAACAGAATAGAATTTCTCGATTAACATATTCTCTTTTAGATGAGGTGGACAGTTTTAAAAATGAATTGTTGCCTGAAATTGAAACAGAAAATCCACATGAAGATGAAGATGTTCAAGATGAATTAGAAGTAATTGAAGAAAATCTAAATGATTTAGCAGACGAAATTGATGATGCAAAATTATTTGAGTTAGTATCTGACGTTGATACTTCAAAAGAAGATTTTGGAATATATGATATACAAGTCATAGTTTCCTATATTTGTGATAACTTCCAATTAGAACGAAATATTATTCGTGGAAGAAGAGCAGTTTTAGGTGTGTATCCTAAAAACGAAGATGGTGAATTTGCTGAAAGAGCAGTTCATGAACTTACATACAAAATTTCAGAAGAAAAGAATTATTACGAAAATGAGGCATATCGTCAACTTAAAGAGTGGATTTTGTCTCAAGAAGGAAATCTAGGAGACTCTAATGTAAAAGATATTATTCAACCTCTGATAGAAGCATTTTTCAGTTCACCTTGGGCTTATAAAGCACGACTTACAGAATTAGGGGATAAATATGCAATCCCTTTAGATGTAATTAAAACAGCTTCAAGATGGCTCGAAGAAGAAGAGACAGCAATTAATAATATTGCAGATGTAATGGATGATATTGAAAGTCACCCATCAAGATTAGTCAATTTGATTAATTACATTGATCAAGAACTATTTGGCGAAAAAATAGTTATTTTTACAGATCAGATAGAAACCTTTAATGCATATTATAAGGTTTTTAAAGATGTGTTTGGAGATGAAGTTACTGGATTTGCTGAATCAATCAATAGAGATAAGGCGGAGGTTAATATATATAGATTCCAGTCGGATCCAAATTGTAAAATGTTGATTTGCGACAAATCAGGTGGTGAAGGCCGAAACCTACAAATTGCTGATTATGTAATACATTTAGATTTGCCATGGAACATCAATACTATTGAACAACGAATTGGCCGATTAGATAGAATGGGAAGAAATGTAAAAAAACCTGTGACTTCTGTTGTTATTCATTCAGTAGATAGTTATGAAGAACAACTTTTTAAGTTTTGGAATGATGGACTAAATGTATTTTGTCAATCATTGAGTGGTCTAGAAATCATTATGAATGATATAAATAACAAAATAACTGAATCTATTAAAACTGATTTTGAATTTGGATTATATCGTTTGATTCCGGAATTAATTAAAGAAGCTGAAAAAATGCGTGAAACTGTACAGCGTGAACAAATATTTGATACCGCTGCAATGAGATTTAGGCCGCTTTATTTGCAATTGGAAAAGTTGTTGCATAATTATCAATTCAATGAAAATAAATTATTTGCAGAAACAATGATGAGTTGGGCGTCACTTGCTGGATTTGGAGAACTAGAACATGGCGCAAATGATGGTTTTGTTGCATTTGATGAGCATAATTTTTCAGTAAGATCTGCACAGAATTCATTTTTGATTCCGCCAAACTGGGATCATTATATGTCAAAAAAACAAAATGAGATTGCCATAAAAGCGCAGAGAGGTCTTGAAGAGGAATCAAAAAAGAATATAAATCATAATAATAGAATGATAATGGGGTCATTCGACAGGCAAGTGGCAATAAAAAATGATTATATTCATTTTTATGCACCAGGTGATGAGATTTTTGATTGTATCGTTGAAAATGCTATGGGTTCATATAAAGGTATGTGCACAGCTTTGGCTGCAGAATCAAGTGTAAATTGGAAGGGATTTATCTATACTTATTCAATCGAACCTAACGAAAGACTTTTGCTCGATGCTGGAATGTCACTATATTCACTTGGAATGTTTAGACAGTATTTGGCATCAGCAATACAGGTTATTCCCGTTGGTTTTTCATCATTTAGTGAAGTTCCAGATAAAACGGTAATATCTGAGCATAGAAGATTATCACAAATGGGATATTTTAATCGTTCAGATTCAATTGATCATTTGGGAAGAAGAGGAAAAGAAAATGGTTTTTTAGGTATTTCTTCTAGGTATCGAGCAAGTAATCTTGATTGGTTTAGAAGTCAATATTCCGAGGAAAAATGGGAAAGTCTTGTTGAACAAAGTAGCCAAATAGCTCGAAAAAAAGCACGAACAGGATTTCAAAAAGACTCTAATTTGCTTGGCGCAAAAGAAATGATTGATCAGATTTTATCCATGAAAGAATCTAGAAAAAAATATTATGGAACTGAAGGAAACGAATCTATAGAAGAACTGAGAAAACAGTATGAAGTAATACTTGAGAGCTTGTCCAAGCCTATTATTCGTTTGGAATCTGCTTGCTTTATGTGGTTGGTGAAAAAATGAAAAAAGAACTTATAGTAGATTTAATTGAAAAATTAATAAATAATGAGCCTTATGACCTAGAGCTGCTTGTCAATGCTTCTCCCAAAACATCAGTTGAAGAGTTTTTGTTAAATACGGCATATCGCTTGGTGAATACTTACGCAAGGTATAACGAGGGAAAGTGTGGGACAGCAGATTATTTACTAAGACTTCCCATACCCCAAATGGGACTTGTTCCTTGAAAATTCAATATTTCAGCTAACAAAATAGCGATTTATGCCACAGTAGCCAGTGGATGGAGTGCATTACGCAGATATTCCGGCAGTCTGGACTCAAAATCAGCAGTAAATCTAGCCAACTGTTCGTCACTAAGCTTCAGAAGTTCCTGAAGGCTTGCCATGAAAGCATCCATCAGGATGCTAAGTGAACGGTAGAAAGTGATATCTGCCATTTCATCTACCAGAAAAAAGAACAGTTCCCCTAGGGTTCGTTGATCTTCATTCTGTCTCTGCTCCATTGCAAGTAACATGTATCTGGTAAACACGATTGCTACGTGAGCAGTCAGTGCATCATAAGATAAGCTATGACATTCACCAATCAGATTCAGCATAGACTTGCAGGTCTTGAAAAAGACCTCGATTTTCCAGCGTTTGCCATAGATGCGGATGATTTCTTCTTCGGAGAGCGATGTATCTGTGCATATGAAAGCAAGCCAATCCTTACGATTGGCCTTGTTTCTTACGCAAACGATTTTTGCTGGAATGGGATTCTCTTTCCCTACCATCACATCAACAGAAAGAAGATACCTGGAACGGCCACGACGTTTCTTGTTCCTGGAATATATTTCCTTGATATTAAGCTGGTCCTCACCATAAGTGTACTTGATGCGGCTGCTTTTCTTGATCATGGCAATGACATCCATTCCTCTAGACTTAAGCGCAGTTATCTGTGCAGGATTGGAAAACCAGGAATCAAAAAGCACATATTCTGCAGAAAGCCCCGCAGATACAGCGGTATCAAGGAGTGTAAGCATTGCCTCCGGAGCTTTTGTCTGTGCAAGCTTACGACGCTTTCCGGCAAGAGTTCTCTTATCAAATGCCTTCACAGGGCCGATGATGTTCGACTCTTTGGATGAAGCCAGGAGACAGCTGTTTACAGGAATCAGCGTATTCCCATCGCTCCAGCTTACGGTCAGCATACGGAAGCCTTTCTTGTAGTTCATTCCCGTATGATCAAAGACTTTAGATCCCAGTTCTGTCTTTTTGCAGCTTGTACGATGGAACAGACTGTCGTCGATGATAAACACGTTCTTACGGGAGTCATCAGTAAGGTGCTTTAGATCATTCTTCACGATGTCAGCAGCAAGAAGTGATGTAAAACGGAGCCAGTTGGTTTTCGTAGAATTCAGAAAACGATAGAAGGTGTTCTTGGAAAACGCTTCTTTGAAGGAACCTGTTTTCTGTTGCATATACATACTTCTTCCAGTGAAAATGTTCCCCATCTTATACTTAAGCAGAGAAACAGAGGAAACGCCTTTCTCTTTGGTGCCGTTGCATTGCTTCAACAACCTGCCAACGTGATGCTTGATAAAAAACTTCTGGACACAATCAAGTAATGCTACCTCATTGCTATTGTTCTGTGATATACTGGACATGGCATAAATCCCCTTTTCTATTTTGGTTTTTCGACAATTCTATTATACCAAAGGAACGTATTTATGCCTTTTTAATTGGCTGAAATATTGAATTTTCAAGGTTAATCACACCTTATTGGTGTGGGAAGTTTGAGTTATTTAGTTGCTATTCGCGGATTTATGTTAACTTATCAAGTTTCACTTAGATTTGATAACGCACAAAATTTTTCGAATTTATCTGATTATGGAATCTATTATGATTCATTGGGAAGAAAATACTATGCGGTATTTGATATTCCGGAATTTATAATGCATAAGAAATTTGTATCTGACTCATTCATTACATCGAGTACAGATATTCCTGCAATACATTCGAAATATAGTCTTAAGGCAAATTTATTTATAGAAGAGACAACAGGATTTAAAAGTTTTAAATCATTTGAACAAAAATTGTGTGTATATGGAGCACTTAATACGCCGAGGGGATTCACATCATTAATTTCGATGCCAACAGGTGGAGGAAAAAGCCTAGTAACTCAAGTTCTAGGATATGAAAAAAATGGCTTATCGGTTGTAATTGTTCCAACTGTTTCTTTGGCAATAGATCAGGAAAGAGCAGCACGAACAAATATTAAGTGTTATAAGGAAGGAGAAATTTACTGTTATTATAGTGGAACAAAAAATTTTAAAGAAATAAAAACAGCTATAGAACAAAGAACAGTAAGATTACTCTTCATATCTCCAGAAGCATTGATAAAGAACGAGCAATTTAGTGAATTAATTTCAAAAGCAAATATGGACAGATATCTCAAAAATATTATTATTGATGAAGCTCATATAGTAGTGGCTTGGGGTGACTTTTTCAGGGTTGATTATCAGTGCATAAGTCCGTGGAGAAATGAGCTATTAAAGGTTAATCCAGAGTTGAGAACATATTTGTTATCAGCAACATATCGTGACGAAACGGTATTATCATTAAAACATCTTTTTGCAATAAATAACGATTGGCTAGAAATAAGATGCGATTCATTGAGAAAAGAACCACGTTTTATTTATAGTAAAGCTAAAAATTATTCTGATAAACGAAAAAAAGTTTTAGATATGGTGAATTTGCTTCCACATCCAATGATTTTATATGTTAATGCTCCATATGAAGCAGATAAATGGAAAGAGTATCTAGAAAATAAAGGGTATTCAAATATTAATACTTTTACGGGTGACACAAAGTCAAACGAAAGAAGAAATCTAATTGATGATTGGGTCAATAACAAATTTGATTTAATGATAGCGACATCTGCATTTGGCGTGGGTGTAGATAAGCCAGATGTTAGAAGTGTAGTACATCTTTATATGCCTGAGAGTCCAGATACATATTATCAAGAATTGGGAAGAGGCGGAAGAGATGGTCTTCCTTGTATTAGTGCCATGTGTATTGATGAAGATGATATTTCAAGAGCTTTTAATCATGTGAGCAAAGTTCTAACAACGGATAAGTTTTGGGGACGATGGTGGAGTATGTATCGAAACCCAAACAATCAGTGGCAGGGTGGTAATATTGCAATTATGGCTTCTACAAAGCCTAATTATAATAAAATTAATTATTTTGAAGAAGGCAATGATACCGATGAAAAGTGGAATATCAATGTATTACTTCTGTTGAATAGAAAAAAACAAATCAAAATAACAGGGTTAGATTTGGATGCGGAAAATAGATATATTTTCACTGTGAAGATATTAAATGATGTTATTACACAAGAAACGAGTGAAGCTAAAGCAGTTTTTGAAAAAATAAGAGATGAAGAAGCAATGAAATCTCAAAATGCTTTTTTTACAATAAAGAATGCAATTGATAAATCTGATCGATTATGTTGGTCGGAAATGTTTTTTGAAACGTATCCTTTAGTATCTGAATGTTGTCCAGGCTGCAATTGTCATGAAAATATGATAATTACAGAAAACAATCGTTTCCCACTGGTTGTTGATGTGAAAGGACCAGAGAAAAATCTGACAGATGAAATGGTTGATTTTTTTGCAAATACAAATGAAGCATTGATTATCACAGATGAAGATCCAGGTGAATTAATACAAAAATATAAACCTAATGTTGTGGTAAGTAGTTCTCTAGACAATATAAGAGAATCAAATATCGTTGGAATTAATTATATGAATTTTCAAGAATTAAGAGCTCTTCAAGTTCATGATAATGGTTTTTACATTTCAGGATTAGTAATGGCAATATATGATGATGATGATAAAGATCAAGCTAAAGCAGAGTATCAAACTATTTATAAGTATTTAAATAAAAAAAGATATGTGATACATGTTTCTAAACATGATTTTTGTGTGTCAAACAATACAGGAAAAATGATTACAGATCAAATTGATGGGACTGTAATTAGATAGGAGGAAAAATGTTTACTGGGAAAATGGTTACAGAAGCAATACCTACAAGGGTTTTTGCTTTGTACAGAATTGTAACATCTAAGAAAAATATTTCTCGATCTGATTTACAAGAATTAATGGAACCAAAAGAAATATATGAAGGCACTTCTTATTTTTCTACAATATTAAAAACAGCAACTGAATTAAAACTAGTTGATATTCAGGATAATTATGTAACAGCTATTGTTCCAAAAGAGGAGTTAAAAACAATAGAAGATTTAAGAACGTATATAATTTCTAAGTTGGATAATTATGAAGAAGAACAGTTTTATAAATGTACAAATGCGATTGTGAATCTAGATGAGAAAATATATAAATACAGTTCGATTTCAGATAATGAAATGTTGAATTATTTATCAGAAAAATCCGATCAACAGATTACTGCACCAATGGCCAGAGGATGGAGATTTTGGGCACAATTTTTGGGATTTGGATATATGAATGGTTTTGTTTTCCTTCCAAATGCTTATGTGTTTGTCAAAGATGTAATAAAACTTATGGACTTAGAAAAAAAGAAAGAATATCAAATTGATGATTTTATGACAAGATTTAACCAATATGGAAAAATACTGTCAGGCAATCCCAAAAGAGAGAAAAACCTAAATATTGCGTTTTCAAGTGCGTTAAGACAACTACATGAAAATGGAGAAATATCTTTGAAATATGTCTCTGATAAGGGTAGCAAGTGGATTTTATATCCATCTAATGAGGCGTTCAATGATCCTATAGGCGCGATTATTTATAAGGGGGTTAAATAATGAATATTGAGATAGCAAAGCAAAGATATAAAAGTGTTTTTCGCCCTGACGTAATTAATAACACAAAAGGTGACTTTTTGGCAACCCATGTGCCAATGAAAAATTTATATGTAATTTCTCATGCGGATGTTACTCTACAAGATAAAAAACATCCGATGACGGAGGAAGAGGTCTTTGATAGATTTTTCGCTTCAAGTGAGGAAGATCAATTTGTATTAGTAAAAGGAGCAAGTGGTGCTGGTAAGTCTCATTTGATTAGATGGTTTTACACAATGTTGGAGCTTCGTAAAACTGAAAGAGAAATAGTATTACCTATTAAAAGAGCTGATAACACGTTAAAAGGAACTATAAAGCAGCTGATAGATATGCCAGAAGTTCAAAATATGCCCAATAAGAATCTTTACAAGAAATTGGCATCTGCATCAACAACTATGCCTGAAATAGAATTAAAAAACACAATTTACTATACATTTGTAAATTTGATTGAGAGTGATGATGGGAAAGCTAGCGAAGATACTGAGAGAATGATAAATCGTGTGAATCGCCAACATTTAGTAGCACTTCTTCAGAATTCTTTGTTTAAAGAAAGGTTGATGTTAGAAGATGGACCAATCGAAAGAATCTATTGTAAATTTGCAGAAAATAAGACTACGGAAGTTAATGACAAGGCTGCAGAATTCATAAGTGCAGATTTTGAACTAGACTCGAATTTTTTTAATGAGTTATTGAATTCTGGTGCAGATGAAAAAGCTAGAAAAATTGCAAATAAACTTATTGATAATGACGCTTTTGTGAAAAAAATTGTGGATTATATAAACTTATTTGTAGAAAAAGTGATTCAGAGATGTGCTGGCTTAGAACCGGGAGATTTAGGGCTAGTAATACAAGAAATACGACAAGAACTTTATAAACAAGGAAAAACATTAACTATTTTAATTGAGGATATTACGGCAGCATCTGGAGTTGATGACTCGTTATTAGACGCGTTATTGACTAATAAGGTTGCATATCCTGATAAGAATCTGTGTAGGATCAATTCTATAGTAGGTTCTACAGACGGTTACTATGTTGATAAATTTCGTGTAAATACTAAAGCTAGAATTGAAAATTTTATTAATGTATCAGATGATATGTTTAATAATGATGTAAATGGACTAGTAGAGTTTTTTGCAAGATACTTGAATACAATATCATTGCCCGAAGATGCTATTGATAAGTGGTTAGGCAATAAAGCTGACCCAGATTTATATCCAGTGCATGAGGTGACTATCGGCAATGGATGGGATGAATTTAAATTGGGGAATTCTCATATTAATCTATTTCCTTTTTCATCTAGAGCAATTACATTTTTGTATAAAAAACAGGATTCGAATATGCGACATCCACGAGCATTGATGAGAGATATTTTGGAACCGTATATCAAAAATTCGTTAGAAGATTTACAAGATTATCCAAAAAGAAGATCATCGCTTGAGGGAATGGATCCTACATTACAAAATACCATATACAATCGAAATGATCTTGATGATAACACAAAAATCAGGTTGACACAGTTTATGTATATATGGGGTGATGGTACTAATAATGTATATTCTAAAGATGGAGTTAGATATATTGGTGGAATAGCAGATTGTGTTTATGAACAATTAGGATTACCATTACTTGACGGAAAACAGGTTGAAACGCCGACTGGCGAAGATGAAGATCTTACACAAATTGATCCTCCAAAGCCAGTTACACCAGATCCAGTTGTACAGATAGTTAAAGAAAATGAGCAGGTGGCCATTGCATTAAAAGAAGTAGATAAATGGATAGAGAATGTAGACTATAAATTAAATATAGGACAGACTACAGCAAATGTAAGAGCTTTAAATGAAGCCAGAAAGAATATGAATGCATATTTATATGCAGTAATAGACTGGGCGTCAGAAGGGGTTCCTATTGATGCAATGGTTAGAGTTAGAGATACAAGTAACAAGTTTTTAGTTTCATTTGAACGACAAACAATGAAGAGTGATTCGGTTGTTGTTTTGCCAGCATCCATAGAATCTAGAAAAATCATAGAAGCATTTGTACGTTGGAGTGAAATTGGTGGAAAATCATGGAACTTTGAAGGCTCTACAGATTATTTGTTTAGAGTGCAAAAATGGACAGAGAGTATTAAGCCTATAATTGTAAAATCAATTATGAGATATGAAGAAACAGAAATAGACTACTTTTCATTTGCAGCAGCTGCAGAGTTCTATCGATTGATTTTTAATGGACAATGTAAGAGTTTTCAAAAGCCACAAAACTTTAATGTGGAAATGCTTTTGAAAAAAAATGTAGTAGATAATGCTAGTAATGGTCATACAAAGAATTGGAATGATCTTTTAAAGAAAATGAATGGTTCGGATGGTAATGATGCGAGAAATTGTGTGCTACAATATTACAATCTACCACAAGGTACTGCAGTTACGTCTACGAATTATGAGTTTGATTATATTTCATTTAACAAAGCTGTAAGAAAAGTTATAAATACAGGACTAAAGTATGGTATTGATGATTTACAGTTAGAAGACCCTGTTAGAAAAAGACGTCTCATGAGCGAGTATTTGAAGTATATCCTCGACAGAATTGATACTGTTGTATCTGGGGAAAAGAATGCTTTAAATGAGGTTATTGATGTATTAGGAAAAGTGGTTGACTTAGATGATATTGATGACGAAGAAGATATCAAAGAAATTATTACATCAATTAAAAAGTTTTATAATCAAGCTCAGATTAGTCATATAAGCGTAGCAATACATTATGATGTTTCTTTAATTAACAGTTGTAATAAAAATGCAGGAGCAATAGTGTCTGCTATCAAAACAGCAAATCAGATAAAAGAAACTACTGATACACAAGAATTGTTATTGAAATTTAGTAAAGACCCAGTATTTGCATTAAGTGATTTTGCAAAACTGCTTACTTTGACTAATAGTGATTTGGTTATAGCTAAACAGGAAGTTGCAAATAGAATGAACAATGTTATTTCAGCTGGTGGAGGAAATAATACAGATCAATATAATACTGATAAAGAAAATCTGCAGGAATGCAAAAAAATAATTGCGGAGGTGAAATAAATGCTAATTGATGATATTAAACAAGAAATTAAGAGTATGAAGCAATTAGATTCAATCGAGTCAGCTGCGCAAGATGCTGAAAGAAGACAAAAAAACGATGCAGATTTCACCTCTTTAGTACTTGCATTTACAGCTTCTGTAGAAAAAATAAAAGAGGCTAAAAATGTACTTGTATTTAAATTAACTGATGAGACCATTCAATACTTAAATGACGGTGTAAACGGATTAGAGAATGTAATTAGTTCAATGGTAGTAGACGAATCGGCATTGAATGAAGTGAAACAACATATTACAAAAAAGGTGAATCCAGCATTATCAAAGGAATGGAAGGCGTTTCATAAAACAAAGACAATGGGGTTGTCTGGAAAACTATCATCAATAGGTAGTCTTGTGTCAGATAAAAATAAAATTGATACCATTCGAACCAATATTAATAACGGAAGCGAATGGGCTGGATTGCTGTTAAAAGATGATGGTGTTCATACAAGATTAGAATTATTAAAAGATGGAATAGACCAAGTCAATCAGTTGGAACAGAACTTAAACCTTAGCGAAGAAATAAAAGATTTTCTTGTAAAAGTAACAAGTGGAAAAGCTAGGGCTACTGATGTTAATGAAAACATTATCAATTGGATTATTAAAGAAAATTTAATTGAAAAATTCGTTATCAATTTCAAAAATTAAAGATAATAAATTGACACTATAGCACAATGGAGATATACTTAAGTAGGTACTTAAGTATATCTCTTGTTGCTTGGAGGCATTATGGATTATATATATAGATTTCCTGTAGTTAGAGGAACACAGGCTGGAACAGAATACTATATTGCGATGGTTCCACTTAAAATGTTAGCAAGATTATTCCCGGTAGACGATGAAGAGTTTGTTTTACCTGAATATAGAGCTCAAAGAAAACTAAATGAAACAAGAATTCCGGTTATAAGCAAATATATCTTAGAAAACAGAGATAGTTATGTTTTTTCAGCATTAGCTGCATCAATTGACGGAGAGTTTTCTTTTAAGTCTACTGCAGATAATGCAGATACAGGAGTGTTAGAAGTGTCTATGGATGCGCATTTCTTAATTAATGATGGACAACATAGAAAATCGGCAATAATGGCTGCTTTAAAAGAAGATTCAACATTGGGAGACGAGACTATTTCTATTGTTTTTTATGCAGATCAAGGTCTCAAAAGAAGCCAGCAGATTTTTACAGATTTAAACAAGAATGCAGTTAAAACGTCAAATTCAATTTCAGAATTGTATGACTCAAGAGATGTAATGGCTGTATTAACTAGAAATGTGATTTGGAATATTGAATTTTTAAATACGTATACTGACAAAGAAAAGGATATTTTAGGTAAATACTCTTCAAGTTTATTTACGCTAAATACTTTTTATACTGCAAACAAAATTATTGTAGGAAGAAGCATAGAGCCAAATTCAGAAGAGTTTTTACTAAAGTATTGGAATTTAATTGTAAAATATATGAAACAGTGGCAGGAGTTGCAGAGCAGAGAAATAACTAAGGTAGATTTGAGAGAAAACTTTATAGCAACTCAGAGTATAGTAATACAAGCTTTTGGTAGAATTGGTAATTATTTTTACACTAACCCCAATAATATGGATGTGATTTTACAACAATTGGAAAAAATAAATTGGAGTAGAAACGCACAACAATGGTATATGCGTGCTATAGGTAAGAATGGACGTATTATTACAAATAAAAAGGCAGCATTACTGATTTCCAATGTTATAAAAAAAGAAATCGGCATTCCACTTTCTCAAGAAGAAGAGGATGCTGAAATTCAATTAAAGAAAACTATAGAAAATAGAGGATAGAAAATGGCAATTACAAAAGATTTAATAGATGGCCTTATTGTCACAATTCAAAATTTATATTTGGCAGATGATATTCCTTGGATGATTGGATATTCAGGAGGAAAAGATAGTACAGCAGCGGTACAGTTAGTGTGGATGGCAATTGAACAACTTCCTGAACGCGATAGAAAGAAAACAATTCATATTATGAATACAGATACACTTGTAGAATCACCAGTTGTATCTAAATGGGTTGATAAGTCTCTTAAATCCATGAAGGATGAAGCAGAGAAAAAAGGATTACCATTCGTTCCAACTAAGCTTATTCCGGATTACAATAATACATTTTGGGTTAATTTAATTGGTAGAGGATATCCATTTCCAAGAATGAAGTATAGATGGTGTACTGACAGATTAAAAATTCAGCCAGTGAACAATTTTATCAAGAATAAAATTGCGGAACATGGAGAAATAATCCTTGTTTTAGGAACTAGAAAACAGGAAAGTACCAGACGTAATCGAACAATGACAAATCTAGAAAAGAGAAGAGTACGTGAATTATTAAGTCCTAATCCTACGTTGGCAAATGAACTTGTGTTTTCGCCAATGGAAGATTGGTCAGATGATGATGTATGGTCTTTCTTATTGCAATACAAGAATCCATGGAATTATTCAAATATGGATTTAATGACTATGTATAGAGGTGCAACTGCTGATAACGAATGTCCTTTACAAGTAGATAAGTCAGCTCCAACTTGTGGAAAAAGTCGATTTGGTTGTTGGGTATGTACCATGGTTGAAAAAGATAAATCTATGGAGGCAATGATTCTTAATGACCAGGAAAAAGAATGGATGAGTATTCTTTTAGAATTTAGAAATGAATTTGGAAATGAGGAGGGGGATCGTGAGAGAAGAAGCTTCCGTAGAATGAGAGGAAATCTTCAAGGAAATTACGGTAAGCTGTTCCATGGACCATATAAGAAGGAAGTTAGAGAATATTGGTTAGAAAGACTTCTAAATATTCAAAAGGAGATTCAAGAAAATGGACCTGAAGAGTTTTCAGATCTTGAATTGATTCGTATTCCAGAGCTACAAGCCATTCGTAGAATTTGGGTTAATGATAAACATGAATTTGATGATTCATTACCTAAAATATATGAGAAAGTAGTTGGAAAAGAATTTGAGGATCCTGAATGGATTCATTATGAAAATTTTGAGGCTGAAGAGTGGAATATACTAAAAGAAGTTTGTGAAGAAATGTTTCCAGATGAAGAACTTGCGTTTGAAATGATGTATTCACTGGTAGACGTTGAGAGCAAGTCTTCTGGTGTTAACCAGAGAAAAGGTATTCTTGATAGTGTAAATAGTATTATAGGAAAAACTTGCTATAAAAACGAAGAGGATGCTACTCAGTATTACACAGATATGATGCATCGAAAAAAAGAAAATGGTGGTAAGTACAATGAAAAATTCTTGGATTATCAGCCATTAGAATCTGAATTTGATGAAGAGGAAGAATAGTCGATGATTATAAAAAAACTAGAATTACATAATTTCGGTGTATATGCAGGAGACAATAGATTTCTCTTTGAAGGAAATAAACCGATTGTCTTAGTTGGTGGTATGAATGGTAGAGGAAAAACAACTTTCTTAGAGGCTGTGCTATTAGCACTTTATGGTTCTAACTCCTTTGCATACTCTGAAAGTGAATATAGATCATATTTACAGTATCTAAAATCCTTTGTAAATAGAAATGCGGATGATAAAGAATGTAGTGTTGAATTAGAGTTTGAAATAGATAATGGAATTAAGGAAAACTACGTTGTTAGAAGAAGATGGGATATTTTAACAAAGAAAACTAAAGAAGAGATATTCGTATATAAAGACGGCGAGTTCAATGAATTTTTAACTAACAACTGGCCAATGTTCGTTGAGAATATTTTACCAAGTGCTTTATCTAGTTTTTTCTTCTTTGACGGAGAAAAGATTGCTGAAATGGCTGTTGATAGCACGAATGTACAATTAAAAAATGCTATTCGCTCTATGTTGGGAATTAATGTGCTGGATGTTCTTGAAAATGATATTTTAAGAAACCTAAAGAAAGTCAGCAAACAGGATGCAGATAATAAGACATCTGAAGAACTAGAAGCTTTAAGAACTGAAAAAGATAATGCAGCTATCGAGTTAGAACAGATTACTGCAAAACTAGAAAAAACAGCGGCTATCTTGGAAGAACACAATAATAAATTAGAGTCATTGCATCAATTATATACTGCAAAAGGCGGTGATGCAGTAGAAAAGAAGCAAGAAACTATTCAAAAGCGTGCAAAGCTTAAGTCTGAATTAGAAGCAGAGGAAAATAAAGCTTATGAAATTGCAGCTAATGAATTACCACTAGCTCTTGTTGCTGATTTAATTCAAGATATTAAATTGCAGGCAGTAGATGAGCATACAGAAACCATTATGCAAGAAGCGATTCTTCAATTTGATATGTTATTGGAAGATTTTTCTGCGATTTATGACGGTGATACAAAAGCAAGTATTGATTTCATTGATTTTGTAAAAGAACAAACTCAAAGTAATCAAGAAGATCCAATTTATGAACTGTCGGATCATGCTCTTTTCCAGGTAAATACATTAAATGAAGGCACGCTTGATAATAGTTGTACTGAAATGAAAGCTATCTTTAACAAAAAGAAAGTACTTGCTAAGCAAATTGCTGAATTAGACAGCTATTTAACCCTAGACATTAATGATAAAGAATTACAACGTATTTACAAGAAAATAAAACAAGCAGAAGAAAAGATTATTCAAGATAAGGTAGTTATTTCAGACTTAGAGCAGAAACACGCGCAGGCCACATCCAAACTGAATTCTGCCACATCTGAATTCAACAAATATGTGGAAGCATATTTGGCTACAGCAGAATTAAGAGATAGTGTAGATCGTACTGTTAAATACTCCAATATGGCACTTAAAATAATTGAAAAGTACCAGGTCGCATTACAGAAGAAAAAAGCTGGTGTTCTGTCTAAGACAATTACTAAATGTTATAAACAGCTTGCAAATAAGAAGAATCTGATTAGCAAAATCGAAATGGATGCTGAAACCCTTAATGTCAAATATTTATCTGAAAATGGTCATGAGGTACCAAGGGAATCGCTTTCAGCAGGAGAACAGCAGTTAATGGTTATTTCGATACTTTGGGCATTAGCAATTTGCTCAAAGAAAAAATTGCCAGTAATTATTGATACACCATTATCTAGATTGGATTCTTTACATAGAACAGCATTGATTACAACATATTTCCCTAATGCAGGAGAACAGACTATTATTCTATCTACAGATTCTGAAATAGATGCAAGTTATTATGAATTAATGAAAGATAACGTAGGAGATGAATTTACTTTGGAATATGATGAAATTTCGAAGAGTACTTCTATTAAAAAAGGATATTTGATTGGAGCAAATATATGATTATAAAACAGGTAAGGGTTTCCCAACAGGCGAAGGATCAATTATCTCGTCTTAAAGGAAAAACAGGAATCAAAAATTGGAATGTCTTATGTAGATGGGCATTATGTTATTCTCTCAGTGAAAAAACATTGCCCACAGATATTCAAATAGTAGCAGATAGTAATCTTGAAATGTCTTGGTTTACATTTGGTGGAGAATATTATGAAATATATGAAGCTCTTGTTAAGGCATGGTGTATAAAAATGAATTTGCCAACAGATGATGAAACCGTTTCCAAATATTTCAGACTTAATTTAGAACGAGGCATTGCACATTTGTGTGGTACTGGGTTTATAAAAAGCTTGGATGATTTAGTAAAACTAGCAATAAAGAGGTAGTTGTATGAGTGTTTATTTAGATTATAATGCATCAGCTCCAATTGACCAGAGAGTGTTGGATGAGATGATCATTGCGTATCAAAATAAAGCGGGAAATGCGGATAGTAGAACACATTCTTTTGGTGAAGAGGCTAGAAGTGTAGTAGAAAATGCAAGAAAACAGGTGGCCAGTTTATTAGGAATATCTTCAAGTGAAGTGTTTTTTACTAGCGGAGCAACGGAGAGCAATAACATTGCGTTACAAGGACTAAAAGAATATGCTGAAAAAACAGGAAAAAAGCATATTATAACCACTAGTATAGAACATAAGACTATCCTTGAAACAGCAAAACATATGGCAATTGATGGATATGAAGTGGACTTTGTTAATCCTAATGAATCTGGTCAAGTAAGTGTAGAGTCTGTGTTAGAAAAATTACGTGAGGATACACTTTTGGTAAGTGTTATGCATGTCAACAACGAAACGGGTGCAATTCAGCCAGTACTAGAACTTGGTGATGAGTTGCAAAAAAGAGGTGTGCTTTTCCATATCGATGCGACACAAAGCTGTGGAAAGTTAGTGGAGGAAATTAGAAGTCTGAAATATGACATGTTGTCATTCAGTGCTCATAAATTAATGGGACCACAGGGTGTAGGAGCGTTGATTCTAAAGAGAAAAGCATATAAGCGTCCACCGGTTAAAGGGATTATGTATGGAGGTCAGCAGGAACAAGGAATACGACCAGGTACAATTCCTGTAGCATTAGTTGTTGGATGCGGTAAAGCATGCGAAATCGCAGAACAGGAATATAAAGAGAACGAGAGTCATTCCCGTCAGATTAAGCTTGCAATATTATCCACTTTAGAAGAATCTGGATTGAAGTATCAAATAAATGGAAATCAGGATATTTGTATATCTAGTACATTGAACATTGCAATAGATGGTGTTTCTTCAGAGGCGCTAATGATTTCTAGCAAGCAATATTGTGGTATATCCAATGGTTCAGCATGTACATCATCTAATTATTCTCCAAGCTATGTTTTAGTTGCTATGGGACTTGATGTTTCACGTATAGAATCATCTTTAAGATTAAGTTGGGGACCAAACTCTGAATTAAATGAAGTAATAGATAACTTCAGAAAATTGTTAGATGTAGCAAAATTGATAGCGAATTAAGGTGGAGGTGCAGCCATGGGGGCTGATTTTGATTTTGAAATCGTTTACGAAAATAATTTAGATATGCAGAAATTTGCCCGTATGTTCAACAACACATCTCAAAGTTACAAATTCTATTGGTTTGAGGCTATATTGAACCTTACAAAGGAAACAGATGAAGATTTATCATTTGAAAAAATTATCGATGAGATGATATGTGAAGCATGGCATACAGTTACACATTACCATTTACGATTAGGTCCAACAGTTGATGGAAATGCAGAAAATTTTTTAGAGCATGCAATTAATATTTTAAACGAGAAAATTGATTGGATATCACAAAACCCTTCTAGAGATGAATTGCTAAGAGCAATTAGTGAATGCGGTGCTGATTAAAAAAAAGATAAAACTAGACTTACAGACTATGTTCCTTATAAGCTTTTATATCCATTCTTTGATACAGAAGATTTAAAAGATGGTCTAGAATACATAAAAAATGATAAACACAGCCGTTTGATCGCATATATGGCAAAGTTGTCTGGAAATGAAAATGTGTTTTACACGATTCTTGATGGATCTGGACAGAATAAAACAATTAGATTAAACCGATATTGGCGAGAATTGCTACTTAAAAATTATTCTGTGATTCGAAGTTGGGTTCAGTATAATAAGGCACAGTTTTTACAGGATCGTAATCCAGGTGTTCCTGGTATTATATATAAATTGTGCCGACCAGATAACTCTGATGCACGTAAATTGGACCAGGCAAGAGACTTATGGAAACTGACTGTTGATATTACAGGCAAACCAATAAGAGAAATCTATACAGGTGATGAAATTGAAATAAAAGAATTGTCCATAGATCATTTTGTTCCTAGATCATATATTTCTAATGATGAATTGTGGAACTTAATTCCTATGAAGAAAGCTCTAAATTCAAGTAAGAACAATAAACTACCGGAATGGGATAAGTTCTTTGAACCTTTTGCAAGATATCAATATTACCTTTACAATCTTATCTTTCCTAATGATATAGAAAACAAATCGGATCGATTGATTAAATCATTTGAAAAGTGTCGTAAATTAATATCAATGCAGGCAAAGAATCCTTTGATACATCCTGGAGCTGTTCCTAAATGATCAAAACGGAGATATATATTCATTGCTTTTGCAAGGCGAACTGGATCAGTCTCATCATATTTCTTAACAGTCTCACGGACCTGATTAGCAATATATTCAATCTTCAAGGTTGATTCACTCCCCTTGTGTAATAGTCTAGATTAATTCAACTCTATGCTACCAAATCTAAGTGGCGAAAAAACTCCCTCGATTAATCTTTTTTACGGCCATATTTATCTTTGGCAATCTGCTTACATTCAAGATAAGCATCCATAAGAGCGCGGAAGTAAGCATCTTTAGCTTCTTCGCTTACAGTACCACCGGCAAACATCTCTTTATTTGCCTTTAGCATTTCTTCTAAATTCTGAGAAGTTTTAGTGCCAGTAGTAGCACGCATTTCTTCAACATAATCCATACGATCTAATCCATAGCTTGGATCTTCAATTTCATCATTTTTTAAGTATTCAGTAGAAACGCCAAGTGCTTTAGCTAATTTATAGAGCTGTGCAGCATATGGTAAACGTGCTCCTGATTCATAGTTACCGATAGTGCGGACACCAATTCCGGCTTTATCAGCCAATTGTTGCTGTGAAAGTCCTAGGGCTGCCCGGTGTTCAATTACTTTGTCTCGAAAGGTCTTCATAACCATTCCTCCAATCAAATTTTGTAAAGAGTTGCCGATAGTTGCGACAATCTATTGACACACTTGCCAACAGTTGCTATAATTCAAATCAGCAAATATAAGCAAATTATAGCGAGAGTTGCTGAATAAGTCAACAGAAACTTGCCGAAAGTTGCATATAAGAATGTATAATGAAGCATCTTGTTTGGGCAGAGGAGGAAACTGCTTATAGGACAGATGAGAATGTGCTTTATTTATAGAGCATTTTACAGGTTTCTTTCCCTTTACCTGAAAGCGTAATGGATGAAATAATTAGAACTTTTACGAAGGGAGTATGTTATATATGAGCAGAAAGAATACAGGGGCATGGAAAGCAATTCATTCCATGTGTGAAATGCAGGACATCAATGAAGAGGCATTATATCAGAAGGCAAAGATGCTTTTAAGTATCTATCGCCGTGTTTGTTGGTCCACTGTTGGTCGTGCGGAAGCAGTATCAGAGGACATATGCTGTTATTGTGGATCGGATGTAGATGGAGCACTTATTTATTTAGAGACCTTTGCACCAGATGAGCAGAAAGCCCGTTTTGAGGTCAGAATCCAGTCTTTATTTGAATCAAGATGGATGATGGAGATGATGGAAGGAGCCATGAGCAGGGTGTATGAGTTCCCTGATGGCGGGAATCTGTTTTATGACATTCTTAATAAGGCCTATCTATGGAAAAACAAATGTACAGAAAGTGAGATGTTGGAGATGCTGAATCTTGAACGAAGTCGCTATTACGACAAAAAGAAAGAAGCCATTATGGTGTTTGGCCTTGCTCTTTGGGGAGCAGAATTGCCTAAGGTGAAGGAATTTCTACAGGAGGAACCTGATGAAAGCCTGGCGGTGATGAGTACGACTTAAGTCCGACAAACTTCCGACGGATTTACGATAAGGGTACGACGGGTATCCTACTGAAAGTCCGACCTTGTATCAGTTATGATTGGTATGCTGGGAGAGCAGCATACTAAAAATGAATAAAGAATAGTTTTAGCCTTGTGCCCTTAATTGGGTGCAGGGCTATTTTTATGCCCTTTTTGACTTTGCGGTGTGCTGACTCTTCCGGACAAAAAACGGAAGTGAGGAAAACACACATGAATTACAAGTATGAAATGGCATGCAAAGAAGCAGGAATGAGAGAGGAGGATATCCAGGCATTACGCAGAGAGTTTGACGCTGATTACAAACGTCTTAGCAGAGAAAATAAGAGAAAAGATAAGCTAGGCTTTTCTTCAGTATCTTTATCTATTATAACAAGTGATGGCGATGGTTTTGACTGTGAGATTGCAGATCCAAGAGCAAATATTGAAGAAGATTTCATCCATAATTGGGAGCTTCAGCGTTTAGGAGAACTGATGGCAGAGCTTGATCCAGTGGACAAAGAGTTCTTATATAATTGTTTCTCTGGAGAAAAGGATTTGGAGAAACGTATCTGTGAGAAGTATGGTCTTCAACGTAATCAGATGCAGTACAAGAGAAAGAAACTTTTAGAGCAACTTCGTCAGGGATTTGAGGAGTAATAAGAAATTATAAAAAGATTTAAAAAGTTATTCAGCAAATGGCAGAAAGCTGTCCACATCTAAATAGTGGGAGGGGAATTCTCTCAGATGATTGCCAGACCATATGCAATGTGTGGGATTGTGTATGGTCTGGATAAGTTAACAACATAAAGATGGAGGATAGCACAGTATGGAAAATATTTATGAAATTCCAATTTGGAAGAAATATACATTATCAGTTGAGGAAGCTGCAGTGTATTTCCGTATTGGAGAAAATAAACTGAGAAGTTTAATTAACGAAAATAAATCAGCGGACTATCTGCTATGGAATGGTAGCAGAGCTTTGATTAAAAGAGAAAAATTCGAGCGATTTGTTGATGAATTGGAAACCATCTAGGGAAAATTTTAGTACAACTTAGGGTCTGGTCGTGATATACTAACAGTATGAACGAGTCATGGCTCTTGGAAAGGAGCAATATGAGCGAAAAGAGACGTGACAATAAAAAGAGACTTCTTTGGGAAGGAGAAGTTCAGGAACAAAACGGAAGATACAAATATCGTTACACAGATTCCAATGGAAAGAGAAAATCTGTTTATAGTTGGAGATTAACCAGTACAGATCCATTTCCTGCAGGTAAAAAACCAGATTTATCATTGCGAGAAAAAGAACAGATTATTCAGAAGGAAGTATTGAATGGTGTGTGCAGTAATGATATGACAGTAATGGAATTGGTAGATCGATATCTTAGCTTAAAGAGAGGCGTGCGCCATAACACTGCAGCAAATTATAAATTTGTTCGAAATGTTTTGGCGAAAGAAGAATTCAGTGCAAAACGAATTGACAAGGTAAAACTATCAGATGCTAAATTGTTTTTGATTAAACTTCAGGAAAAGGATGGCAGGGGATATAGTTCTATCCATTCAATCAGAGGCGTTCTTAGACCGGCTTTTCAGACGGCTGTGGATGATGATTTGCTTCTTAGAAATCCTTTTGAGTTTCAGTTAGCTACGGTTGTTGTGAATGACTCTGTTACAAAGGAAGCTGTTACACAGGAACAGGAAAGGAAATTTCTAAAGTTTATTAAAGAAGATAGTCATTATAACAAGTATTATGATGGAATGTTTCTTTTGTTTAAAACTGGACTTCGAGTAAGTGAGTTTTGTGGTTTGACAATCCACGATATTGATTTTGAAAATAACATGCTTCATATCACTCATCAGTTACAGAGAAAACGCGATATGCAATATAGTATTGAGGAGACAAAGACAACTTCTGGTACAAGAGATATTCCGATGACAGAAGAGGTTAGAGAGTGTCTTGAGAGAATAGTTGCGAATCGTAAGCATCCTAAGGTAGAGCCAATCATTGATGGTTATACAGGTTTTTTATTCTACGATAAAAACAACAGACCTATGGTGGCGTTGCATTGGGAGAAGTATTTTCACTATGCAATTGGAAGATATAACAGAACCTATAGATTGCAGTTACCAAAGATTACACCTCATATCTGCAGACATACCTATTGCAGTAATATGGCAAGGGCTGGAATGAATCCAAAGACTTTACAGTATTTAATGGGGCATAGTGATATTGGTGTAACGATGAACACTTACACACATCTTGGAGCTACAGATGCAAGAGCCGAATTAGAGAGATTACATTTAGCTGGTACATCAGACAGACATAAATCTCGCAAGATTGTAGGCTTGAACTGATAAAAAAGTGCTGGTCTACGAATTTTAAAAATAGACCAATTGGTAGACCAATAGACCAAAGAAATATAAGAAAATATAAGAATTTATAAGAAATTAGGAAAAGAACAGAAATCCCCAAAAGCCTGTAAATAAAGGGTTTTAAGAAGATTTAAGGAGATATAAAAAGATGATTAAAGTACTTTTTATTTGCCACGGCAACATCTGCCGCAGCACCATGTCCCAATTTGTATTCCAAGACATGATTAACAAGCAAGGTCTCACCGACCAATTTTATATTGATTCCGCGGCAACAAGCCGCGAGGAAATCGGCAACGGTCCACATTACGGAACGGTAAACAAGATGCGGGAAGTAGGGATTCCGGTACTTCCGCATCGCGCTGTACAGATGACAAAAAAAGACTATGAGAAATATGATTATCTCATAGGAATGGACGAAGCGAACATTCGCAATATGACAAGAATCGCAGGTGGTGATCCGGATGGAAAGATCCACATGCTTCTTGATTTTGGAAAAGCTCCAAGAGCGATTGCAGATCCATGGTATACCGGAAATTTTGATGTTACCTATCGGGATGTGAAAGAAGGCTGTGAAGCGCTACTCGTTTATATTAAACAACATGATTTGTAAGGACGATTTTTCAGTCTCTCCAAAACGGAATAAAAGTTCCGGTTGGAGGGACTGTTTTGTTATCTGTTGTCCTTATAGATTGATTTTCAAAATTGACGGGAAATGAAAAATCCTTTATGATATTTTGGAAGAAGAAAAATAGTAACAGTTCAGCCATAACAGCTCAAATTGGCTGTTACACAGCCTTTTTCGATGCTAACGAAGCTGAAATCCTGCTTATGGAAGAACGCTATATACAAAGTCCACAAAAAATCTTCGTTTTCAAATTAGTTTGAACTCAGTTTTTTGTGACTTTGTGCACGGCTGAACTGTTACGAAAAATAGGAGTGTTGAAAATGAATATATTGAATATAGAACACGTCAGTAAAGTATTTGGCGAGAAGACAATTTTCGATGATGTTTCATTCGGGATTCAAGAAGGAGACAAAATTGGCATTATAGGAATTAATGGTACAGGGAAAACAACGCTGTTGCGTATGATTGCGGGAGTGGAAGAGCCTGACAGCGGACAGATTATAAAACAGAATGGGATTCGATTGGCGTATCTTTCGCAGCATCCTTCGTTTCCTGAGGGAGCGACTGTTCTTTCGTATGCATTTGACGGAATTGCGGAGAATGACTGGGCGCTGAAAAGTGAAGTGAAAAGTGCACTCAATAAACTTGGAATTACGGATCATGATATGAAAATGGAGCATCTTTCCGGCGGGCAGAAGAAAAAAGTAGCGCTTGCGAAAACGCTGACATCTTCGTTTGAAATTTTGCTTTTGGACGAGCCGACGAACCATTTAGATGGAGAGATGATTTCCTGGCTGGAAGATTATTTGAAACGTTATAAAGGTGTTGTGATTATGGTAACGCATGACCGTTATTTTTTAGATAAAGTGACAAATCGAATTTTGGAAATCAGCCGTGGAAAATTATATGGGTATGAGGCGAATTATTCGAAATTTTTGGAAATGAAGGCAGAACGGGAAGAGATGGAGCTTGCTTCAGAGCGAAAACGCCAAAGTGTGTTGAGAATGGAATTAGAATGGGCAAAGCGCGGCTGCCGAGCAAGAACAACAAAGCAAAAGGCAAGATTGGAGCGATTAGAGCTTTTGAAAAACGGAAAAGCTCCGGAGACGGATCGTTTGGCAGAGATTGATTCTGTGGAAACGAGAATGGGCAAGAAGACGATTGAGCTCCACCATGTCAGCAAGAGCTACGGGGAGCGAAAGCTGATTGACGATTTTGATTATATTGTATTGAAAAATCAGAATCTTGGAATCGTGGGTCCGAATGGCTGCGGAAAGTCGACACTGCTAAAAATGATTGCGGGACTTGTTGAGCCGGATGAGGGAACGATTGAGATTGGTGAGACGATTCGAATCGGCTATTTTGCACAGGAACTTCCGGAAATGAATACGAGCCAGAGGGTAATCGATTTTGTGAAAGACATCGCCGAGTATATTCCGACGAAGGATGGAAGAATTACGGCTTCGCAGATGTTGGAGCGGTTTTTATTTACACCGGATATGCAGTATGCGCCGATTGAAAAATTATCGGGCGGTGAAAAGAAGAGACTTTATCTGTTAAGTGTCCTGCAGGCTGCGCCTAACGTGCTCATATTTGATGAAGCGAACAATGATATTGATATTCCGACAATGACAATTTTAGAGGACTATCTGAACTCGTTTCAGGGAATTGTGATCACGGTATCGCATGACCGCTATTTTCTGGACAACGTGGTGGACCGCATTTTTGAATTTGATGGAAATGGACATTTGCAGCAGTACGAGGGCGGATACACGGATTACATAGAGGCGAAGCAGAAGCGGGAAGTGCCAAAAGAGGAAGTGAAGGCGAAAAAGAGTACCGGAAAAAATGATTGGAAACAGAATCGTCCGACAAAGTTGAAATTTTCATATATGGAGCAGAAGGAGTTTGAGACAATTGATGAAGACATTGCCAAGCTGGAGGAAAAACTCGAAAAGCTGGATGCGGATATGATGGCGAATGCAACGAACTCTGCGAAACTTTCGGAACTTACTTTAGAAAAAGAGTTCGCAGAAAAACAGTTGGAAGAAAAGATGGAACGGTGGGTTTATCTGAATGATCTGGCAGAGCGCATTGCAGCGCAGTAAAAAGTTAAAGTGACATTTAGAAAAAGTATTGACAAATAGGTTTCTAGTTGATAATATATAAAAACAGAACGCACTCTGTTTTTTAAAAATAAGAAAGTAGAGGGATGTTATGAGGAAACAAGTATTTTCATTATTGGTAAATAACAATGCGGGGTTGTTAAGTCGCGTTGCCGGATTATTCAGCAGAAGAGGATACAGTATTGACAGTATCACAGCGGGAATTACAACGGATGAACGGTTTACAAGACTTACGGTTGTTGCAAGCGGGGATGAGTTGA
This sequence comes from Coprococcus phoceensis, assembly GCF_900104635.1. Taxonomy (NCBI): domain Bacteria; kingdom Bacillati; phylum Bacillota; class Clostridia; order Lachnospirales; family Lachnospiraceae; genus Coprococcus; species Coprococcus phoceensis. The sequence continues at coordinate 787,804 of NZ_FNWC01000007.1, forward strand.
TCTTGTCTCAGATTGAGAAGCAGCTTCGCAAATTGGAAGATGTCGTTGATATTAAGATTTTGGCGGATGGAGAGTCGGTTTGCAGGGAGCTTATTATGGTCAAAGTGATGGCAGATGCATCTGAGAGAGCAGAGATTATTTCTGTTGCTGATATTTTCAGAGCGAAGATTGTCGATGTGGAGAGAGAGTCGCTGATGCTTGAGATGACAGGAAATCAGTCGAAAGTAGAAGCTTTTTTGAATCTCCTGCAGGGATATAAGATTTTAGAGCTTGCAAGAACAGGAATCACGGCCTTGTCAAGAGGGTCAAAAGGTATCAAAGTAATTGATGATTAATGTAGAAAGCTAGGGGCAAAGGTCCTTAACTATATATTCATGAGAAGGGTTTAGGAGGTAACAGCTATGGCAAAAATTTATTATCAGGAAGATTGTAACTTATCATTATTAGAAGGAAAGACAATTGCGGTAATCGGTTACGGAAGTCAGGGACATGCGCATGCATTGAACGCAAAAGAATCCGGATGCAATGTCATTATCGGTCTTTACGAAGGCAGCAAATCATGGAAAAAAGCAGAAGAACAAGGATTTGAGGTATACACAGCGGCAGAGGCGGCAAAAAAAGCCGATATTATTATGATTTTGATCAATGATGAAAAGCAGGCTGCATTATACAAAAACGATATTGAACCAAACCTTGAAGAAGGAAATATGTTAATGTTCGCACACGGATTTAACATTCATTTTGGATGTATCGTACCTCCAAAGAATGTAGATGTTACAATGGTAGCGCCAAAGGGACCTGGTCACACAGTAAGAAGCGAATATCAAGTAGGAAAAGGTGTTCCTTGTCTTGTGGCAGTAGAACAGGATGCGACAGGAAAAGCACAGGATATCGCACTTGCATATGCGCTTGCAATCGGTGGAGCAAGAGCAGGTGTGCTTGAGACAACATTCCGTACAGAGACAGAGACAGACCTTTTCGGTGAGCAGGCAGTACTTTGTGGTGGTGTTTGCGCATTGATGCAGGCAGGGTATGAGACATTGGTAGAAGCAGGATATGATCCAAGAAATGCTTACTTCGAATGTATCCACGAGATGAAATTAATCGTAGACTTGATTTACCAGAGCGGATTTGCCGGAATGAGATACTCTATCTCAAACACAGCAGAATACGGTGATTACATTACAGGACCAAAGATCATCACAGAAGATACAAAGAAAGCAATGAAGAAAATCTTATCAGATATTCAAGATGGTACATTTGCAAAAGACTTCTTATTAGATATGTCATCAGCAGGAAGCCAGGTACACTTCAAAGCAATGAGAAAACTTGCGGCAGAACATCCATCAGAAATTGTCGGAGAAGAAATCCGTAAATTATACAGCTGGAGCGACGAGGATAAATTGATCAATAACTAGTCGTTATAATGAAAAGTAGGTAGATGCATTAAATGCGCTACCTACTTTTTGTGTGCAGTATATTGGGTGATGCTTTTCCAAATCTCTACAAGTTTCTCCAGTGAATAGACTGCGTTTGCGGGACTTGTGGATGGCAGTTTTATTGCGTCCATATGTGTCTGGCTTTTGCAGTATTTTTCATAAAGCTGGAATGCGGCGTTGCCGTTTGTATAAATCTGCTCGATATGGGAGACAGACAAGATTCGATTCAGATCATTGGGAACGACGTGTTTGATGCTGCTGTCGCTGGAGCCTTTGATTTCGCAGGAAGCAATCACATCCCAGACCGCAATCTGATTATTCAGCAAAAATTGTTTCTTTTCTTCGATTGTTTGAGGTACTTCGCAGTTGAAAATTTTTGCGAGCACCTTCCAAAAACGATTTTGTGGGTGGTTGTAGAAGAAGTGTCCTTCCCGTGACTTTACAGATGGGAAAGAGCCGAGAATCAATATTTTTGAGTCCCTATTAAAAATCGGTTCGATTTCGTGAAAAACAGTGTCCATAAAAAACTCCTTTATTTTTAAAGTGCAATCAAAAAGACAACCACATGACGGTATGGTTGTCTTATAATATATTTCCTAATAAAAATTAAGCAATTCCGTTAACAGCTTTTGTTAAACGAGAAACTTTTCTAGCACAAGTATTTTTGTGGTAAACACCTTTGCTTCCAGCCATGTTGATTTCTTTGATAGCAGCTTTTAATGCTTCAACAGCAACAGCCTGATCTTTTGCTTCAACAGCAGCATCTACTTTTTTAATAGAAGTTTTTACTCTTGATTTAATTGCTTTATTTCTAGCAGCTTTTGTTTCGTTTACTAAAATTCTTTTTTTTGCAGATTTAATGTTAGCCAATCTGAACACCTCCAATATATGTGATATAAAATTCATCTTTTGTTCAGCAGACCCGGACACGGAACGTTCTACTGAAACATACTCATTCATTGTAAAATAACTATTGTGGCTTGTCAATACATAATTCTCTTTTTTTTGTGAAAACTAAAAAATAAAGTTACAAGGAGAAGTTGAGATGTTGGAAAAGTATAGTATTCATACAGATTTAGCATTGGAGGAAAAAGAGCGATTTGAATCGGATCATGTGGAAGTTCAGGGAGTTATCTTGGAAGAGGAGTATGACAAAGAGCGGGAGATACGAATCACGAAAGTAAAGATTGAGACGGAAAAAGGGGCTCGCGCGATGGGGAAACCTGTCGGCACATATATTACGATGGAAGCACCGAATATGGCCGTCCCAGACGAGGAATATCACAGGGAAATTTCAGAAGAACTGGCAAAATATATCAAAGAGCTCATAAAAATCGAAAAAGAGGACTATGTTGTATTGGTGGCAGGTCTTGGAAACCGTCAGGTGACACCGGATGCATTAGGACCACATGTAGTCGATAATCTGGCAATTACAAGACATATTGTAAAAGAGTATGGTAAATACGCAATGGGGGAAGATGCTGTGCACATGACAAGCGCAATCGTTCCAGGGGTTATGGCGCAGACCGGTATGGAGACATTAGAGATCATCAAAGGGATTGTAAAAGAGACAAAACCGGATTTGGTCATTGCGGTGGATGCGCTTGCCGCAAGGAACAGCAAGAGACTGAATCGAACCATTCAGATTGCAGATACGGGAATTAATCCGGGCTCCGGTGTGGGAAATCACAGAAACGGAATTACAGAAGAGACAATCGGGGTTCCGGTCATTGCCATTGGTGTGCCGACGGTTGTAGATGCAGCTACGATTGTCAATGACACGATGGAAAATTTGATTGCGGCACTGGAGACATCCGAGACACTAAAAGGCGTCGGGGTCGTTTTGCAGGGATATAATGCGACGGAGAAATATGAACTGATCAAAGAACTGATCTCTCCGCATTTAAATGGAATGTTTGTGACCCCGAAAGATATTGATGAGACAATCAAACGAATCGGATATACGATTTCTGAGGGATTAAATATTTTGTTTTCGGAGAGGACATGCTCATAATTATCAAAAAGGCAACATATATTGTTAAAGCTCTAAAGATTCTGTTAGGAGAGAAATATGAGAAAAAATAGGAGTTTAGCAATATTGTCGGGCAGTTTGATCTTTTGTCTTGGCATATATATATTATTTCAAGGTGGAACGCAGATTACGGAAGAATGGAAGGGGAGTCTGCGGGAAAATCTTGTGAGAATGACGGAAAGGTCTTTTATGCCAGGACTTTTTTATGCGGAAAAAGAAGAAAAGACAGATTGGAATACATGGATTGCAAAAAAAGCGATGCAGATGATTCCGCTTGGAAGTTATGTGGAAGGGAAAGGAACTTATGAATCTGAAATTGAAGATACTGCGACCTATGAAATGATCATGGCAAGGCAGGCGGCAGATGAAAATGAGGTGGACGAGAATGGAAATCTGATCAACGGGGACGGAAGTCACGCAGAAAAAGATGCCAAGGAAGTGAAAACGGAACCAGTGACCGTATCAATAGAGCAGCTGAGAGATTTTAACTATCTGGTGAGCCATTACTATACGGTGGACAGTACAACGATGATCGGGCAGGAGCAGTTAAATGTGGATGAGCTTCTCGCAAAAGATATGCATATTGACACAAGTGGGGAAGGACCAAAAGTACTTATCTTTCATACTCACTCGCAGGAGACTTTTGTGGATTCTGTCGAGGGAGATGTCGGAACAAGTATCGTCGGGATGGGAGCATATTTGTCAGAGCTTTTGAATGCGAAGGGAATTTCAACCATCCATCATGACGGCGTGTATGATTTGATCGACGGGAAATTAGACCGAAGCAAAGCGTACGAATTTTCGGAAGTGGGGGTCAGAAAAATATTGGAAGAAAATCCAAGTATTGAGGTTGTGATTGATCTGCACCGTGATGGGGTCGGCAATGATACACATCTGGTGACGGAGGCAAATGGAAAACAGGCGGCAAAGATCATGTTTTTCAATGGACTTAGCAGAACAAAAGCCAATGGAGATATCGCATATCTTCCAAATCCTTATATTCAGGATAATCTGTCGTTTTCTCTACAGATGCAGCTTGCATCAGAGAGTATGTATCCGGGATTTGCAAGGAAAATCTATCTGAAAGGGTACCGTTACAGTCTCCATATGATGCCAAAATCTCTTTTGATCGAGGCAGGTGCCCAGACAAACACTGTGGAGGAAATGCGAAATGCGATGGAGCTGTTGTCAGACGTTTTAGCAAAAGTCATCATGGGGTAGAAGAATTTATTTGAAACGAACCTTTGTTTGTGTTATGATGGGTGCAGTATGAAAAAGAGAGGGTTTTAAGTAAATGGCGAAACAAAATACATATGATGCAGATAGTATTTCTATATTAGAAGGACTGGAAGCGGTCAGAAAAAGACCGGGAATGTATATTGGAAGTGTGTCTACGAAGGGGCTCAATCATTTGATCTATGAGATTGTGGACAATGCGGTAGATGAACATCTTGCGGGGTACTGTGACAAGATTCAGGTCATACTGGAAAAAGATGGTTCTGCAACGGTGATCGACAATGGGCGAGGTGTCCCTGTCGGGATGCACCAAAAAGGGGTATCCGCAGCGCGTATTGTATATACGACACTTCACGCAGGTGGAAAATTTGATGATACAGCTTATAAGACAAGCGGCGGGCTGCACGGGGTTGGCTCTTCGGTTGTAAATGCACTTTCTATTTATATGGACGTCAAGATCAGCAGGGAAGGTGCAATTCATCACGACCGATACGAGCGGGGGATTCCGGTTGTAGAGCTTGAAAACGGGTTGCTTCCGGTTATTGGAAAGACGAGAAAAACGGGGACAGAAGTGAATTTCCTGCCGGACGACACGATTTTTGAGAAGACGAGATTCAAGGCGGAGGAAGTAAAAAGTCGTCTCCATGAGACTGCGTATCTGAATCCGAATCTGACGATTATTTTTGAGGACAGACGCGGAGCGCAGACAGAACATATTGAATATCATGAGGAAGACGGAATACTTGGATTTATCCGTGATCTGAATCAGAAGAAAGAGGCGATACATGAGCCGATTTATTTTAAAGGTGAGTCAGAAGGAATTGAAGTGGAAGTTGTATTCCAGTATGTAAATGAGTTCCATGAGAACGTACTCGGATTTTGTAATAATATTTACAATGCAGAGGGTGGAACACATTTGACGGGATTTAAGACGACGTTTACGACGGCGATGAACCAGTACGCGAGAGAACTTGGCATTTTAAAAGAGAAGGACAGCAATTTTACAGGAGCGGATATTCGCAACGGGATGACGGCGATTGTTTCAATCAAGCATCCGGATCCGCGTTTTGAAGGGCAGACGAAGACAAAGCTGGACAATCCGGATGCAGCAAAGGCGACCGGAAAGGTGACCGGGGAGGAGATTGTGCGCTATTTTGACCGGAATCTGGATACGCTTAAAAAAGTAATCAGCTGCGCGGAGAAGGCGGCAAAAATCCGTAAGACGGAGGAGAAGGCAAAGACGAATCTGTTGACGAAGCAGAAATATTCGTTTGACAGCAATGGAAAGCTTGCGAACTGTGAGAGCAGAGATGCGAGCAAATGTGAGATTTTTATCGTGGAGGGAGATTCTGCGGGAGGTTCCGCAAAGACGGCGAGAGACCGCTCTTATCAGGCAATCCTGCCAATCCGCGGAAAGATTTTGAATGTGGAAAAAGCAAGTATCGATAAGGTACTTGCCAACGCGGAGATCAAGACGATGATCAATGCCTTTGGCTGTGGATTTTCGGAAGGGTATGGTAATGATTTCGACATCACAAAACTCCGTTATAACAAGATCATCATTATGGCTGATGCGGACGTGGATGGCGCTCACATTTCTACATTATTATTGACATTGTTCTATCGGTTTATGCCGGAATTGATTTTTGAAGGACATGTCTATATTGCGATGCCTCCGCTTTACAAGGCGATGCCGAAAAAAGGGGAAGAGGAATATCTGTACGACGACAAAGCGCTGGAGCGCTATCGCAAACGTCAGAAAGGACCATTTACGCTGCAAAGATACAAAGGTCTTGGCGAGATGGATGCAGACCAGTTGTGGGAGACAACGCTGAATCCGGAGACGAGAATGCTAAAGCTTGTCGAGATTGAAGATGCGAGAATGGCATCTTCTGTGACGGAGATGCTGATGGGAAGTGAAGTGCCTCCGAGACGTGCGTTTATTTATGAAAATGCGACAGAAGCAGAGTTAGATATATAGGAGGCAACAAAAGATGCAGGATTCACAAATTATAAGAACCGAATATTCGGATATCATGAAAAAATCATATATCGATTATGCGATGAGTGTCATTGTGGCAAGAGCGTTGCCGGATGTCAGAGATGGTCTGAAGCCGGTGCAGAGAAGAACACTTTACGATATGCATGAACTTGGTATCCGCTATGATAAACCATATCGAAAATGTGCGCGTATCGTCGGGGATACGATGGGTAAATACCACCCGCATGGAGACAGTTCCATCTACGAATCACTTGTCGTAATGGCACAGGAATTCAAAAAAGGAATGATTCTTGTGGACGGACATGGAAACTTCGGCTCTATCGAGGGAGACGGCGCTGCTGCGATGCGTTACACGGAGGCTCGTCTTGCAAAACTGACACAGGAGGTATTTCTTGCAGACTTGGACAAAGGAGTTGTGGACTTTGCTCCGAACTTTGACGAGACGGAAAAAGAACCGGAGGTGCTTCCGGTACGTATCCCGAATCTTTTGGTAAACGGTGCAGAGGGAATCGCAGTCGGAATGGCGACAAGTATTCCAACACACAATTTAGGCGAAGTGATCGATGCGGTGAAAGCGTATATGAAAAACAGTGAGATCACGACAAAGCAGTTGATGAAACATATCAAAGGACCGGATTTTCCGACGGGCGGTATCGTAGTCAACAAAGACGATCTTTTGAACATTTATGAGACGGGATCCGGAAAGATTAAGATTCGCGGAAAAGTGGAAGTGGAGGAATTGAAAGGCGGAAAGAAACGTCTTGTGATTTCAGAAATTCCTTACACAATGATCGGTGCAGGAATCGGAAAATTTTTAAACGATGTGGCGTCCCTTGTGGAGAGCAAAAAGACGAATGACATCACAGATATTTCCAATCAGTCATCCAAAGAAGGAATTCGGATTGTGCTCGAACTTCGAAAAGATGCAGATGTGGAAAACTTAAAGAATATGCTTTACAAAAAGACTCGTCTGGAAGATACATTTGGAGTGAATATGCTTGCCGTTGCAAATGGGAAACCAGAGACGATGGGACTGAAATCAATTATCGAGCACCATGTAGATTTTCAGTTTGATGTTGCGACGAGAAAATACAAGACACTGCTTGCAAAAGAGTTGGATAAAAAAGAGATTCAGGAAGGTTTGATCAAGGCATGTAATGTCATTGATTTGATTATTGAAATTTTGCGTGGCAGCAAGTCGATCAAAGAGGCAAAAGCGTGTCTGACTGACGGTATCACAGAGAATATCAAATTCAAATCTAATATTTCAAAAAAGATGGCCTCGATGCTCCGGTTTACAGAAAGACAGGCGACAGCAATCCTGGAGATGCGCCTGTACAAACTGATTGGTCTGGAGATTGAGGCATTGCAGGCAGAACATGAGCAGACACTTAAAAGTATTGCCCGCTATGAAGATATTTTGAATAATTATGATTCGATGGCGGAAGTAATTATAGAAGATTTGGATGCGATTAAAAAGACATATGCAAGAAAACGACGGACGATTGTCGAAAATGCAGAAGAAGCAGTGTTTGAAGAAAAGAAAATCGAAGAGCAGGAAGTTGTATTTTTGATGGATCGTTTTGGATATGCGAGAACGGTGGATGTGTCGACCTATGAAAGAAACAGGGAAGCAGCAGACTCGGAGAATAAATATATAGTTTCCTGTCTCAATACCGGAAAAATATGTTTGTTTACGAATGCAGGAAAGATGCATCAGGTGAAGGTGCCGGATATTCCATATGGAAAATTCAGGGATAAAGGAACTCCGATTGATAATTTGAGTAATTACAACAGCACCGAAGAACAGATTGTGTTTGTGTGTGATGAGGGAAGTCTCTCTATGGCAAAGCTGTTGTTTGCGACAAAACAAGGTATGTTAAAGCAGGTGGATGGAAGTGAATTTCAGGTGGCAAAACGAACCATCGCAGCGACAAAGCTTTTAGAAGAGGATGAAGTGATCTGTGTACAGGTTGTGACAGAGGGACAAAGCATTGTGCTTCAGACGATGAATGGATATTTTCTGAGGTTTGCGTCGACAGAGGTGCCGGAAAAGAAAAAAGGTGCCGTCGGAGTGCGCGGAATCAAACTACAAAAAAAAGATGAACTGGAACAGGTATATCTGCTTGAAGAAGGAGTTGAGCAAAAGGTTCTATATAAAGAAAAAGAAGTGACATTGAATCGTCTGAAACTGGCAAGACGTGATGGAATCGGAACAAAACGATAACCCTGAAATGAGAAATTTTGAAAATACCCTTGCATTTATTGAGAATGAGTGCTATAGTGTATGTTAGTTACATAAGAAATCGGCAGAAGAGTGGACGTAATGTTCACTCTTATTTGTTGGTATAAGAAAGGAAGGTTGACAGTGTCTAAAAGAGAAGTATACGAACAAAAAACAGAAGAACTTCTATTACCAATCATTGAAAGCAATGGATTTGAGTTGGTGGACGTTGAGTATGTAAAAGAGGGAGGAAACTGGTATCTTCGGGCATATATTGATAAACCGGGAGGAATTTCGGTAGACGATTGTGAAGTGGTAAGCAGAGCGTTTTCAGATATTTTGGATGAGAAAGACTATATCGAAGATACGTATATCTTTGAAGTGAGTTCTCCGGGACTTGGAAGACCTTTGAAAAAAGAGAAAGACTTTGCAAGAAGTATCGGAGAAGAAGTGGAGATCCGTACTTACCGTGCGATTGACAGACAGAAAGAATTTATCGGAATTCTAAAAGAATACGATCAGGATACCGTGACGATTGAATATGAAGATGAGACAACAAAGACATTTGAACGAAGCGAGATCGCTTTGATTCGTTTGGCATTGGATTTTTAAATCAGGAGGAAAGAAAAAATGAACACAGAATTATTAGAAGCGTTGACAATTCTTGAGCAGGAAAAGGATATCAGTAAAGAGACTTTATTAGATGCAATTGAGAATTCTCTGATTAACGCATGTAAAAATCATTTTGGAAAAGCAGATAATATCAAAGTAGTGATGAATCGTGAGACTTGTGACTACTCTGTGTTTGCGGAAAAGACAGTTGTAGAAGAAGTGGAAGACGATGTGATGGAGATCAGCCTTGCAAATGCAAAAATGATCGACTCAAAATTTGAGCTCGGCGATATTGTTCAGATTCCGGTGGAGTCAAAGGAATTTGGACGTATTGCAACACAGAATGCAAAGAACTTAATTCTTCAGAAAATCCGTGAAGAAGAGAGAAAAGTAGTGTACGATCAGTATTTTGAAAAAGAGAAAGATATCGTGACTGGTATCGTGCAGCGTTATGTTGGCAAGAATGTAAGTATTAACCTTGGAAAAGCAGATGCGATGCTGACTGAGAATGAGCAGGTAAAAGGCGAAGTGTTTAAGCCTACAGAACGTATCAAACTCTATATCGTAGAAGTGAAGAATACAACAAAAGGACCAAAGATTTTAGTTTCCCGTACACATCCGGAACTGGTGAAACGTCTGTTTGAGTCTGAGGTTGCAGAAGTAAAAGAAGGAATTGTTGAGATTAAGAGCATCTCAAGAGAAGCCGGTTCCCGTACAAAGATTGCAGTGTGGTCAAATGACCCGGATGTAGATCCGGTCGGAGCATGTGTTGGTATGAACGGTGCGAGAGTCAATGCAATCGTAAGTGAGCTTCGCGGAGAAAAGATTGATATCATCAACTGGAGCGACAATCCGGCGATCTTGATTGAGAATGCACTTAGTCCGGCAAAAGTCATCTCTGTAATGGCTGATCCGGATGAAAAGACAGCAAGTGTGATTGTGCCGGATTATCAGTTGTCACTTGCAATCGGAAAAGAAGGACAGAATGCGAGACTGGCTGCACGTCTGACAGGATACAAGATTGATATCAAGAGCGAGACACAGGCGATTGAAGCCGGTGAACTTCCGGAAAATTATATGAATCTTTCCACAGAAGTGTCTGAGGAAGCAGATGAAGAGATGCCAGATGAATTAGTGTAGTCAGGAGTGATTTGTTGAGTAATAACAAAAAGATTCCTATGCGAAAATGTGTAGGATGTCAAGAGATGAAAAGTAAAAAAGAAATGATGCGTGTTTTGAAAACTTCCGAAGATACATTTGAACTGGATGCGACAGGAAAAAAGAACGGGCGCGGAGCATATCTTTGTTTTTCAAAAGAATGTTTTGAAAAAGCGGTGAAAAACAAAGGGTTAGAGCGGTCTTTTAAGCAGGCAATTCCAAAAGAAGTTTATGAAAAGCTGGAAAAGGAGATGAATGCGCTTGAAATCGAGTAAAGCATTATCGTTAGTCAGCCTTGCCACGAAAGCAGGAAAGACGGCAAGCGGTGAATTCTGTACCGAAAAAGAAGTAAAGACCGGTATGGCAGAGCTTGTGATTGTGGCGGAGGATGCATCGGCGAATACAAAGAAGAAGTTTAAAAATATGTGTGATTTCTATGAAGTGCCAATTTATTTTTATGGGGATAAAGATACCTTGGGGCATGCAATGGGAAAAGAATTCCGGGCGACACTTGCAGTGACAGATGCAGGGTTTGCAAAAGGGATCAAGAAACATTTGGAAACAGAAGGATATACGATTGCATAGAGGAGGTAGTTAGTATGACAAAAGTGCGAGTGCATGAATTAGCAAAAGAGCTAAATAAAACAAACAAAGAAGTACTTGATGTTCTGAGAGAAAAAAATATAGAGGTAACCAGCCATATGAGTTCATTGAGTGATGAGCAGATTGAGGCTGTAAAAAGTAGCTTTGGCGGTGGGGATACAAAAGAAGAACCGAAGAAAAAGCATATTGTGCAGGTGTTCAGACCGCAGAATTCTCAAAATGGTTCCCGTCAAGGCAATCGTCCAACACAGAGACGAGATGGACAGAACAACAATCAAGGACAGAGAAACGGAAACAATCAGGGTCAGAGACAGAATGGTCAGAGACCAAATAATAACCAGGGTCAGAGAAACAACAACGCAGGTCAGGGACAAAGACAGAATAATAATGCGCAGAGAGCAAATAATAATCAAAGACCGAACAACAATTATCAGGGTCAAAAACGCGATGACAACAGACGTGATGACAGAAGAGATGACCGCAGAGATGATAATAGAAGAAACGACAGAAGAAACGATAACAGAAAGAGCGCGCCTTCAATTCCGGCACCGGTAGTTCCTGAGCAGAAGCCACAGCGTCAGAAACAAAAAGATAATTTTAATAAGAAAAAAGATTATCGCAAAGATGACCATGAGGAAAGAGGACCAAAAGGGAAAAAGACAAAAAATGTGCCGTTGCAGCAAAAGCCGCAGCCAAAGGTAGAGGAAAAAGTGGAAGAAAAGATTAAGATGATCACGATCCCGGAAGTACTTACAATCAAAGAACTTGCAGATGCGATGAAGATTCAGCCGTCTGCAATTGTAAAAAAATTGTTTTTACAGGGAAAAATCGTGACAGTAAACCAAGAAATTGATTACGATACTGCAGAGGAAATCGCAATGGAATTTGAAGTGCTCTGCGAAAAAGAAGAAGTAGTAGATGTCATTGAAGAATTGTTAAAAGAAGATGAAGAAGACGAAAGCAAGATGAAAAAACGTCCGCCGGTTGTGTGTGTTATGGGGCATGTTGACCATGGTAAAACTTCCCTTCTGGATGCAATCCGTAATACAAATGTGATCGACCGTGAAGCAGGTGGTATCACACAGCATATTGGTGCATATGTGGCGACAGTAAACGGAGAGAAGATTACATTCTTAGATACACCTGGACATGAGGCGTTTACAGCAATGCGTATGCGTGGCGCTAATTCCACAGATATTGCGATTCTTGTTGTTGCGGCAGATGACGGCGTAATGCCTCAGACTGTAGAAGCAATCAACCATGCGAAAGCAGCTGGAATTGAAATCATTGTTGCAGTAAACAAGATTGATAAACCTAGTGCAAATATCGATCGTGTAAAACAGGAATTGACAGAGTATGAGCTGATTGCAGAGGACTGGGGTGGAAGCACAATCTTTGTACCGGTTTCTGCAAAGACAGGAGAAGGAATTGAAGACTTGATGGAGATGATCCTTCTGACAGCGGAAGTATTGGAATTAAAAGCGAATCCAAACCGCCGCGCAAGAGGTCTTGTGATCGAGGCAGAGCTTGATAAAGGAAAAGGTTCTGTGGCGACAGTACTGGTACAGAAAGGTACACTTCGTGTCGGAGATGCCATCGCAGCAGGTTCTGCTTACGGGAAAGTAAGAGCGATGATGGATGACAAAGGAAGAAGAGTAAAAGAGGCAGGTCCTTCTACTCCGGTAGAGATCCTTGGTCTGAATGATGTGCCGAATGCCGGAGAAGTATTTGTCGGATGCGGCAATGACAAAGAAGCAAGAAACTTTGCAGAGACATTCATTTCACAGGGAAGAATGAAACTGTTAGACGATACAAAATCAAAGATGTCCTTAGATGATCTGTTCAGCCAGATTCAGGCAGGAAATGTCAAAGAACTTGGTATTGTTGTAAAAGCAGATGTACAGGGTTCTGTGGAAGCAGTAAAACAGAGTCTTTTGAAATTGTCAAATGACGAGGTCGTTGTAAAGATCATCCACGGTGGTGTCGGTGCAATCAACGAGTCTGATGTCACACTTGCATCTGCATCCAACGCAATCATCATCGGATTCAATGTAAGACCGGATGCAACTGCGAAAGAGATTGCGGAGCGTGAAGGTGTGGATGTAAGATTATATCGTGTCATCTACAATGCGATTGAAGACGTGGAAGCTGCCATGAAAGGTATGTTAGATCCGGTGTTTGAGGAAAAAGTACTCGGTCATGCAGAGGTTCGTCAGACATTTAAGGCTTCAGGCGTAGGTACGATTGCTGGTGCATATGTGCTTGACGGTACATTTGAGAGAGGATGTTCTGCACGTATTATCCGTGATGGAGTTGTAATCTTTGATGGAGGTCTTGCTTCGTTAAAACGTTTTAAAGATGATGTAAAAGAAGTAAAAGCAGGTTATGAATGTGGATTTGTCTTCGAGAAATTTAATGATGTAAAAGAAGGCGATCAGGTAGAGTCTTATAAAATGGTAGAGATACCAAGATAAGAAAAGAGGAAAAGAATTGAGAAAAAACAGTATTAAAAATACAAGAGTAAACGGAGAGGTGCAAAAAGAATTAAGCAACATTATCCGCGGGGGCATCAAAGACCCTCGTGTTGCACCAATGACCTCCGTTGTGGCGGTGGAAGTAGCGCCGGATTTGAAGACATGCAAAGCATATATCAGTGTGCTCGGTGATGAGAAAGCGCAGGAAGACACAATCAAAGGTCTTCAGAGCGCAGAAGGATATATCCGAAGAGAGCTGGCAAGGAAGCTGAATATGAGAAACACGCCGGAAATAAAATTTGTGATGGATCAGTCTATCGCATATGGTGTGGCAATGTCGAAAATGATTGATGATGTGACAAAGGATTTAAAAGAAGAGGAAGAATAAGATGTTAAAGGAAGTCTTGAAACATGTAAAAACAGTCGCCATTGGCGGTCATGTGCGTCCGGATGGTGATTGTGTCGGCTCCTGTCTTGGGTTGTACCAGTACATCAAAGAAAACTATGAAGAGATTCAGGCGGATGTCTATCTGGAAGACATACCAGATAGTTTTCATTTTATCAAGGCGGCGAAAGAGATTCGTCACGAGGTGCCGGACAAAAAAGAATATGATCTGTTTATTGTGCTTGACTGTGGTGATAAAGAACGTCTCGGATTTTCAAAGGAGCTTTTTGAACATGCAAAAGAGACGTTCTGCGTAGACCATCATATCAGTAATCTTGCGTTTGCAGATCAAAATTATATTTTCCCGGAAGCAAGTTCTACTTCGGAGCTTGTATACCGGCTTTTGGATTTAGAAAAGATCACAAAAGAGACGGCTGAATGTCTGTATCTTGGAATTGTGCATGATACAGGAGTGTTCCAGTATTCATGTACGGCGCCGGAGACGATGGAGGTGGCAGCGAACCTGATGCGGAAAGGGATCAATGCCTCTGAAATCATCGAAAAGACATTTTATGAAAAGACGTTTGCTCAGAACCAGATTTTGGGGAGGGCATTGTTTGAAAGTTTTCTGTTTATGGATGGAAAATGTATTGTATCCTATATTACACAGCGTATGATGGAATTTCATGGTGTCACACCGAAAGATTTAGAAGGAATTGTCAGCCAGCTTCGGGTTACGAAAGGTGTGGAAGTTGCCGTTCTTTTATATGAGACTGCTCCGCATGAGTACAAAGTGAGCCTGCGTGCATCTGGTGATGTGGATGTCAGCAGAATCGCACAGTATTTCGGTGGAGGAGGCCATAAAAAAGCAGCCGGTGTGACGATGAAAGGAACGGTACATGATGTGATCAACAATCTGTCCGGACAGATTCATTTACAACTATAAAAAGGAAGAAAATATGGTACACGGAGTCATTAATATACGTAAAGAAAAAGGATTTACATCACATGATGTAGTCGCAAAACTAAGGGGAATTATCGGACAGAAAAAAATCGGGCATACCGGTACATTGGATCCGGATGCGACGGGCGTTCTTCCGGTCTGCCTTGGAAAAGCGACAAAATTATGCGATATGCTGACGGATAAGGATAAGACATATAAGACAGTACTTTTACTTGGAAAGGCAACGGACACTCAGGATATATCCGGAACAGTGTTATCCGAAAAAGCGATGGATGGAATTGACAATGATGCCGTAGAAAGATGCATCGGGGAATTTGTAGGAGAATACTTACAGGTACCGCCGATGTATTCTGCGTTAAAAGTCAATGGGAAAAAATTATATGAACTGGCGAGAGCAGGAATTGAGGTTGAGAGAAAAGCTCGTCCGGTTATTATCTACGAGATTCGGATTAAAGAGATTTCGCTTCCGCGCGTGCGGATGGAAGTCTCCTGCTCTAAAGGAACCTATATCCGCACATTGTGCCATGATATCGGAGAGAAACTCGGCTGTGGTGGCTGCATGGAGGAACTCACCCGCACAAAAGTAAGCAGGTTTACTTTGGAAGACAGCTATACATTGGAGGAAGTCAGACAGAAAAAGGAAGCGGGATTACTTTCAGAGATATTAGTTCCAATTGATGAAATGTTTGGGCAGTACGAGGCGGTGACACTTAAACGCCCTTATGAAGCGCTTGTGTGTAATGGGAATATGTTTTTTGAAAAGCATATCAATGAGTCAAAAGATCTGATTGACGGGGAATATGTGAGAGTTTACAGTAATTCCGGACAGTTCATTGCGATTTACGCATATCAGCAGAAACAAAAGATGTTTAAAATAGTCAAAATGTTTTTTGATAAAAATGAGTAACGATAAGAGGAAAAAACATGCAATATATCAAGGGAATGCAGTTCTATCAAAATGACAAAAAGACTGCAATTACATTGGGGAAATTTGATGGTCTTCACAAAGGACATGAGACATTGATCGAGCGGGTCATTGAGCATCAGAAAAATGACGGTGTAGACAGCGTTGTGTTTGCATTTGACATGGCACCCTTGTACGAAAAAATAAAAAAGAAAAAAGAAAGTCTGATTACGAACGAAGAACGCGCAGGACGCCTTTTTGGCAGGGTGGATTATCTGGTGGAATGCCCATTTGTCGAGGCAGTTTCGAAAATTGAGGCGGAGACTTTCATAAAAGAAATTTTGGTGAAACAATTTCATGCCGAGTATATTGTAGTTGGCACGGATTTTCACTTTGGATATCAGAAAAAAGGTGATTATCATATGTTGCAGCAGTATAGTGGGGAATACGGGTATGAGGTGGAAGTGATTGAAAAGAAGTGCTATGAAGATAGAGAAATAAGCAGTACTTACATTAAAGAAGAAGTGAAAAAAGGGAATATGAAACTGGTTACACAGCTTCTTGGATACCCGTATACCGTCACAGGAGAAGTACAATATGGTAAGCAGCTTGGGAGAAAGCTTGGATTTCCGACGATGAACATTGTTGCAGAAAAAGAGAAACTGCTTCCGCCTAACGGAGTCTATGTCAGTTCAATTCGCATTGATGGCATGCTTTATGGAGGAATCTCTAATATCGGCTGCAAACCGACAGTTTCAGAGAAAGAACAGATGGGAATTGAAACATTTGTATTTGACTATCACGGGGACGCTTATGGAAAGAAAATTGAGGTAGCGCTTTACGAGTATGTGAGACCGGAAAAAAAATTCCATTCTGTAGAGATGCTTCGCAAGCAGGTGGAACAGGATATCGCATATGGGCGTAAGTGGCTTCAAGGTTTCAACAGTAATTTTTAAAAATAAGTAGTTTACACTGGTGGAAAAGTATGATATACTCATCAAGTATGAAAAAACCGATGTTCGGTGACCGGATACTCCAACCGTCACTTAATGTCAGGTGTTAAATTTAAGAAAAACAGGAGGGTCATAGCATGATCGCAAAAGAAAAGAAACAGGCTATTATGGCAGAATATGCCAGAACAGAAGGCGACACAGGTTCACCGGAAGTTCAGATCGCTGTATTAACAGCAAGAATCAATGAGTTGACAGAACACTTCAAAGCTAATCCAAAGGATCATCATTCAAGAAGAGGTCTTCTTAAAATGGTAGGACAGAGAAGAGGTTTACTGGCTTACCTAAAGAAAACTGACATTGAAAGATACCGTACATTAATCGAGAGATTAGGATTAAGAAAATAGTTAAAAGTTTTATACAGACCACAACACAACAATGCAAAGGGGCAGGCGAATATCGCCTGTTCCTTTTTTGCTACAAGTTGGGGTTATCCTTTTTCTTGACAAATAAAAAGAAAAAAGGTATAGTGATTCTAATTTGACGTATGAAGGGAGAGCCATTGATGAATAAAGTACCGTTTGTTACAAAAGAAAAATTAGATGAGATTGTAAAAGAATTTCCGACACCGTTTCACTTGTACGATGAAAGGGGAATTCGTGAAAATGTAAAAGCATTGAAAGAGGCTTTTGCATGGAATAAAGGTTATAAAGAATATTTTGCAGTAAAAGCAACTCCGAATCCATTTTTGATTAATATTTTAAGAGAATACGGCTGTGGCTGTGACTGCTCCTCTTATACAGAATTGATGCTGTCTGAGGCGCTTGGAGCAGTAGGGAAAGATATCATGTTCTCTTCCAATGCAACTCCGGCAGAAGAGTTTGTCTATGCAGACAAACTGGGGGCAATTATCAATTTAGATGACTTCACACATATTGAATTTTTGGAGAATGCAATCGGGCATATTCCGGAGACGATCAGCTGCCGTTACAATCCGGGCGGATTGTTCAAAATCAGCAATGACATCATGGATAATCCTGGGGATGCCAAATACGGGATGACAACGGAGCAGTTGTTTGAGGCATTTAAGATTCTGAAAGCAAAAGGGGCAAAAGAATTCGGACTGCATGCGTTTTTGGCAAGTAATACTGTAACAAATGAATATTATCCAATGCTCGCAAAGATTTTGTTCGAAGTTGCAGTGAAATTACAAAAAGAGACAGGAGCGCACATTAAATTTATCAACCTGTCAGGCGGAATCGGAATTCCGTATCGACCGGATCAAGAGCCGAATGATATCAGAGCAATCGGAGAAGGAGTCAGAAAGGTATACGAGGAAGTGCTTGTTCCGGCTGGCATGGGTGATGTGGCAATCTACACAGAGCTTGGGCGTTACATGATGGGACCTTACGGCTGCCTTGTGACAAAAGCAGTTCATGAGAAGCACACGTATAAAGAATATATCGGCTGTGATGCATGTGCGGTAAACTTAATGCGTCCTGCGATGTACGGAGCGTACCATCATATCACAGTTATGGGAAAAGAAGATGCACCTTGTGACCACAAATATGACATCACAGGTTCACTCTGTGAAAATAATGATAAATTTGCAGTAGATCGTATGCTTCCAAAGATTGATATCGGAGATTTGCTAGTCATCCATGACACAGGAGCACATGGATTTGCGATGGGATATAATTATAATGGTAAATTGAAATCGGCAGAGATTTTACTGCAGGAAGACGGTACGCCGAAGCTGATTCGAAGAGCCGAAACACCGGCAGATTACTTTGCAACATTTGATTGCTTTGAGATTGGTCAGAAATTGAAATAAGGGAAATGTCAGCTGCTGTTCACTGCTGTGTGCAGAGATGCTTATTTGGGTGAACAGTAGCAACTGTTAAAAAAATTGAAAAAATTTCAAAAAAAAGCTTGTATTTTATAGTAGCATATGGTAATATATATTTTGTTGAGACAACAACTTAATAAAAAGAAGTGAAAATGCTTCTTGGGTAAGCAGGTGTGGCGGAATGGCAGACGCACAAGACTCAAAATCTTGCGGGGGCAACCTCGTGTGGGTTCAAGTCCCACCACCTGCATTTGATGTAAACTCTTTAGAAAATTCTAAAGAGTTTTTTGGCAAATTTGGGTGTATATACTTGAGGTGGGAAATGTATCAGATTGGAATATGTGATGATGGAAAAAATACATGTGCTTTTATAGAAGATGTTGTTTTGAAGTATGGGAAAAAGAGAAATGTAAAGATGAATATCCAAGTCTGGAATTCCGGGGAAGAACTTTGTGCTTATTTAGAAACGGGAAAACAGTTGGATATTCTGTATTTGGATATCGAATTGTTTGAAGTGAGTGGAATCGATGCGGGGATATTTATCCGAAAGCAGATGGAAAACCATACGATGCAGATTATCTATATATCGGGGAAACAGTCGTATGCACAGCAGTTGTTTAAGGTGCAGCCGATGGATTTCCTTGTAAAGCCGATTGAGGAAGAAAAGATTGAAGAGACGCTTGCATTAGCACTAAAGATTGTCGGGCGAAACACAAAGCGCTTTGAATTCCAATTGGGTAAAGAGTATTATTATGTGTCTTATGGAGATATTCTTTGCTTTGTGAGTGATGGACGAAAAGTTAGATTGCTCACTACAAGCGGCGAAAAGGAATTTTACGGAAAGCTGAAAAATATTATCAAGGAATTGCCGGAAGATTTTCTTGTAATTCATAAATCGTATGTGGTAAATAAGCAGCGTATCGCACGGTATACATATGAAACTGTGGAATTGGACAATGGGAGAGTACTGACGATCAGTCAGGCGCAGCGAAAACAGGTCAGAGAAAAATTGTTAAAGGAATTATAAAAATATGATGGATATCATTGTGTGTGCGGGGTCGAATTTATTTCGAATGTATGTGACGTATCGATTTATCCGCATCTTTTTGGAAGAGACAAAGTTAAGCAGGGTGAAAGAAGTTGCATGCTATTTGCTCTTTTGGATTGTGAATACGGCATTGTATTTATTGTTTCAACGTGTTTGGATAAATATTATGTGCAATCTAGTGGGCATTGCTTTGCTAGTAAGAATGTATACAAAAGTATGGAAAGAGAATATTTTTGTGACAGTTTCAATTTATGTGGTTGGTATGATATGCGACGCTTTTGTTACATTTCTTTTCATACCATATAAAGACGGAAATATGTATAATCAAGTGTATGGGGCAATCGGAATATTATTGATGTTTGTTTGTGAGTTGATTGCAGGAAGAATTGTATCCGGACAAAAAAACAGGACAAGAACTTATCATTTATCTTTGATTTGTATACCATTATGCAGTATTTTATTGGTAACGATATTGATTTATACAAAAAGCAGCACTTATAGAGGGATTACTATTATATGCTTGGGATTGTTCTTGATTAATTTTTTGATGTTTTATTTTTACAGCCTGTTTTTGAAATTGTCAGAAGAAAAGCATGAGGCAGAGCTATTGGAATATCAGATGATGGCATATCGGAATCAGATAAATGTAATGTTGGAGAGTGTAGAAAAAATGAAGATGTTTCGGCATGATATGAAACATCATTTGGCGGAACTGAGATTTATGGCAGAGAGAAAGGATTTTTCGGAATTTCGGAGATATCTGAATGCTATGGAAGAATTTTTTGAGAAGCCGAGTGAGATTGTATCGTCCGGAAATATGGAAGTAGATAGTGTTCTGAACTATATGCTTCAGAAGGCAAAGAAAATGCAGTTGAATACAACTGTAAAAGTTGCAATACCGGAAGATATGAAACATTCCTTTGATTTGAATATCATCATTGGAAATTTGTTGCAAAATGCGATAGATGCAGCAGTGGAGACCGAAGAAAAATTCTTGGGTGTTGAGTTTTCTTTGAAAAATGGAATTCTTGTTTTGAAGATAGAAAATAGTTTTTTGTCAGAGAGAATAAGACAAGATAAATACGGCGATTTTCTTACAACAAAAAAAGATTCGGAGTCCCACGGTATCGGGTTAAAAAGTGTAAAACGAATGGTAGAAAAATATCATGGAGATATGAGTATAAAAGTACAGGATGCACATTTTTGTGTAAAATTGATGTTGTACATATAATAAGATGGATAAGACATGGACTTTTTGAGGTCTGTGTCTTTTGTTTTACGGAAAACTATACTCATCCGAGCATCCCGTAACACATGCCTTCGGCGTGCGGACTTCATCCGACAAAGTATGAGTTATGACAAAAATCTATATGAATTATGACATGTTTCGGCACAGAGAGATTTTATGTGATATGATGCACTTAGAAAAACAGAGAAGGGAGGAGATAGCAATGCAGAAGAAAAAAAGAGCTTCGGAGAAAGTAAAAAAAGCAGTTGTCAAATTATCAAGAAAAGTTGCAGAAATGGAAGCAAATACAACATGTACGTTCACTTTTTATCAACCGAAAGAAGTTGAAAGTGTTAAGAAGTTGCGGAAGTTTTGAGTTTGACAACATATCTGACAGATTATTTAGCAGATGGTAAAAATATACCTGATAGTGAGCGTGAGGTTATAAGATATGGGGTAGAAGGTATTTTAAATAATCTGTTGGGGATTTTCATCACAGTAACTGTTGGTATCTTTTGTGATTGTGTATTTGAAAGTTGCGTGTTTTGGATTTCCTTTTGGACACTGCGAAAGCATGCAGGTGGATTTCATGCGAAGACAAAATTTCGATGTCTGATGATGTCCGTAGTATTGTTGTTTGTTGCTTTCGAATTCCTATTGAAAGCAGGATGGATAATAGGTGTATATACGTGGATTATGGTAATCGGAAGTGGGTGTATCTTTTGCCTTGCACCTGTAGGAACACATAATAAGCAGTTGGATGAAGAGGAGGTTCGTGTATATCGGAAAAGAACCAGAATGATTCTTAGTATACAATTGATATTGTATTTTCTGTCTTTGATTTTGGGTGGAGAGCAATTATGTAGGATATTGGCGGTAAATGTGTTGGTGGTTAGTTTTTCATTGATGTTAGGTGTGATTCTGAAAAGAAGAAATTAGGAGGAATATGTTATGAAGAAAAAAGTATTGGCAGTATTGATGGTTATAGGTATTGGTTGTGCAGGTATCTCGGCTCAAGCGGCTGGGAACGTTTCGGATACAGCATTGCCGACAAAGAAAATAGAATTTGCTTATTCTAAAGCGGCACAGACACCGTTACGGACAAAAGAAGATAAAACTTCTCATTATATTAAAAATAACTCGGGGTTCGATTTATGGGTGCGCTCTCTTAGTTCATCAAATGTGAATTGTACACTTAGAGATCATGCAATTGTAAAAGGTGGTGAATGGTTTATATACAATAAAGTTAAAGAAAATGGTTATTCCAGTTGTAAACTTGATATTACGACCGCAAGAGCGGGTGTGTCAGGGACATTAAGAGGATTATGGAGTCCGGACAGTGTTGGAAACTATCCTGTGGCAAATCCATAGTATGAATGAAAAACAATAAGAAGGGAAGGTCAGAAGAAACACTAACCTTCTTAATAATATAAGAGAGTTGGAGGTTGAGTATAAGGGATGTTCCATAGAAATTATAGTTTTATTTTTTGTATTGCCTTAATTTTAATATCAATTACAGGATGTTCAAAAATATCAAAAGGGAAAGGTAAAACAATTGAACAAAAATATTATGTAAATCAAGAACGGGAATTCCAACTGGGGGACATCGTGGAGAAGAAGGAGCCTCTTCAGGGAAATGAAGAGAATATTTCGATAAGATATACAGTAAATCAGGCGACTTTGTATAATAATCCGACAGAAGCGAGTGTGCGGAAAGAAGAGATTATGCCAATTATTGAATATCCCAAAAGTGGAGTTTTGGTGTCGGTAGATGAGGCGATGAATAGTCCTATGTTGATTTTGGATGTGATGGTGACGAATGTAAATTCTGAAGATTGCAATATATCTATTTTTCAATTAGTTGAAAAAGGAAAAGACAATGAAGTTATATGGATTGGAAGTCCGTGTTATTATTCGGAAGGTAAAGATGTGGAAAGTCCTGAATATTATCATTTTCCGTTGCTTCCGGCACAGAGTGTAAACATGAAAATTGGTTGGTATATTAATCCGGATGATTGTGATCTGGGGAAAATATATTTGACAGATAATTTAAATGGAGGAGAAGAATATACTTCTTATGTGAATTTGAAATTGTAAAGTAGGGAGTGAGAATATGTGTTCAGTATTGAAATTAGAGCTTAAGAAAGCTTTCAAAAATAAATTTTTTTGGATATCTGTTGTTTTAGGGTGTCTTATTACCTTGTTGAGTTTTGAACATATGGTAAATATGTATTATGAGGGAATGTCTGCTATATCTGGTAATTCAACGGATATCATATACGATCCTCATATAGGGATTAATACGGTGTTCAATTGCTGGATAGGAGGCGAACCATTTTCGCTAGGAAGTTCTATTTATTTCTTTGTATTTCCGTTGTTGATAGCATTGCCTTATGGCTGGTCATATAGTGAAGAAAGGAAATGCGGATATCGAAGAATGATGATCACAAAGACAGGAAAGAAAAAATATTATTGTGCAAAATATGTAGCAGTATTTTTATCGGGGGGAGTTGCAATGGTTCTTCCGCTGATTTTTAATTTTTGGATGACTTTACTGGTTGTTCCAGCTATTTTGCCTGATGTGACTATGAATATGTTTTATGGTGTGTTTGGAGGCTCTTTTTTAGCTGAATTATATTATACAGTACCTTTTTTGTATGTGGCAATATATTTGTTTATAGACTTTGTATACTGTGGTTTTTTGGTTTGTATTTGTATGGCAGTATCTGGAATTGTGCGACAAAAGTGGGGAGTCGTACTTATCCCGTTTTTGTTGTTGCTATTTGTACATGTGATTACAGATTATATTTATAGTGATCCATCTGTTGCATATAAGGAGCTTTCGCCATTATATTTTTTGCGAGGTGTAGAAGTTAGGTATTCTTTTTCAGGAAGTATTATTCTTTTGTTTGCGATTGGATTATTGGTGATTTCTCTAATTGGTATTATAAAGGAGTATCGGAATGAAATTTATTAAAGTATTGTGGTTTGACTTGAAAAACGGATATTTTAAAGGAGTATCATGTTATATTTTTCCGTTATTTATTGCAATTATTGGTTTTTTTGAGTTGCATAGAAGAATTGCGATATGGGGAACAGAAGTGGCATTAGGAGACTATTGGATGTATTTGTATGGCGGAATGAAAGAATATATACCGACTACAGGTAATCCGTTTCAATTTCCAACTATGTGGATTGCTGTTTTTTTGTTTAGTTCGTTTGCTGTTCTAAATTATCCGATGAAAGATTTACAAAACATGGGAACACAGATTTTGGTACATGTTCAAGGACGAACAAAATGGTGGATATCAAAATGTTTGTGGAATGTTTTATCTACCGTTTTGTATCATGGAATTATTTTATTGGTATTAGTGATTCTATGTATTTGTTTTCAAGAACCACTCTCGTTTGAAGCACATGCAGACAGTATTGCAACGATGTTTGGCTTGTGGGTATCAGAGTTTCGAGGGGGTGGAGTGATTCCAATCGCTGTGATTCTAACACCAGTGATATTGTCGATTGCAATTAATTTATTGCAGATGGTATTATTGCTTTTTACAAAACCTGTGTTCAGTTTTTTGGTAATATGTATTATGATGCTGTCTTCAGCTTATTTCTTATCCGATATAATGATAGGGAATTTCGCAATGCCAATTCGGTATGAATGGGCAATAGAAAATGGCGTTAGTTATCAAAAAGGATTACTGTTTTCGTTTGGAATTTTATTTATTGCATTCATATGTGGAATTATGAAATTTCGTAGATATGATATTTTGAATAAGGAGGAAGGCTAAAAATGAGAATGGAAGTGATAGAAGTATCAAAGGTAATTCGTAAACATACGGTGTTAGATCGAGTAAGCTGCTCTATGCACTCAGGGAAAATTTATGGAATACAGGGCATTAACGGATCAGGGAAGACAATGTTGATGAGAGTGCTGATTGGATTAATTCATCCATCATCAGGAAAGGTATTGATAGATGGAAAAGAATTGGGAAAAGAGTTGGAATTTCCTAAAAGCATAGGGTTTTTGTTAGAAAATCCGACATTTTTAGATCGATATTCAGGATATCAAAATTTAAAGATGCTAGCATCTGTAAAGAAAATAATATCTGACGAAGAAATAAATAAAGTTCTGTGTTTGGTTGGTTTGGATGAAGAGGCGGCAAAAAAGAAATACCGAAAATATTCATTAGGAATGAAACAACGTTTGGGAATTGCAGCAGCACTTATGGAAAAACCAGATATAGTGATATTGGATGAACCGACGAATGCCCTGGATACTTCTGGTGTGGAATTAGTAAAAGAAATTGTTCGAGGGGAGAAAAAAAGAGGTGCATTAGTTATCATTTCCTGCCATGATCTTGCGGTTTTGGAGGAATTGTCAGATGAGATTATTAAATTGGAAAGCGGAAAAGTAATTGAACACATAGGTAGGGCTTAAATAAGGATGTGAATAATAGATGATAAGTAAGAAAAAAATAGTGATAGGTATAATGATATGTCTTTTGATAGGCTCGGGAATTCGGATTTATGCTTTGAATAAGAAGGCTGAGAGACAGAAAAAAGAATATTTTCAAGTAAATGAGACAGTGGAGTTTGGTCGAGATTTTAACAATAGTTCGGATAGTATTATTGACGGCTATACTGTAAAAGTGTTAGGTGCTGAGCTTTTCTCAATGAAAGAATTTTATAAGAACTATAATCTTGTTTCAGAAGATGAAGAATTGGCGGAAGACACAGCTGTAAAATATTATTATGTAGTGAAAGCGTTATTTTCAAACGAAGATAATGAAGATGTGGAAAAAGTGGGAGTTAACTTGAGTGCCATGACATTGGTAGGGACTGATTATAGTGCTGTGGTTAATCAAATGTCGTATGAATTAATCAATCCGGATATGCCGAAAGGTTTGGGTTTTTCTCTTTTGCAAGGCACTTCTAGGGAAGTTCTTATACCTTATGCAATTATTCCTGATAATATAGCAGCAAATGAAAAGAAGGCATATGAAACATTGAAGGAAAATCCACCAATGTTTCAAATAACTTCTTATCCGGTTAAAAAATTAATTGAGACAAAATGAGGACAAAAGTGCCTTTTCTGATATAATTATAATGTTACTAGAAGCAATTGAGAACTCTCCCATTCATGTGCTATATGAATAGATATGAATGCGGGAGTTTTGTAAATATAAAAATGTTTTATGGTATAGGCGCATCTGTTGAAATCTGTTATAATAAATCCAAAGTGACGACAAGGAGGTTCGTATTATGTCAAGAAGGGTATCGATCGGATATCAGGAATTTGCAGACATTATATCAAACGACCTATTCTATGTAGATAAGACATTATTTATAAAGGAATGGTGGGAGAGAAGAGATTATGTCACATTGATTACTCGGCCAAGGCGTTTTGGGAAGACGTTGACAATGAGTATGATAGAGAATTTTTTTTCTATAACACATAAGAAGAACGCGGGTTTATTTCACCATTTGAATATATGGAAAGAGGAGTCCTATCAAAAACTGCAGGGGACATATCCGGTGATCAGCATTACTTTTGCAAATGTGAAAGAACGCACTTTTCAAATGGCAAAGCAAAGGATTAATCAGATTTTGACGGATTTATATAATAAACACATTTTTTTGCTGGGTGGAGATTTATTAACGGAAGAAGAAAAGATATTTTTCAAAAGTGTTACCATGAATATGGATGAAACAATTGCCACATTGGCTATTCATAAGATGTCGGATTTCCTTAGCAGATATTATGAAAAGAAAGTGATTATCTTGTTGGATGAATATGATACTCCTATGCAGGAAGCTTATGTAAATGGATATTGGGATGAGTTATCATCATTTTTGCGAAGTTTATTGAATGCAGCATTTAAAACAAATCCATATTTGGAGCGTGCAATTATGACTGGGATAACACGTGTCAGTAAAGAACCTATTTTTTCAGACTTGAATAATTTAGAGGTTGTCACTACTATCTCAGAAAAATATGCAGACGCGTTTGGGTTTACGGAAGAAGAGGTTTTTGCTGCATTGGAAGAGTACAATTTATCTGATAAGAGCAGTGAGGTAAAACGCTGGTATGATGGATTTACATTTGGACATAAGAAAGATATTTATAATCCGTGGTCTATTCTTCATTATCTTGACAAACAAAAAGTAGGGACATACTGGGCGAATACAAGCAGCAACAGTTTAATCGGAAAAATAATTCGTGAGGGTTCCTGCCAAGTGAAAGAGTCTTTTGAAGAATTACTTGCCGGGAGAAATATTATCACGCAGATTGATGAACAAATTGTGTATAATCGACTGGATTTAGATGAAAATGCAATTTGGAGTCTTTTTTTGGCAAGTGGGTATCTTAAGATTGTAAACGAAGTGAAGTGCGATGCATCGAGCAATGAGTGGAAGGAATTGTATGAGTTATCAATAACAAACTTTGAGGTTATGGTTATGTTCCGAAATATCGTGCGTGATTGGTTTGCTTTGACGGCATCTAACTATAATGCATTTATCAGAGCGTTTTTGCAGGATGACTTGAAAGCGATGAACGCATATATGAATAAAACAGCGCTGGCAACGTTTAGCTTTTTTGACAGTGGGAGCAGACCATCCGGGGAAGAACCGGAACGATTTTATCATGGGTTCGTCTTGGGACTGATGGTGGAACTTGAAAATCGATATATGATCACTTCAAACCGAGAAAGCGGTTTTGGACGCTACGATGTAATGTTGGAGCCGAGAAATAAGATAGATGATGCGATGATATTGGAATTTAAAGTGCAGGACAGTGACGAAAAATCTTTAGAAGATACAGTCAAAGCAGCGTTGAAACAAATTGATGAGAAGCAATATGCGGTATCATTAATTGAAAAAGGAGTGCCGGAAAGCCATATTAGAAAGTATGGATTTGCTTTTTGCGGCAAACGGGTTCTGATAGGAAAATAGAATTCTGTCACCGAAAAGCTCTTATGTTCATATACTATATTGATAGATATGAGCATAAGAGTTTTTTGTGTCGTAAAACAGCAGGAGGATATAGGATGAGTGGGATTTCTGGGTGGTATGATTCATATGAAAAAAGATTTGTCGGAGAGCAGTCTGTGACAAGAACCTTTGGTGAAAAAAGATATACAGTTGTATACAGCGGAGAACTTTATAATTGTGGAGAACTAAGGCGAGAGTTGGAAAAGAGGGGGCAGCGTTTTGAGACGACAAGTGAGATGGAAGTTGTTCTGAATGGATTGTTTACATACGGAACGGATTTCGTAAAACAAATGAATGGGGTATTTGCGTTTGCCTTTTATGATGAAAAACTGGGAGTGTTGCATCTGTTTCGGGATCGCATTGGAGTGAAACCTTTATTTTATACAAGGCAGGGAGATACGATTTTTTTTGCATCAGAGATAGAGACGCTATTAGCCAATTCGGGCGTGAAACCGGTACTGGATCGGAAGGGATTAAATGAAGTATTCAGTATCGGACCGGCAAAGACATATGGCTGCGGTGTATTTAAAGGGATTGATGAGGTACTTCCGGGACACCTGTTAAGCTATACGGGGGCAGAAATGAAAAATTCCTGCTATTGGAGGTTGGAAAGCAAGGTACACGAGGACAACTATGAGCAGACTGTTGAGAAAACAGCGTTTCTGTTGGAGGATGCAGTGAAGAATCAGATGATTTCAGGTGTGCCCGTTTGCACCTTTCTGTCGGGAGGGTTGGATAGCAGCCTTGTATCCGCAATCTGTGCGAGGGAGTTGAGAAAAGAGGGAAAGAGACTGCACACGTTTTCGTTTGACTTTATGGGGAATGACAAGAATTTTCAAGCGAATATGTTTCAACCATCACAGGACAGACCATATGTGGAAAAAATGGTAACTTTTCTGGATTCAGAACATCACTACTTAGAATGTGACTCTCGCACACAGGCGGACTATCTTTATGCATCAATTGATGCGAAAGGATTGCCGGCAATGGCAGATGTAGATTCTTCGCTTCTTTATTTTTGCTCGGAGGTGTCAAAGGAATATAAAGTGGCGCTGACCGGTGAATGCGCGGACGAGATTTTTGGCGGATATCCGTGGTTTCATAAAAAAGAATGTCTGGAAGCGCATACGTTTCCGTGGACGATGGATTTAGCGCCGAGAAAAGCAATGCTTTCCGATGAATTTTTGGAAGCGCTAAAAATGGATGCGTATGTGCAGGAGACTTATGCAAAATCAGTGGCTGAAACACCAAGGCTTGCAGGAGAGTCAGCTTTGGAAACGCGAAGAAGAGAGATTTCCTATCTGAATCAGAAATGGTTTATGCAGACACTCTTAGACAGAATGGGCGGAACGAGTACGCGTTATGGTTTGTCAGCGAGAGTGCCGTTTGCGGATTATCGGATTGTGGAGTACTTGTGGAATGTACCATGGGAGATGAAGGCAAAGGGAGGCGTTGTAAAGGGATTGCTTCGGGAGGCAGGAAGAGGATTGCTTCCGGATGACATTTTATTCCGAAAGAAATCTCCTTATCCAAAGACGTACGATAAAGCATATGAAGCAATCCTGGTGCAGAAAATGCGTGCAATTATGGCAGAGACCGACTCGCCAATCCGTCAATTTTTGGATACAAAAAAGGTAGAAAGATTTCTTTCCAGTCCATCTGATTATGGAAAACCGTGGTATGGTCAGTTGATGGCGGCGCCACAGATGATTGCCTACCTCATTCAGGTAAATTACTGGCTTGAAAAATATCATATAAAAATAGAACTTTAACCTAAGCAGAAAATCGTTTATAATAAAAAAGATAAGAGAGTTTGGAAGAACGGAGGAGAAAGCATGTATTATAAACAATATGGAAATACTGATATGAAAGTGTCCGCAATCGGA
Organism: Coprococcus phoceensis; assembly: GCF_900104635.1. Classification (NCBI taxonomy): domain Bacteria; kingdom Bacillati; phylum Bacillota; class Clostridia; order Lachnospirales; family Lachnospiraceae; genus Coprococcus; species Coprococcus phoceensis. Next base: position 817,797 of record NZ_FNWC01000007.1, read on the forward strand.
CTTGGAACGATGCGCTATGATGAGGAAGATATTGCTGCGGGAAGACTGGAAAAATGTGCGGAGATTCCGTTGTATGCATTTGAGAAGGGCATTAACTACTGGGATACCGCACCATTTTATTGTGATGATAAAAGTGAGATTGTGACGGGAATCGCACTCTCTCAGGTGAAAAGAAGTGATGTTTATGTGACATCTAAGACGAATTTTAATACGATTGGTCAGAACCCTACGAGAGATGATTTCCGCAGAAGACTGGAGATGTCGTTGCAACGCCTTCAGACAGACTACATTGATTTTTATCATATGTGGTGTATGTTGAATCTGGAATCCTGGGAGAGACATATGGAAGTGATCTACCGATTTTTTGAGGAGGCAAAGGCGGAAGGACTGATTCGAAATATTGTTTTTTCTTCTCATATGGAGGGAAATGATATTGAGAAAGTGGTAGAGACCGGAAAATTCAAAGGGATGCTGATAGGATATAGTGCATTGAATTATCGATTCCGCCTCCGCTTGGCGGTGGAATGATTCCACAGAATCCGGAAGCATTTTCGTATCTGGCAGAAGGAACTGATCTGACTGTACCGCAGGCAGCGCTTCGGTTTGTGGCATCCCATAAGGAAATTACGATTACACTTGCCGGATGTACGACAAAAGCACATGTGGATGATGCAGTAAAAGCGGTAGAAAACTTAGAGGAACGTCCGGCAAAAGAGATCGTAAAATTGTATGAGGACAAGGGAGTTGCACTGAACAATCTCTGCACAGGATGCGCTTACTGCAAAGGCTGTCCGAAGGAAATCGAGATTCCAAAATTCATGGACGCCTATAATCAGCAGATTTTGACGGGAAAGGAGACAGCGGCAAAAGAGCGTCTGAACAATCACTGGGGACTGGATGCAAAGAACGCAGCCGAATGTATCGCATGTGGGAAATGTGAGCGCGCATGCACACAGCATCTGCCAATCATTGAACGATTGAAAGAGATTGCATCAAAATAAAGACAAAAGGAAGAAGAATGATGACAGAAGAGAGAACAAAAGCGAATGTCAGAGTGTTGAAACTGGCGTATGGCGGGCTGCTTGTGGCACTTGGAATTTTGCTGCCGCAGGCGTTCCATATTTTCGGACAGAATGCAGGAATGATTTTTTTACCGATACAGATTCCGGTACTGTTTGCAGGGATGTTGCTTGGACCGTATTATGGAGGACTGATCGGAATTCTGGTACCTCTTTTCAGTTCTGTACTGACAGGGATGCCACCGGTGCCGAAGGTTTATTTTATGTTTGCGGAGTTGATGGCATACGGGATTGTGACCGGATGGATGATTAAGAAAACAAATGTATATGCAAGTCTCCTTACGGCAATGATTTTAGGGAGAGCGGCGTATGGTATTTCTTTAATCGTGGGAGCGCAGTTTTTGCATATACAGGCGCCCTTCCTAAATCGGGCGGCATTTTTATCGGGGATTGTCTCCGGAGTACCGGGAATGCTGATTCAGATTGTGATTCTTCCGGTATTGTACCTGACGTTAAAGCGAGGAGGTCTGACATTTGAACGATAGATTAGAACAGGCGGTAGCACTTTTAAAAGAAAAGCAAGTGAGCTGTGTCATATGGATAGATGGAAAGGAACCGATTCTTTCGGATGAAATCGGGATTAAACCGCTGATGAAAGAACTTCGAAAAGAAAGACATGCCTTTGAGCACGGCGTGATCGCGGATAAGGTTGTAGGAAAAGCGGCGGCGCTTATGGCTATTTTAGGTGGTGCAAAGGCAGTTTACGGGCAGGTTTTAAGTGAAAGTGCAGAAAAAATCCTACAGATATATGGGATTGAATACGCTTATGAAGAAAAGGTTCCCTACATTGAAAACCGCACAAAAACGGGACAATGTCCATTGGAAGAGTCGGTGATTTCTGTGGATGATCCAGAAAAAGCATTTGAAGTGTTGGAGGAAACGATTGCAGGACTGATGAGAAAGAACTTCCAAAGACCGGCGAAATAGTGTATAGTATTGCTTAGTATGTAACAGACAGGAGAGACGAAATGAGTGAAAAAATCGTTTTAATCGATGGACATAGTATTTTAAATCGGGCATTTTACGGGGTTCCGGATCTGACGAATTCCGAGGGGCTTCACACGAATGCAGTGTATGGTTTTTTGAATATTATGTTCAAGGTTTTAGAGGAAGAAAAACCAGAGTATCTGACAGTGGCGTTTGACGTGCATGCGCCGACATTCCGGCATGAGATGTTCGCGGAGTATAAAGGAACCAGAAAACCAATGGCGGATGAGCTGCGTCAGCAGGTTCCGGTTATCAAAGAAGTGCTGCAGGCAATGGGAGTCAAGACGATTGAAAAAGCGGGTTTGGAAGCCGATGATTTACTTGGAACGCTTGCAAAAAGATGTGAGGAGATGGGCATGGAAGTGTCTGTGATCTCAGGAGACCGCGACCTTTTGCAGCTTGCGACAGAGCATGTAAAGATTCGAATTCCAAAGACGAAGCAGGGGAAGACAGAGATTGAAGATTATTATGCGGCAGATGTCAAAGCACGTTACCAGGTCACTCCGGAAGAGTTTATTGATTTAAAGGCGCTGATGGGAGATACGTCGGATAATATTCCGGGTGTCCCAAGTATCGGAGAAAAAACTGCGACAAAGATTATTACAGAATATGGTTCAATTGAGAATGCATACGCACATGTGACAGAGCTAAAACCACCTCGTGCAAGCAAAGCACTTTCCGAGCATTACGATCTTGCACAGATGAGTAAGGTGCTGGCAACGATTCATGTGAATGCAGATTTCGAGTATGAGATTGCGGATGCAAAGCTTGGAGATCTTTACACGGAGGAAGCATATGTGTATTTTCAGCGTTTGCAGTTTAAAAACCTGTTGTCTCGTTTTGAGGTGACAGCGCCGGCAAATCGTATCGAAGATGCCTTTCGGGTTGTTACAGATCAAAATGAGGCGAAGAAGATATTTGAAACGGCAAAGAAACAAACGTGTGTCGGTGTTTCTTTTTATAAGGATACGAAGAATGTGCTGCCGTTGTTTGTGAATGAGGCAGGGCTTACCGGAGTCGGGATTGCCTTTGGGAAAGAAGATATCTATGTGTTTACAACAGAACAGGGAATGGAGATTTCCGAGCTGCTAGAACAGGTGGAAACGCTTTCAAAAGAGGTAGATGTGCTTGCAATCGCCGATGTAAAGAATGCGATGCAGTATATTCCGAATGTGAATCAATCTGTTTGTTTTGATACGATTGTTGCGGCATATCTGTTGAATCCATTGAAGAACGACTATGAGTCTGCAGACATTGCAAGAGAATATCTGGATATATTAATTGATGACAACCAGATTGATGAGGCGCAGAAAAGCTGTTATGAGGCGTATACGGCATATGAATCCAGCAAGATTTTACGTGATAGACTCAAAGAGACAGAAATGGAGCAGCTTTTTGATGAGATTGAGATGCCACTTGTATTTACACTCTATGACATGGAACAAAATGGTGTAAAAGTGGCTGCAGAGGCACTTCATATCTACGGAGAGCAATTAGGCCAAAAGATTGTAGATTTGGAAAAAGACATTTACGAACTGACCGGAGAGACATTTAATATCAATTCGCCAAAGCAGCTCGGCGTGATTCTGTTTGAAAAGCTTGGACTGCCACATGGTAAAAAGACAAAGACAGGATATTCGACTTCTGCGGATATTTTGGACAAACTGGCGCCGGAGTATCCGGTCGTATCCAAGATTTTGGAATATCGCCAGCTTACAAAGTTGAAATCCACCTATGCAGATGGACTTGCGGGATATATTAAAGATGACGGACGAATTCATGGAAAATTCAATCAGACGATCACGGCGACAGGACGAATCAGCAGTACAGAGCCGAATTTACAGAATATACCGGTTCGCATGGAATTGGGACGTCTGATCCGAAAAGTATTTATTCCGGAAGACGGTTATGTGTTTGTGGATGCGGACTACTCGCAGATTGAACTTCGCATATTGGCACATTGTTCCGGCGATGAGCAGCTGATCAACGCCTACAAAGAGGCGAGAGATATTCACAGAATTACCGCCTCTCAGGTGTTCCATACGCCGTTTGAGGAAGTAACTGATCTTCAGAGAAGAAATGCCAAGGCGGTCAATTTTGGAATTGTATATGGAATCAGTTCGTTTGGATTGAGTCAGGATTTGAGCATCACAAAAAAAGAGGCAGCTCAGTATATCGAAAGTTATTTTGAGACATATCCGAGCATCAAGGGATTTTTGGACGATGCGGTAGAACATGCAAAAGAAAACGGATATGTGACAACGGTGTTTGGCAGACGAAGACCGGTACCGGAGTTATCTTCCAGCAATTTTATGCAGCGCTCGTTCGGGGAACGTGTCGCTATGAATGCTCCGATTCAGGGGACAGCAGCGGATATTATGAAGATTGCCATGAATGGTGTAAACAGAAGACTGAAAGAAAACAATATGAGATCAAAACTGGTATTGCAGGTGCATGATGAACTTCTGATCGAGGCATATGAGGAAGAGTTGGAAGATGTAAAGGAGATTCTTTCCCATGAGATGGTGAATGCGGCAAAACTTCATGTGCCATTGGAAGTGGATATGCATACCGGAAAGAACTGGTACGAGGCAAAATAATGAGAATTATTGGAATTACAGGAGGAGTGGGATCTGGAAAAAGTCAGGTCCTCTCCTTTATGAAAGAACGATATGGCGCTGTTATCTGTCAGGCAGATCAAGTGGCATGGAAATTGCAGGAGCCGGGAAGTGTGTGCTATGAAAAAATCGTCGCACATTTTGGAACAGATATTTTGCGGACAGATAGGACGATTAACCGAGAAATTCTAGGCGGAATCGTCTTTGGAAATGCTGAAGAAATGGCAGTGCTAAATGGCATTGTGCATCCAGAAGTGAAAGCACATATCAAAGAAAAGATAGCGACAGAAAAAAACATGGGCACGTCATGTTTTGTGTTGGAAGCGGCGCTTTTATTGGAAGATCACTATGATGAAATCTGTCATGAACTCTGGTATATTTATACGGAAGAGTCCGTTCGGCGAATTCGCCTGAAAGAATCCAGAGGATACAGTGACGAAAAAATATCAGCGATGATAGCCTCGCAGATGCCGGAAAATGTGTTCCGACAGAAGTGTCAGGTTGTGATCAACAACAGTAACTCGTTTGAGATGACACAAAGAGAGATTGAAAAAGCAATGAACAGGCAGGAGAAGAGAAAATGAGATTATGCAGCATAGCCAGCGGCAGCAGTGGAAACTGTATTTACGCAGGAAGTGATAAGACACATTTGCTGATCGATACAGGAATCAGCAAAAAGAGGATTGAGGAAGGGCTACATGAGATTGGAATCAAAGGGGAAGAACTTGGAGGTATTTTGATTACCCATGAACATTCAGACCATATTCAGGGGCTCGGAGTGTTCAGCCGGAAATACGAAATTCCGATTTATGCGACGAGAGGAACTATAGAGGGAATCAAGGCATATAAAGGAATCGGGAAAATGCCGGAAGGTCTCCTGAAAGAAGTCACAGTGGATCAGATGTTTTCCATTGGAAATCTTGATATCAGACCGTTTGCAATCTCGCATGATGCGAATGAACCATCCGGATTTCGAATTGAACATGACGGAAAATCATTGGCCGTTGCGACAGATCTTGGCATTTATGATGCGTATACAGTCGAGAATTTAAAAGGGCTGGATGCGATATTGCTTGAGGCAAACCATGATGTACATATGCTGGAAGTGGGAGCATACCCGTATTATTTAAAACAACGTGTGCTTGGAAATCGTGGACATTTATCGAATGAATTGTCAGGACGCCTGCTTTGTGATATACTACATGACAATATGAAATATATCATGCTCGGGCACTTAAGTAAGGAAAATAATTATGAAGAGCTTGCCTATGAGACCGTGAAGCTGGAAGTGACAATGGGTGACAATCCATACAGAGGAGAAGATATTCCTCTTATGGTTGCAAATAGAGATACTATTTCAAATATATTACAGATTTAATCACAGGAGGTAGAAGATGAAGAAGAGCATTATAACAGTTGTAGGAAAAGATACCGTAGGAATTACAGCAAAGGTGTGTACATACCTTGCAGAGAACAATATTAATATTTTAGATATTTCCCAGACAATCGTTCAGGGATATTTCAATATGATGATGATCGTGGATATGAATGAGGCGAAAGAGGAATTCAGAGAAGTTTCTGAGGAACTGAATAAAATCGGTGAAGAAATCGGTGTTACTATCCGTTGCCAGAGATCTGAGATTTTTGAAAAAATGCACAGACTGTAAAACAGCCAATTCGAGCTTTCATGGCTGAACTGTTACTAATTTTTAGAAGAGAAAGGCGAAAGAAGACGATGATTAATATTTATGAAGTAACCGAGACGAATCAGATGATTGCAGAGGAAAATTTAGATGTGCGTACGATTACGCTTGGTATCAGCCTGATGGACCGTATCGATTCTGATCTGCAAAAACTGAATGAAAATATTTATAACAAGATTACGACAATGGCAAAAAATCTCGTATCGACAGGGGACGAGATTGAGCATGAATTTGGTATCCCGATTGTAAACAAACGTATTTCTATCACACCGATCTCCCTGATCGGTGCAGCTGCCTGCAAGTCACCGGAAGATTTTGTTACAATTGCAAAAACGCTTGACAGGGCTGCAAAAGAAGTGGGTGTGAATTTTATCGGCGGTTATTCTGCTTTGGTGTCAAAAGGAATGACAAAGAGTGAGGAAAATCTGATCCGTTCCATTCCGGAGGCACTTTCTGTGACAGAGCGTATCTGCAGCTCTGTGAATGTAGGTTCTACGAAGACAGGAATCAATATGGACGCAGTCAGACTCTGTGGAGAGATTGTAAAAGAGACAGCAGAAGCGACAAAAGAGAATGACTCGCTGGGATGTGCAAAGCTCGTGATTTTCTGTAATGCGCCGGATGATAATCCGTTCATGGCAGGTGCATTTTTGGGAGTGACAGAGGCAGATGCAGTGATCAATGTAGGAGTCAGTGGACCGGGTGTTGTGAAACATGCAATCGAACAAGTGCGTGGAGAAGGATTTGAAGTGCTCTGCGAGACGATTAAAAAGACAGCGTTTAAGGTGACTCGTGTCGGACAGCTTGTCGCAGGGGCAGCATCCAAACGTCTTGGAATTCCATTTGGTATTATTGATTTGTCACTTGCTCCGACTCCTGCAGTGGGAGACAGCGTAGCTGAGATTTTAGAAGAGATTGGTTTAGAGAGAGTTGGAGCTCCGGGTACGACAGCGGCACTTGCCATGTTGAATGATCAGGTGAAAAAAGGCGGTGTCATGGCATCTTCTTATGTGGGAGGACTAAGTGGTGCATTTATTCCGGTCAGCGAGGATCAGAGAATGATTGATGCTGTGAATGCCGGTTCGCTGACACTTGAAAAATTAGAAGCGATGACTTGCGTATGTTCGGTAGGACTTGATATGATTGCGATTCCAGGAAAGACAAAGGCGACAACAATCTCAGGAATCATAGCAGATGAGATGGCAATCGGTATGGTGAATCAAAAGACAACAGCAGTGAGAGTGATTCCGGTCATTGGAAAAGATGTTGGAGAAGTAGCTGAATTTGGTGGTCTGCTCGGCTATGCACCGATTATGCCGGTGAATGAATTTGACTGCAGTGATTTTGTGAATCGTAACGGTAGAATTCCAGCTCCGATTCACAGCTTTAAGAATTAGAAAGAGAGTAAAAAGCAATATGGGAAAGATAGCGGTAGTAACAGACAGCAATAGTGGAATTACACAGGAAAAAGGAAAAGAACTGGGTGTTCATGTTATTCCGATGCCGTTTTATATTGATGGCGAATTGTTTTTGGAGGATATCACGCTGACACAGGAAGCGTTTTATGAAAAGCTTGCCAGTGACTGTGAGATCAGCACTTCTCAGCCAGCTCCGGGAGAAGTGATGGAATTTTGGGACAAACTGTTGAAAGAATATGATGAGATTGTGCATATTCCGATGTCAAGTGGGCTAAGCAGCACCTGCGAGACGGCGATTATGCTGTCAAAGGACTATGACGGCAAAGTAGAAGTGGTAAATAACCAGAGAATTTCCGTGACGCAAAAGACTTCTGTGCTAGATGCTGTGAGACTGGCAAAAGCAGGGAAAAGTGCACTGGAGATTAAAGAGAGTCTGGAAGCTGAGAAGCTGGAAGCCAGTATCTATATTACTGTTGACACTTTAAAATATCTGAAAAAGGGCGGGCGAATCACACCGGCTGCGGCTGCGATCGGAACAGTGCTCAATCTAAAGCCGGTGCTTCAGATCCAGGGGGAAAAGCTGGATGCATTTGCCAAAGTAAGAGGTTGGAAGCAGGCGAAAAAGACGATGCTGGATGCGATGGAAAAAGATCTGCTGCATCGTTTTGGCGGTAAAAAGATGTCCTTGCTTGCCGCTTACACATGCAGCGCCGAGGAAGCGAAAAGCTGGAAAGAAGAATTGGAGGATCGTTTCCCGAATTATACAATTGATATGGATCCGTTATCACTGAGCGTGGCGTGCCACATCGGACCGGGAGCACTGGCGGTAGCGTGTGCAAAAGAAGTAGACTTATAGAAACATAGATATGAGCAGCAGATGTACTAGATACGTACAATCTGCTGCTCATATTCGTTTTGAAATGGTGTATCGAATTTTTCTGTAATGACAGATTCGTATAGATCTGCTGCAAATAAGTCAGCATTAAGCATCTTCTGTCCAGGTAAAGAGAGGGTATCTTTCGCGGTGAGTTTAGTCAGGAGTGGAACGTCTGCACATTTTTTGATCTCTGACAAAACAGCAGCACTCTCTTTTCGGAATCCTAATATACGAAAGTAAAAAGGAGCTTTGGCGGTACACAAAGAAAAATCATCCTTTTGAATCTGCAGCAGAATGTGCATGAGTGCTCTGCTGACCCTTGCGTAAGTCGATTCTTTTGTATTCAGAAGATGACAGAATTGCTCAAAACTGCGAAATTGACTGCGACATCGGATAATCCGATTGGCAAGCTCGACAGAGACATCGAGATATTGCGTGAGTGTGTCAGCAGTCTCACTTAACAGACGGTATTTCAGCAATAGAGAAAAATCATTTAAAAATACAGGAAAACGAACCTGATAATTTTCTTTTAAAAGAGTAAGGGCGGAATCAGGAACATGTCCGGAAAGAGATTCCAGTTCTTTTGTTGTTGACACTGTCTTTCGGATGGCTGAGGCAGAGCTGTATATTTTGTGAAGATCTGTCTCATGGTAACCGGAACCGATTCGTGAGATTGCAAATGGCTGAATTGAGCTGTTTAATCTAGAGAGCGCCTTTAAGTACTCAATCCCTAAAATATTGTTTGGCTGTTCTAAAATAGAAGCAATCCCTTCTTCTTTCGTGAAATCCTGAAAGGCTTTTTGACGTGCAAGCGGGAAACGATAGCCATCCCTAAGGTAGGACTGAAGGCTATGCTTGTATGCGTCTGGTTCCTCCGCCATAATATCTGCCGCTTTTTGCAAAAGTGTAAGGTCTCCACATTCACTTCCAAAACAGATGCTGTCCACGCAGCGGAGGGCATGAAGGAGTGAGACAGCACCGTATGCAAAATATTCCGCACTGGCACAGGCATAAAAAACCGGCAACTCAATGACCAAATCTGCGCCTGATTTTAAAGCCATCTTTGCGCGAAGGTGCTTTGGCAGTAGTGCAGGAGCACCACGCTGTACGAAGTTTCCACTCATAACGACAACCACTTTGTCTGCTTTTGTCAATTTTTTTGCTTTTTCAATATGGTACTGATGTCCATTGTGAAATGGATTATATTCTGTAATTAACCCTGTGATTTTCATAAAAAATTCCTCACAATCAGATTTTGTAGGTGTATTATACTATACAATCAAAAAAATCGCAAAATATTCTGTTATTTTATTTGACAAAAAGAATGAAAAAAGGTTAAACTAAAAATAGCGTTTGGAGACGGGAGGTAATTATTGATGAATGAAGAGCAGATTTTAGAGATGCTTGAAAACAGAGAATATAAGGAATTAAAAATAGAATTAGAGAAAATGTATCCCGTCGACTTGGCTGAGTTGCTGGAAGAATTTGACGAGAAACAGCGAATCATCGTATTTCGTCTTTTGTCAAAAGAATCTGCGGCAGATACCTTTACGTATCTTAACAGTGACATGCGAGAAGTGCTTATCAACGCTTTGACAGATTCGGAGATCAAAGAAGTGATGGACGAGATGTATCTGGATGATACGGTCGATGTGCTGGAAGAGATGCCCGCGAATGTGGTCGACAGACTTTTGATGGTGACAGATGAGGAGACACGTAAACAGATTAATGAGCTTTTGCAGTATCCGGAGGATAGTGCGGGAAGTATCATGAATGTGGAGTATATTGCTCTCCGAAAAGAGATGACAGTCGCAGATGCGATATTAAAGATTCGTCAGGTTGGAATCAACCGTGAGACAATCTACACATGCTATGTGACGGAAAAGCGAAAACTGATTGGTGTTGTCGATGTGAAAGATCTGCTGACAACCGGTGAGAATCGTCTGATTGAAGAGATTATGGAGACGAACATGCTCTATGTCAATACACATGATGATCAGGAAGAGGTGGCAAGTCTGATCAATAAATACGGTCTGATCGCAATTCCGGTTGTGGATTATGAGATGTGTATGGTCGGTATTGTAACGGTAGACGATGCCATGGCAGTCTTGCAGGAAGAGGCGACTGAAGATATGAGCATGATGGCCGGTATTGCGCCAAGTGAGGACTCTTACTTTGGGACATCCGTTTGGAAGCATGTCAGGAACCGTTTCCCGTGGCTTTTATTTCTGATGTTGTCAGCAACAATGACAGGTCTTTTACTGGGACATTATGAAGGAGCGCTGGCAGTGATGCCGATTTTAAATACATTTGTTCCAATGCTTACCGGAACCGGCGGAAACTGTGGTTCGCAGAGTTCGACGTTGATCATCCGTGGTCTTGCTGTCGACGAGATTGAGTTTGGCGATATTTTTAAAGTGTTGTTTAAAGAAATTCGGATTGCTTTATTAGCTGGATTTTTACTTGCGATTGTGAATGGAATTCGTATTGTTTTAATGTACAAAGATACAATGCTTGCATTTGCAGTAGGACTCACTTTGATGTGCACCGTAATCTTATCAAAAACAATCGGATGTTCGCTTCCGCTAATTGCGAAAAAATGCGGTCTTGACCCGGCGATTATGGCAGCCCCTCTGATCACAACACTTGTGGATACGGGAACAATTTTTGTATACTTTACGATTGTGACGAGAATTTTTCATATATAATGACAGCAGGCAGTTATCCAGTGTGATAACTGCCTGTCTTTGTATTGTACTTAAAAAGAGACATGAAACCCTCTTGTATACAAAATACGTTTGCGTTATAATACAAATATGTGAGAAAAATGGAAAGATGGAAAGGAGTCTTTAAATCATGGGATTTATTGATGTAATTAAAGAAAAAGCGAAAGCAGACAAAAAAACAATTGTACTTCCGGAGACAGAAGACAAGAGAACTTACGAAGCAGCAGAGGCAGTGCTCAAAGAAGGTACAGCTAATCTTGTTCTCGTGGGAAGCAAAGAAGAGATTGAGAAAAACGGAGCGGGATTTGATATCAGCGGAGCAACGATTGTTGATCCGGCAACATATGAAAAAACAGAAGCATATATTGCAAAATTGGTAGAATTGAGACAGAAAAAAGGAATGACAGAAGAGCAGGCAAGAGAATTGCTGCTTACAAACTATCTGTACTATGGGGTTATGATGGTGAAAATGGGAGATGCTGACGGTATGGTATCCGGAGCGTGTCATTCAACAGCAGATACATTGAGACCATGCTTACAGATCTTAAAAACAAAGCCTGGAACAAAATTAGTATCCGCATTTTTCGTAATGGTAGTACCGGATTGTGATATGGGAGCAAACGGAACATTTATCTTTGGTGATTCAGGGTTAGAGCAGAATCCGGATCCGGAAAAATTAGCTGCAATTGCGCTTTCTTCAGCGGAATCATTCAAATTGTTGGTTGGGGAAGAGCCAAAAGTTGCTATGCTTTCTCATTCTACAAAGGGAAGTGCAAAACATGCAGACGTTGACAAAGTGGTAGAGGCTACACGTCTTGCAAAAGAGATGGCACCGGAACTTCAGTTGGACGGAGAACTTCAGCTAGATGCTGCAATCGTTCCGGAAATCGGAGAATCAAAAGCTCCTGGAAGCAAGGTTGCAGGACATGCTAACGTACTGATCTTCCCTGACTTGGATGCAGGAAATATCGGATACAAATTAGTACAGAGACTTGGAAAGACGGAAGCGTACGGACCTTTGACACAGGGAATTGCAAAACCGGTTAACGATTTGTCACGTGGATGCAGTGCTGCTGATATCGAAGGTGTAGTAGCAATCACAGCTGTTCAGGCGCAGGCTCAATAATAAAAGTACGGAGGAAAGAAACATGAATGTTTTAGTAATCAATTGTGGAAGTTCATCTTTGAAATTCCAATTAATTAATTCAGATACAGAAGCAGTTTTGGCAAAAGGACTTTGCGAGAGAATCGGAATTGACGGAAGTCTTACTTATCAACCGGCAGGCGGAGAAAAGAAAACAGAAGATAAGGCAATGCCTACACACACAGAGGCAATTCAGTTCGTGATCGATGCATTGACAGATGCGGACAGAGGTGTTGTGAGAAGCCTCGATGAGATCGGTGCTGTTGGACATCGTGTTGTACATGGTGGAGAGAAATTTGCAAGTTCAGCAGTGATCACAGATGAGATGATCAAAGCAGTAGAAGAGTGCAATGACCTTGCACCACTTCACAATCCTGCAAACTTGATCGGTATTCGTGCATGTCAGGAATTGATGCCTGGAACACCTATGGTTGCAGTTTTCGATACTGCATTCCACCAGACAATGCCTGAAAAAGCATATATGTATGGACTTCCATACGAATACTATGAAAAATACAAAGTAAGACGCTACGGTTTCCATGGGACAAGCCACAGCTTTGTTTCAAAAAGAACAGCAGAATTGTTAGACAGACCTTACGAAGAAACAAAGACAATTGTCTGCCACTTAGGAAACGGCGCAAGTATCTGCGCAGTAGAAAATGGAAAATCTGTAGATACTTCTATGGGACTTACTCCATTGGAAGGACTTGTAATGGGAACACGTTCGGGAGATATCGATCCGGCAATTTTAGAGTTCATTGCGAAGAAAGAAGATCTTGATATTGACGGACTGATGACAATGTTAAATAAAAAATCAGGTGTATATGGTCTTTCCAACAACTTGTCAAGCGACTTCAGAGATTTGACAGCCGGAGCAGCACAAGGAAATAAACCGGCTCAGATCGCCTTAGATGTATTCTGCTATCGTGTGGCAAAATATGTAGGAAGCTATGTCGCAGCAATGAATGGTGTAGATGCAATTGCATTTACGGCAGGTATCGGTGAGAATGTATGCATCGTAAGAGAAAAAGTATGTGCTTACTTAGGATACTTAGGAGTAGAACTTAATAAAGAAGCAAATGCAAAGCAAGGAGAAGAAGTTACAATCTCTACACCAGATTCAAAAGTAAAAGTCATGGTTGTTCCTACAAATGAAGAACTTGCCATTGCACGTGAGACAGTTGCTTTAGTGTAAATAGAATTTTCTGATAAAAGTGTTGACAAATATCATTTACATGCTATAATAGTTTAGGTATGAATAGGAGTAACAATATGTTAATAAACCTATCAGACGTATTGTCTGAACATCACAAGACAATTGATAAGACTACTTCGGTAGAGATGACAGAATTTCATTCAGAATTAGGACGTTTTCCGGTTCTTGAGAAAGAGGATGTTCACATTGTTGTAAAACACGTGAAGAATCGCGAACTTATGATTACCGGAGAGGGAAGACTGGTGCTGGAGATTCCGTGTGACCGTTGCTTAGAAGCGGTTCCAACAGAATTTATTTTGGAATTTACGAAGAATGTAGACTTAGATGAGTCGAGTGAAGAACAGGCAATGGAATTAGATGAAAAAAATTATATTGACGGATATAATCTTGACGTAGACAAATTACTCTATAATGAGATTTTGATAGGATGGCCGATGAAAATTCTGTGTCGCGAAGACTGTAAAGGAATTTGCAACATGTGTGGTCAAAACCTAAATAAGGGAACTTGTGACTGTGAAGATACAAGCCTTGACCCTAGAATGTCAGTTATCCGCGATGTTTTTAAGAATTTTAAGGAGGTGTAATCTATGTCAATCTGTCCAAAGAATAAATCTTCTAAAGCTAGAAGAGATAAAAGAAGAGCAAACTGGAAAATGAGCGCTCCAAATTTAGTGAAATGCAGCAAATGTGGAGAATTAATGATGCCACACAGAGTATGCAAAGCTTGCGGATCTTACAACAAAAAAGAGATTGTTAGCGTTGACTAATGAAAAGCGAAGAAAGAGAGTCGTCTGTTGACGGCTTTCTTTTTTTGAAAAAAGTTTATATTGATTTTTAGAGTGATGTCTAGTAAAATTACTGTTAGCAGTGCAGGAGGTAATAGCATGTCAGAAATTACAAAAGTAGCATTAGATGCCATGGGTGGAGATAACGCACCCGTAGAGATTGTAAAAGGTGCAATGGATGCCATCAGCAAGAGAAAAGATATTAAGATCTTTCTTGTAGGGCAAGAGAATGTTGTACAAAAAGAATTAGAAAAATATACTTACGATAAAGAACAGATTGAAGTTGTAGATGCGCCAGAAGTGATCGAGACAGCAGAGCCGCCGGTCATGGCAATTCGTAAGAAAAAACAATCATCAATCGTAGTCGCAATGAATATGGTAAAAAAAGGAGAGGCGGATGCATTTGTCTCTGCCGGAAGTTCAGGGGCAATTCTTGTCGGAGGACAGCTTTTAGTCGGTCGTATCAAAGGCGTGGAGAGACCACCGCTTGCACCATTATTGCCGACAGAAAAAGGCGTTTCATTGTTGATTGATTGTGGCGCTAATGTAGATGCAAGACCTTCTCACTTGGTACAATTTGCAAAGATGGGTTCT
The DNA here is from genome assembly GCF_900104635.1 of Coprococcus phoceensis. Classification (NCBI taxonomy): domain Bacteria; kingdom Bacillati; phylum Bacillota; class Clostridia; order Lachnospirales; family Lachnospiraceae; genus Coprococcus; species Coprococcus phoceensis. The sequence continues at coordinate 832,944 of NZ_FNWC01000007.1, forward strand.
ATCTATATGGAGCACGTTATGGGCGTGAAGAATCCGAAGGTTGCGATTGTGAATATTGGTGCAGAAGAGGAAAAAGGGAACGCACTTGTAAAAGAGACATTCCCGCTGCTGAAAGAATGTGAGGATATCAACTTTATAGGAAGTATTGAAGCCCGTGAGATTCCACATGGAATGGCAGATGTAATAGTATGTGAGGCATTTGTCGGAAACGTTATCTTAAAACTCTATGAAGGAGTCGGCGCAGTACTGATCAGCAAAGTGAAAAAAGGAATGATGACTTCGCTGCGGAGTAAGATTGGTGCTTTGCTAGTGAAACCAGCACTGAAGGAGACATTAAAAAGCTTTGATGCAAGTGAACATGGAGGTGCGCCGCTGCTTGGACTGAACGGACTTGTAGTAAAGACGCATGGAAGTTCCAAGGCAAAAGAGGTATCCAACTCAATTATTCAATGTGTAACGTTCAAAGAGCAGGGAATTAATGAAAAAATAAAAGAACGTATACAAAAACAAGAAAATGAGAATCAGGAATAAAAGATTCTGAGACAAAGGGAGAGAAAGAAATGGAATTTGAAAAATTACAAGAAATTATTGTGGATGTATTAAATGTAGGAGCAGAAGATATCACAATGGATACAACATTTGTGGATGATCTGGGCGCAGATTCGTTAGATATTTTCCAGATTATCATGGGAATTGAAGAAGCATTTGACATTGAGATCGACAATGAAGAAGCTGAAAAAATCGTTACAGTTGGTGACGCAGTAGAACAGATTAAGAATGCAATTAATTAATCGAATTATGAAAAAGCCCTGCGTAGGGCTTTTTCGCGTTTAGAAAGGGAGAGTTTATGGAACAGACAATGAGAGAGTTACAGGAAAGAATCGGATATACTTTCCGCAGACAGGAGTTGTTAAAATCAGCATTGATGCACAGTTCTTATACGAACGAGACACATTTGCCGAAATATAAGTGCAATGAACGTCTGGAATTTTTGGGAGATGCGGTATTGGAACTTGTTTCCAGCGAGTTTTTGTTTTTTGCAGATCGAAAGATGCCGGAGGGAGAATTGACAAAGACGAGAGCAAGTATGGTCTGTGAGCCTTCACTTGCGTTCTGTGCAAGAGAGATTGAGCTTGGCAAATATTTGTTTATGGGACGAGGAGAAGAGAATACAGGTGGAAGAGAGCGGGATTCCATCACATCCGATGCGCTGGAGGCACTCATCGGTGCGATTTATTTAGATGGTGGTTTTGCTAATGCAAAAGAGTTTATCTTAAAATTTGTCCTGAATGATCTGGAGCATAAAAAACTCTTTTATGATAGCAAGACTATCCTGCAGGAGATTGTGCAGGCACATTTTCCGTATGGAGTGGTGTATCATCTTATAAAAGAGGAGGGACCGGATCATAATAAATCGTTTACGGTTGCTGTTCATATTGGCGAGGAGTGTTATGGAGAGGGAACCGGAAGAACGAAGAAAGCGGCAGAGCAGGAAGCGGCATACCATGCGATTTTAAAGTTGCATGAGAAGAACATAAAGTAGGTGTAGGATGTATTTAAAAAGTATTGAAGTACAGGGCTTTAAGTCCTTTGCGAATAAAATTCTATTTGAGTTCCACAATGGAATCACCGGAATTGTAGGGCCGAATGGAAGTGGAAAGAGTAATGTCGCAGATGCCGTGCGCTGGGTGCTTGGTGAACAGCGCGCAAAGCAGCTTCGAGGTGGGAACATGCAGGATGTTATTTTCTCAGGCACTGAGAATCGAAAACCATTAAGCTATGCATCTGTTGCAATCACTCTGGACAATTCAGATCATCAGCTTGCGATTGATTTTGAGGAAGTGACAGTTGCTCGTAAGATTTACCGCTCCGGTGAGAGTGAATATCTGATCAACGGAAGTCCGTGCCGGTTGAAGGATGTCAATGAATTGTTCTACGATACCGGAATTGGAAAAGAAGGATACTCAATTATCGGACAGGGGCAGATTGATAAGATTTTAAGTGGAAAGCCGGAAGAACGAAGAGAGCTGTTTGACGAAGCAGCAGGAATTGTAAAATTCAAAAAGCGGAAAAATATGTCCGTGAAAAAGTTGGAGGAAGAAAGGCAGAATCTCGTTCGTGTAAATGATATTCTTGCGGAACTGGAAAAACAGATCGGACCTTTGGAAAAACAATCCGAAGTGGCAAGAGAATATCTGAAAAAGAAAGAATCTTTGAAGACATATGATATCAATTTGTTTTTGCTGGAGACAGAGCGGCTCAAAAAGGAAATTGCTGCGGTTGATCATAATTTAGAAAATACGACCAGAGAGCTTGCGGATGCAACGACACGATATGAAAATACGAAGACAGAATATGAGGCGATTGAACTAAAGACTGATGAGATTGACGCTGCGATGGAGAAGGCTAAGAGTCAGTTGAATGAGACCACATTATTAAAGCAGCAGCTGGAAGGTCAGATTGAGGTCCTGAAAGAGCAGATTAACACGGCACGAATGAATGATGAGCACATTGAACAGCGCTCTAAGACGATTTATAACGAAATGTCTGAGAGGGAAAAGAATCTTTCGGCGATGGGAAAAGATAAGTTTCAGATTCAGGAAAAGTTGTCAGAGCAGGAGGAGCAGGAGAAGGCAGCACAGCAACAGCTTTTGAAAATCCAAACAAAAAGTGCGGAACTTACAGAGGCGATTGATGAAAATCAGAATCAGATCATGGAGATTTTGAATAATCGCACAGCTACGAAGGTAAAGAAGCAGCGTTATGATTCGATGCTGGAACAGATTCAGGTGCGCCGTTCGGAAATGCACCAGAAATTAATCGCGGTGGAAAGCGAGGCGTCCGAACAGGATGAGCTCATCGCAAAGTTTGAGGCAGAGCTTCAGGAAATTGCACAGACGATTTCCGGATATGTCACAGAGAATAGGACATATGAAGAAAAGATAGCCGCCCTACAGCAGACGATTGCCAAAAAGAACGAACAGCTGCGTATTGGACAGACGGCATTTCACCGGGAACAATCTAGATTAGAGTCGTTAAAGAATATTACAGAACGCTATGACGGATATGGGAACAGCATCCGAAAAGTCATGGAAAAGAAAGAACAGGAAAAAGGACTCTTAGGTGTTGTTGCGGATCTGATCAAAGTGGACAAAGCGTATGAGATTGCGGTGGAGACTGCCCTTGGAGGAAGTATCCAGAACATCGTAACAGATAATGAAGAGACGGCAAAACGGATGATTACGTTTTTGAAGCAGAATAAATTCGGTCGGGCGACATTTCTTCCGCTGACGAGTATCAATGGAACTGCCGGTATTCGGCAAAACGAGGCTCTTCAAGAGGAGGGGGTGATCGGGCTTGCGAATACACTTGTTAAGGTGGAAGAAATATACAGGGGGCTTGCCAATCATCTGTTGGGAAGAACAGTTGTTGTAAAGCATATTGACCACGGGGTGGCGCTGGCAAAAAAATATAAGCAGACACTTCGCATTGTCACTTTAGAAGGGGAGTTGATTAATCCAGGCGGAGCAATGACCGGTGGAGCCTTCCGCAATTCCAGCAATCTTTTGAGCAGACGTCGTGAGATTGAAGAATTTGAAAAGACTGTCGAGAAGCTGAAAAGCGAAATGGATCAGATGGAGCAGGAAGTGGAACACGAAAAAGAGGCAAGAGCGGACTACTACAGTAAGATAGAGACTATCAAGCAGCAGCTTCAGAAGGCTTATGTCATTCAGAATACGGCAAAGATGAATGCAGAGCAGGTTAAGGCAAAGAAAGCAGATGCGAAGGCGGTTTCAAGCAAGATTCATGAAGAAGGAGCTGAGCTGGAACAACAGATAAGGGAAATTCGGGAAAATCATGAATCGATTCAGGTAGAATTGGAAACTTCTGAAAAATTAGAACAAGAATTGACGGAACAGATTGCAAGCTATCAAAAAGAGTTAGATCAGGAACGTGAACGAGAAAGTAAACAGCTTTTAGAATCTGAGAAAGTGCATCTCGCTTATGCTGCAATGGAACAGAAATATCAGTTTCTGTTGGAAAATGAGCAGCGTATTCAGGAAGAGATCACAAAATTCAACGTGGAATTGTCTGCACTTCGTGCCAATAAAGGGGATACATCCGAAGAGATTCAGAAAAAAGAGACCCAGATTGAAGATATTCGGCTGACGATTGCAAATTCGAAAGAACTGTTTGAGGAGATTCAAAAAGAGATTGCATCTTATAGCAGTCAGAAAGAAGAACTCACAAAGAAACATAAAGCATTTCTTGCAGAGCGAGAAGCACTTTCCAAACACATGTCGGATCTGGACAAAGAATCCTTTCGTTTGAACAGCCAGAAAGAGGCGTTTGAGCAGGCTTCTGAAAAGCAGATCAACTATATGTGGGAAGAATATGAGCTGACTTACAATATGGCGCTGAAGATCAAAGATGAGAACCTGACGGATCTTACGTTTATCAAAAAACAGATACAAGCTTTGAAAAATGAGATTCGTTTACTTGGAAATGTCAATGTTAATGCGATTGAGGATTTTAAAGAAGTATCAGAGCGATATGCATTTTTAAAGAATCAGCATGACGACTTGATTGAGGCGGAAGCAACATTAAAACAGATTATCGAGGAGCTGGATGCAGCCATGCGAAAGCAGTTCAGAGAACGTTTTGCGGAAATCTGTGTGGAATTCGATAAAGTGTTCAAACAGCTATTCGGAGGCGGAAAAGGGACATTGGAACTTCAGGAGGAAGAAGATATCCTGGAGGCGGGAATCCGCATCATTGCACAGCCTCCCGGAAAGAAACTGCAGAATATGATGCAGCTTTCGGGTGGTGAAAAAGCATTGACAGCCATTTCGCTGTTGTTTGCAATTCAGAATTTAAAACCATCTCCGTTTTGCCTGCTTGATGAGATCGAGGCGGCATTGGATGACTCGAATGTCGACCGTTATGCGAGATATTTGCATAAGCTGACAAAAAACACGCAGTTTATCGTGATTACGCATCGTAGAGGAACGATGACTGCGGCAGACAGACTATATGGAATTACGATGCAGGAAAAAGGGGTATCGACACTCGTGTCGGTAGATTTATTAGATAAAGATTTGACGAATTAGAGGAGGAACTTATGGGAGAAAAAAAGGGATTTTTTAAACGACTGGTGGAAGGACTCACCAAGACAAGAGACAATATTGTCTCCGGAATTGACAGTATTTTTAATGGATTTTCAAACATCGACGATGACTTTTATGAAGAACTCGAAGAGATTCTTATTATGGGAGATTTGGGCGTCCATGCGACAATGGAAGTTATTGAGGATCTGAAGAAAAAAGTCAAAGAAAACCATATTAAGGAGCCAGCAGACTGTAAGCAGTTTTTAATTGACAGCATCAAAGAACAGATGGATGTTGGGGAAGCCGCATATGAGTTCGAGGATCGTACATCGGTTGTATTGATCATTGGAGTAAATGGTGTCGGAAAGACGACGACCATCGGAAAACTTGCCGGGAAACTACGGGCGCAGAATAAGAAAGTTGTACTTGCAGCAGCAGATACATTCCGTGCGGCAGCAGGAGAGCAACTTAAAGAATGGGCAAACCGTGCGGAGGCAGAATTGATTGGCGGTCAGGAAGGATCTGACCCGGCTTCGGTTGTATATGATGCGGTTGCAGCGGCTAAGGCACGAAAAGCAGATGTTCTTTTGGTGGACACGGCAGGACGTCTTCATAATAAAAAGAACCTGATGGAAGAACTTCGAAAAATTAACCGTGTCCTGGAGAGAGAATATCCGGATGCGTATCGTGAGACATTGGTTGTGTTGGATGGAACAACTGGTCAAAATGCGTTAGCACAGGCAAAAGAATTTAAAGATGTTGCAGATATCACAGGTATCGTGCTGACAAAGATGGACGGAACAGCCAAAGGCGGAATTGCAGTAGCCATTCAATCAGAACTTGGTATCCCTGTAAAATACATCGGTGTCGGGGAAAGTATTGATGATCTGCAGAAATTTAACTCCGATGATTTTGTAGATGCACTGTTTCTCACCAAAGAGTAATAAAAATAAAGAAAGAAGGAATCCATATGTTGACATTAGAAAAATTTGAGCAGGCAAGTGAAATTGTAAAACGAGTAACGAATCCAACAAAGCTGGTATACAGTGACTACTTAAGTCAGCAGACAGGCGGAAAAGTGTATTTAAAACCTGAGAATATGCAATATACCGGAGCATATAAGCTGCGCGGTGCATATTATAAAATCAGCACCTTGTCTGAAGAAGAAAGAGCAAAAGGTCTGATTACAGCTTCTGCCGGGAACCATGCACAGGGCGTCGCGTATGCGGCAAAAGCATTTGGCTGCAAAGCTACAATTGTTATGCCGACTGTGACACCACTTATCAAAGTCAATCGTACAAAGAGTTACGGGGCAGAAGTGATTTTGCATGGGGATGTATATGATGACGCCTGTGCAAAAGCATATGAACTGGCAGAAGAACACGGATATACATTTGTACATCCGTTTGATGATTTGGACGTTGCAACCGGACAGGGAACGATCACAATGGAAATTATTCAGGAACTTCCGACTGTTGACTATATTTTGGCACCAATCGGTGGTGGCGGTCTGATCACAGGCGTGTCAACACTTGCAAAAATGCTGAATCCCAAAATTAAAGTCATCGGTGTAGAACCTGCGGAGGCAGCAAGCATGAAAGCGGCACTCAAAGCCGGACATGTTGTGACTCTGCCAAGCGCGAATACAATTGCAGATGGTACTGCTGTAAAAACAGTCGGTGAAAATACATTAGAATATGTGAAAGAAAATGTAGATCAGATTCTGACTGTGGAGGATGATGAATTAATCGGAGCATTCCTTGATATGGTTGAAAACCATAAGATGATTGTAGAGAATTCGGGATTGTTGTCTGTTGCCGCTTTAAAACAGCTTGATTTGAAAGGAAAGAAAGTCGTATCGATCCTAAGCGGCGGAAATATGGACGTCATTACCATGTCCTCAATCGTGCAGCACGGTCTGATCCAAAGAGACAGAATTTTCTCTGTATCTGTACTGCTTCCGGATAAGCCGGGTGAATTGGTACGTGTTGCAGACACAATCGCAAAGGCACAGGGAAATGTCATCAAATTGGAGCACAATCAGTTTGTCAGCACAAACCGTAATGCAGCAGTGGAGCTTCGTATTACGATGGAATCATTCGGTACAGAGCATAAGAAAGAAATCTTAAAAGCATTGGAAGATAATGGATACAAACCAAAGAGCATCAGTGCAAAATTATATTAGAAATCATCCGGAAAGGAAAGATATATGGAGTATAATAGAAGACCAAAAGAAGGGGAATGCTACCGACACTTTAAAGGAAGACGGTATCAGGTCATTGGAATCGCAAAGCATTCGGAGACGATGGAGGAATTAGTCGTATACAGACAACTGTATGGGGAACAGGAGCTGTATGTGAGACCATTGGAGATGTTTATAAACAAAGTGGATAAAGAAAAATATCCAGAGGTAGAACAAGAATACCGATTTGAATTAGAGGGAGAGGAGGACGGTCAAAGAGAAGATGACCGTTCTCTTATCTGGGAGTTTTTAGACTTGTCTTCGTCAAAAGAAAAAATGGACTTCCTGCAGAAAAAGAAATCTGAGATTACGGAAGAGTTTATCGGAATCGCAGCACAGAGCCTTGATTTTGTGGAGAATGACGGAACGGTTGAGGAGCGGTATGAAGCAGTGATGCAGTATTTGCGGACTGTGATGCGGTATGAGAGCGGAAGATTACGGTAATAGACTGGAGAAAATGGGAATAAAAAATGAGAGATAAAGTATGGAAGATTGCAGTCTGTGATGATGAGACTGTATTTTTAGAAAAGATACAACAGTTGGCAGCACAATATTATTCTGAAAGAAATATACAGGCATAAATCCATTGTTACGACAATACAGATGCTTTTTTGCAGAGCAATCTTGTGGAGTATGATTTGATTTTGCTGGATATGAATATGCAGGAGAAAAACGGGATTGAAGTGGCGAAAGAGTTGCGCAGCCAAAAGATAGAGACACCGATTATTTACATTTCCGCATATATAGAAATGGCGCCGTATGGATATGTAGTCAATGCATTCCGATATTTGCTAAAAAACGATTTGGAAGAGACATTTTGTTTTGCGATGGATGATGTGATGAAAGAATTAAAACATCATTTAGAAACAATAGAAGTACGGACAGAAAATGTGCAGATAGAGCTTCGGCTTTCTGATATTGTATTTGTGGAAAGCTATAAACGGTATGTGCTGATACATACGAAGAAGGACGAATATAAGCAATATGGCAAGATATCCGATATGGAAAAAATGCTTTGTCAAAAAGAATTTTTGCGGGTACACAAAAGTTATCTCGTCAATTTAGACCATGTGGTAAAAATCAAAAACCGGATACTCTTTTTGGACAATGGAGAGGAAGTACCATGCAGCAAAGAGCGGTATTCAGAAATTGTACATCGGTATGTGATTTGGAGGGGATGTTAGTATTGGACATATTTTTTGATTGTATACTTCTTACAATAGAAATTATTGGACTTTTTATTATTGCGGATGTATTTTTTGAGAGAAAATTCAAAAGGATAAAGTCAATGCTATTTGTGATAGCAGGTTATGTCTTTTGTTTTCAGTTGCTCGGTCAATTTTTAAATTTGATTGGAACAACAACGATAAAATCTATAATAGTTGTGATTACTTTCTATTTTTTGATTATTTTATTATATCAAGGGAGAAAGATAAGACAACTGTTTTTTGTCGCGATGTTTTATATTTTGTTATATACAATCGATTATCTTGTGATTGCGGGCAGTTTATTGTTTTTACAGATAGATATAAGTGTATTATATAACAGCCAATATGCATATGTTGTGGCGGCACTTTTGGCAAAAAGTATATTGCTTTATAGTTGTATCATGTTTTCAAAAAAGATAGAAGCCAGTAGAAGACATGAAAAATTTTCTATTTTAGAATGGGGACAACTTTTAATTGTTCCGATTTGTATGATTTTGAATTTGACGATTGTTGTGTATGATCTGATTCAAAATAATAATCTCACGTTTGTCCTATTTTTGGATATTGGATTATTGCTCTTAGGAACATTTATTTATGCATATTTAGAGACAGAACTGGAAAAAAAGAAACAAGTGGAAATCCAAAATCTGATTCTCACCAAACAAATACAGGCAGAGGAAAAACAAGCTGAATTAGTGCGAAACCACTTACAAGAACAAAGGAAGTTGACCCACGATTTCCAAAACCATTTATATACCTTGCGAGGATTATTGCAAAACAAAAATCATACGGAAGAAGCTTTGGAATATATTCAGAAATTAACAGGGAAAAATGAATCAGGAATACAAATTGTCCATACAAAGAACGCAGTCATTGACGCATTATTGAACCAAAAGTATGATGTCTGCAAAAGAGAACGGATTCCTATCTTCTTTGAAGTAAGCGATTTGCAGAAGCTTCATCTCAGTCAGGAAAAAATTGTCGTGATTTTATCGAATATTTTAGATAACGCAATTGAGTCCTGCAGAAAGCAGAATACGGGGCGGTATATCAAAGTAAAGTTTTTGATGGATGATCTCGGAACGATTTTGTCAGTTCAAAATACAGCGAGTTTAAAGAAGTCCAGTAACTTAGAAACATTTACATCCACAAAGGAGAATCAGATACTTCATGGGTATGGTTTGAAAAATGCATTGCATACAGTGGAAGATAGTGGTGGAATGGGAGAGGTATCGTGTGAGAATGGTGTGTTTCAATTTACTGCTATTTGGAATTGAGGTCGTTTGGGAACAAAAACTGTCGTTTGGGAACAAAACACTTGATAAAAGTCAAAAAAATGTTATTCCAGTGTTACGAAGGAGAAGAACATATGCTTCTAAGAGTAACAGAAAGAATAGCATTTTTTTTATATGATAAGAAAATAATACAGAAAGAGGATATAAGATGGTGTGTCTATTTATTTCAAAAGTGGATATTAAATACTGTAAGCTATACCATATTATATTTTATCGGATGTTATATCGCTACGCCAGTACAAGTGATTTTGTATTTATTGAATTTTGAGGTTTTGCGGAGAAAAAGTGACGGTTATCATGCAAAAACACCTTTTAGATGTATCTTGTTATCAACCAGTATAGAAATTGTTGACGACTAAAAATGAATATAAAATCAACAAGAGAAAGTCAAAATGTCAGGAGGGACTGAATATGTTAAGAAACAAAAGAAAAAGAGTAGCAGCTTTGCTAGCTGGATGTATGGTAATTGGAAGTAGTATGAGTGTGTATGCAGGAACGGCAAGTGGATATGTTGGTAAGCAAAGAACACATTTGAATGTAACAGTCAGGCATGCTTATGCTTCCACCGGCGGTAACAATGCAAAGACTTCCATTGCAGCAAAAAGATATGTGACGGGTGGAAGTATGAATCAAATGGTTGCGATGCCGACCCAAACCGGAGCAAATGAACTGACTGTATATGCTCCAAATGGATGGGATATAGGTACTGCAACAAGTTTTCATACATATGAAGGCGCAACAAGTAATCTGACAGCTCATTCATAAAAACTGTTTAATGACATGCGAGAAATAGAGTATTTTATACTCTATTTCTCGTGCAAGTGAAACAGATAAACTATTAATTTATGAGATTGGAGGAATGTTTATGCGGAAACACAGATGGAAAATGTTATTGCTCTTACTATTTTCAGTAACACTTATCGGCTGCAGCGAAAAAAAAGATGGTGAAAGTTCCAAATCAGAAAAATTCCAGTCTGATTACATTGACATTTCCGGGAGGGATATAAAAGTGAACGGTGGATTTTTCAGTGCCATTCATGGAATGTCATATTTTACGGATTTTAAGACGAATACAGCCGTTCCAATCTGTAATAAACCGGATTGCCGCCATCTTTCCAATTATGAGGATGCAGAGACTGCCTGCAATGCCGCAAAAGGTTCCAACAATATATTTCCATATAAAGGGAAGCTATATGGAATGATGAGTGATGAAGATGGAACGAGGCTTGTTGTGTCAGAATTTGACGGAAGCAACCGGAAGGAAAAAGATTATTTTATCGATGCAGGCTGTGTCTTTCATGCGGGGGTTGTTGTCGGAGATGAATTATACTATTTTTATTCTGATATTTTGGATGCGGCAGAAGAAGAGAATATTCAGGATACAAAATACCAACGTCATTTTAATGTGCTGAATTTGGATTCCATGAAACAGGAGGAGATTTTCACAGAAGAAGCCGATTTTGTGAACGTTCTTGGGGTAACAAAGGACTATTTGATTTATTCTCTGATAAATGGAGACACTCCATTGTTTTATAAATTTGAGTATCAAACAAAAAAATCAGAAGAGATTGTGCTGCATAATAGTGGGTATGAGCTGATATACTTTAGTCCTGACAAAAGCAGTTTTTACTATGCCGGAACGGAGAAAAACGAATTGGATACCATTTATCAATATCATCTTGATACGAACGAAAATGAAATATATCTGAACCGGTCTGAACTGAAAGAGTTTGTTGGCGAAGAAACAGGCTATCTGTCACTGGATGGTATTTTAGAGGAAGGGGTTGTTTTCCGTTTGTCTGATTATCCAAAGCAATGGATGTTCTTTAAAGAGAAAGAAAGCGGGGCAATCCGGGAGTTGTCTCTGCCGCAGAACCTTCCGGCGGAGGGGGCTGTACTGAGTAACTTTATCTGCCAGACAGAAGAAGGAGTATATCTGAATTATTACACTATCGGCGAGACGGAAGGCGACTTGATTGAATGGTATGGATATATTCGCTGGGAGGATTTGTTGAGTGGAAAGAACGATGTGGAAGTTGTTTTGAAGCCAAGTGTCTCTTCAACGGGAAATTTAGTGGATAAGGATGGGAAGCTGATTGGGGATTAGAAAGATGGAGGCAGTATGGAATGTGTAAGGTATGAGTGGAAGAAGTTCATTGCATTTCGTTTCTTTTGGCTGCTGTGCGTGGTGGCGTTCCTGTTTAATCTGTGGAATCTTTCTGAGCAGGCAAAGATGAGCTGGCCTCCGGCGGAGGCAGTAAAAGAGCTGTACGCGGATTTGAAACGACAGCCGGAGGAAGAGCGGGAACGTTGGCTTAAGGAGCTGAAGGAGAATAAAATATCATCATACACCGGCAACCCTTATGCGGAGGAGGAACTGTATAAAAAAGTTCTGCACGAGTATGTGCAGGCTGGACAGTATGAATCTTATTTGGATGAGATTGAGCAAAAAAGCACAAATATGTCGAGTGCGATTTTCTCAGAAGAAAGTTCTTTTGCATATCGGAATGCACAGAAAACACCGGAAGCATTTGAAAAGCTGCATGGTTTAGAGTTGGCGGTGGATATTTCGGATGGTGTGATTTTTGCAGCACAGACAGAATTTACGGACGTCTGCATGGTTCTTTTGCTGACTGCAATGACATATTTTTTGGTGATTTATGAGAAAAAGAATCAGTTATACCGGCTTTTAAAATCTACATATAAAGGACGGAAGTATGTAATTCGGGCAAAATTGCTGATTGCAGCCGGAATTACATGCTTTCTTGTCTTGTTTTTATATGGCGGAAATTACTTGTTTTCCATGCATCAATATGGATTTGGGGATTTGGAAAGACCGGTTCAATCCGTGACTGCAATGTATGAAAGTCCATACATGCTTTCGGTTGGCGAATATTTGATGCTTTATCTGCTTTTAAAAATGTTTGTCTGTTATGTGATTGCACTGGCTATGATGTGGCTGGCGCAAAAGGCGGGCAGTTCTTCGGGTGCAGTTTTAGGAATTGGATTTATTGGGATTGGGGAGTATCTGCTCTGTCTGCTGCTGCCGTCTGTCTCTTATATGGACGTGCTGAAATATGTAAATCTTGCGCAGTATATCAAGGTATATCCACTGTTATCCCAATATCATAATTTGGACGTCTTCGGATATCCGGTCAACGCAATGCACATATTTTTGGCGCTTCTGCCAGTATGCCTGTTGCTGCTTTTGGCTGTCAACATCCGAAAATTTTCCCACTGCGACAAAGTAAAGGCGCGATGGAGAAGGAAGAAGCCGAAGAGCGTACCTGCATTTGTGACGGATAAATTGTGTCTGCATGAGCTGTTTAAAAACCTGTTCACGAACAAAACAATATGGCTCTGTGCCGCTGTTCTATATGGCGCTGTTTTAGTTGGAAATGGCATGAAGTTTTACAAAGATGTGGAGGAAGAGTACTACCAAATGTATGTGGCGAAACAGCAGGGGCACATTACGGAGGACAAGCTGAAATACTTTTCGGAAGAAAAGAAAAAATACGAGGAAATCATGGCGTTGACCCCGGAAAAATCGGGACTTTCGGAACAGGAGATTGCACAAAAACAGAATAATATCCGCTATCCATATGCAGGTTTCAGGAGGGCTTATGCCCAGCTTCAATATGTGGTGGGCAACAATTCCATGCGCGGCGTCAATGAGCAGGAACTCGTATATGACACCGGGTATGAAAAGATGTTCGGCAGCAGCCTCGCAAGAAGCCGCCTGATTCTACTCAGCCTGTGTGTGTTTGTCGCCGTCTACAGCGCATCCTCGGCGCTTGGCATGGAATATGACTTGAAAGTGATGAATTTGCTTCGGAGTACAAAGCGGGGACGGCTGCCGATTTTGACTACGAAGATAGGCACGGTATTCAAAATTACATTTTTGATGGCAGTTTTGATTCACCTCCCTTTCATTTTGAAAATAGTGAAGTCGTATCCGATGGATAACTGGGGGGGGCGAAAGTGCGCTCCATGCCGTTCGCAGGAGAGTCAGTCTTAAACTGCACGATTGGGGAATATGTTTTTTTGCTGGCACTCTCCCAGTTTCTTTCGCTGTTTGTTATTGCACTGGCGGCTGTGGCGCTGTCTGCACTGTTAAAAGATACGATTTTGACAAATATTTCAGGGATTGTAATCTTTATAGGACCGCTTGTCATGGAATGGGGCGGGCTTTATAAAATACATTTTTGGAGCATGAACGCGCTGCTGGATGCGCATCAACTGTTACAGGGGCGGTGGGATATGATTGTGTTGCAGGTGCTGGTTTTTTGGATTTATCTCCCTGCTGCGAGTTGTTATATTCTCTATGAAATCTATGATAAAAGGAAGTGAGACGGATGAAATTAGTGATAAGAGGACTCAACAAAAACTATGGGGCAAAAGTTGCGTTGCAGGATTTCCATGCAGTATTTGAAAATGGAATTTATGGGATATTAGGTCCAAATGGAGCCGGGAAAAGTACATTGATGAATATATTGACGGATAACCTGCTGCGTGATTCGGGGAGAATCCTGTGCAATGAAACAGAGATTACGAAGATGAAAGCACAGTATCGGAAAATCATGGGGTATAGCCGCAGCAGCAACAATTATATGATTCTTTCACCGTAAATCATTTTATCAGCTACATGGGAACACTGCGCGGTATGGATAAAAAAGAAATCAGGAGGCGCATGGAGGAACTTCTTCCACTTTTGAATTTAAGCGAGGTGAGAAGAAAGAAGATAAAAGAACTGTCCGGCGGGATGAAACAGAGGGTTCTCCTTGTGCAGGCTCTTTTGGATGATCCACAGATTCTGATTTTAGATGAGCCGACTGCCGGTTTGGATCCAAAGGAGCGTATCCGTATCCGAAACCTGATCTCGGATTTGAGCGGCGACAAAATTGTCCTGATTGCTACTCATGTGGTGTCTGACATTGAGTTTATCTCAAAAGAAATTCTTTTGATGAAAAACGGAAAGGTTGTGGACAAAGACTGCCCGGAGGCATTGCAGAAAAAAATTGCTGGGAAAGTATTTGAAATCAGGATTTCACAGGATGAATTGAATCAGGTAAAACAAGAATTTGAAATCAGTAACTTATTTCGGACGGACGGGGAGATTGTCGTGCGTGTTATCTCAGAGCAGCACCCGGAAAAATACCGGTGGACAGAAGTCAGCCCGACACTTGAAGACGTCTATCTGTATGAATTTGAGTGCCTGTGCAGGGATGCTTAAAATAAGCTGAAAAAGAAGCATAATGAAAGTATCGATTGTTATGGTTTTGATTGGAAATTCAAAGCTCATTATTTTAGATGAACCAAAATATATGTAGATTATAACTTTGGGAGTAAGGAAATTTTGAAAATATATCCAATTTATTTATATAATATGATACAATGGGGCTGAAAGCGGAAAGTGAAGACATAAAAAGTTTGTATAATTGATATTGGTAACCGTGGGGATAGTTATAAGAGATATTAGAAATAGAAATTAAAAAAAGGGCGCAAGCTCTTTTTTTTGATGCAAATAAGATGCATCTCTCCGGTATAGTCATATTAGAAAACAATACAAGGAGGGATAGCAATGAGAAAAGAAATCGGAATCTTACTGGCATGGGTGGTGTTTTTATCCGGTTGTGTGGGAAAGCCGATGGAGAAACAAAATGAACAAACAAAGAAAGAAGATGCAGTGCTACGTTTGTATACCCTAAAAGAAAATGAGAATTTGTGGCAAAGCGCAAAGTTATTTATGGAGAAATATCCTAAGTATCCGGTTGTGATAGAGGTGGGGATATCAGAGGAAGACGGAAAGACGGTATCCGATGCAATCCGAAGTCTGAACACCGAGATTATGGCGGGAAATGGACCGGATATCATTTTGATGGATGGACTTCCAATTGAGGACTATATCGAAAAAGGGGGATTGGAAGACTTAAGTGACATGGTGGAGAGTGTGAAAGAAAATGGGGAAGAATTTTTTGAAAACGTACTTTCCTCATATGAAAAAGGGGAGAAAGTGTATGCAATCCCATCCCGTTTTTCCGTTCCGATTATTATTGGAAAAGAAGGTGCGGTGACACCAGAGGAAGTAAAAACTCTATCAGGCACATTGAAAACACGGACGGAAGAGCAGATAAAAGGGATCGCACGGAATGCAACGAAGAGTATTCCGTTACTTCTATTGACTTTTTGGAACGATATTATTTCAGAAGAGAGTGTGGTAGATCAAGAGGCACTGTCCACATTTTTAGAAGAGGCAAGGATGCTTTTTGATGCATCTGAGATTGATTTGGAATTGCCGTACTATTCCGGAGACGCCGGGGTAACAATGGCATTTCAAAAGGATATTTTGTCGGTTGATGAAATGGATATGGGGCAGACGCTGGCGCAATTGGAAAGTGTGAGTGCGAATAGTCCCGTGTTCTATGATTATTTAAACAGCGAAAGTGGGAAAAAGTTTATCCCGAAATGGATATTTGGCATAACTGCGTCCAGTGAGAAGAAAGAAGCTGCGAAAGCGTTCCTATCGTACTTTTTATCTTCCGAGAATATGGATCAGTATGACTGGACATTGAGTGTGAATAAGACAAGCTTTCGAAAGACGCTTCCGATATCAGAGACAAAGGAACAGATGACAGTCATGTATCCGGAACAGGATAGTGCAGAAGGGATTCGCATTCAGAAATTAAATGCAGAGGAAGCGGAGGAATTTGTAAATTTCTTAAGTGGAGCAGGCACTGTTTGAGGAGATTCTGACACAGGCGGAGCATTATGTGTATGGAGAAGAATCGTTGGAATCTGCTGTGAATGCAATTGTAGAAAAAGTAGAGATTTATCAGGCGGAATAAGTGATGAGAAAGAGAAAAATGTGGGTGGGATATCTGTTTATCCTGCCAAGCTTTGTCGGTGTATTGCTCTTTGTGTTGATTCCGTACATTGATGTCGTAAGGAGAGCATTTATGCAGACTGCTTCCGGTCAGTTTGTAGGTCTTTTGAATTTTAAATCTATCTTACACAATAAAGCGTTTTTGTTGGCATTCACAAATACGGGACGTTTTGTGGGAGTCTGTATTCCTGTTTTGTTTGTCTTATCATTAGGAATTGCGGTGTCCCTCGCAAAACAGACTGCGTATGCGGAAATTTTAAAAACTGGATTTGTGGAAAAGCAGCTTTCAGCGTTAAAAGAGCTCCAGAGTGCAGAAGGGAAGGTAGTGTCTCCTATGGATGGAGTTGTATCAGCTGTGAATATACAGGTAGGTGGTATGACTTCTGGAACGGCAGATATTTTAATTGCTGATATATCTGCTGAAATGATGCTGAAAGTACAGTTTTCGGAAGAGAATAAAGAACATGTGATAGTCGGTGCAAATGTAAAGCTGATTTCTGATGTGCTTATGGAAACAGAGAAAAATGCAGTTGGGAAATTAAAAATTACAGCGATACAGC
This sequence comes from Coprococcus phoceensis, assembly GCF_900104635.1. NCBI lineage: Bacteria > Bacillati > Bacillota > Clostridia > Lachnospirales > Lachnospiraceae > Coprococcus > Coprococcus phoceensis. Next base: position 850,240 of record NZ_FNWC01000007.1, read on the forward strand.
AAAATACAGAAACGGGGGCAGGGGTAGAGGCAAGTATACGGATTCCACCAAATACGCTTCCGATTGGCACCTCAGTAGGTGTGCAAATAGAGACAAGCAAAAAAATGTATTCAGGGTGTATACCTTTAGAAGCGCTGCATCAAGAAGAGGGAAATCAATATTATGTGTATACCACCGATGAGAAGAAAACAATCCTTGGAACAGAAGTCATTGCAAGACGTGTGGATGTGACTGTCGAATACAAAGGAGATCGATATGCAGCAGTGAAAGGTCTGAGTGTCAATCAGAACATTATCCTATCCTCGTCAAAACAGATTTCTGATGGCGGCCGCATCAAGCCGCAGAAGCAGTGAAAGCGCATAGAAAGCAGGTGGTTGGTGTTCTGGCAATTGCACTGATAGCCTGTTTCTATATATTGGCGGTACATGCTATGCAGAGGTTGGAAGAGGAGATGCAATTTGTATCGTTTGTTCAGACAACAGAAGGTGGGATCCCGGTACAGGAATATCAAGAGGAAAAGCAATATGAGATTGCGGGAGTGATCGAACATAAGGAAAATTTGTTTGTATACGAGCCAAAAGAGGGAGAAACGGCTACGTTTCAGCGGGTAGTTACCAAAGTGAAAGAAGATGAATATGAATCCATGCGTGTACTGGAAGAGACACTTCAGATGAAATTTGGGCCAGGGAAAGTATTGGATTACACATGGCTGAAAATGATTTTAGATTTGTACTTGTTAATGATTCCGGAGCGCTGGTCTGATTTTGAGTTTTGGACAGATTATGTGAGTTATCAGCGCGAAAATCTGGAAAGACTGATTCAGATGAGAAAAACGTTACTCGATATGCGATTGGTGAGGGCGATGAGACAGATTGTGTTCTGTAATACGGCAGCAATACTTTTGTTTTGCGGAAACTCATGTTATACTAAAAGACAAAGAAAGCAAGAAAGGATATGATACGATGCCATTATTAAAAACAAAACTATATACAATCGATGATATTTATGCCCTTCCGGATGGTAAGCGAGCGGAATTGCTTGACGGGAGAATTTATGACATGGCGCCCCCTTCTCCTTTGCATCAGGAACTTGTTGCAGTACTGACAACTTCGCTGCAAAACTACATTGCAAAAAAACATGGGAACTGCAAAGTTTATCCAGCGCCATTTGCAGTGTTTATCAAAGAGGATGATTCTAATTATGTGGAACCGGATATTAGTTTGGTATGTGACCATAATAAAATTTCAAACCGTGGCTGTGAAGGAGCGCCTGACTTTATTATTGAAATTGTTTCTCCAAGCAGTCGGAAAATGGATTATTCTACAAAAAATGCGCTTTATGCAGATGCAGGAGTTCGAGAATACTGGATTGTCGATCCGGCTAGAGAACGCACTACCATATATCGTTACGAAGAAGATGTCGCGCCTGTTATCATTCCTTTTGGCGATACAATTAAATTAAAAGTATATGAGGATTTTCAAATCTGCATTTCTGATTTGTTAAAATAGGTATTGAAAGGAAAGGTTTATTACAGAATATGGATGATGCATACAAGAAAAAATGGAAATAAGTTATAGGAGTATTTCTCTGAAATATGAAAGTGAAGAAGGGGAACAGATATTTTGCAAAGGATCAGGAGAGGATTATCTGTACACGATCAGTTATAAGGCAGTTGGAGATCAGATAGAAAAAGTATCACTTTGGTTTTCGGAAAAACAACTGCTTTCTGATGGAGAAAAAGAGAGAAATTTTCAATATAATGAATCTTTGTTTGCACTAGACTCTTTTGAGACAGAGAGTGTCAAATACTGTTTAGATAAAATGCGCAAAAAGGACAATTTTATATAAATGTGGCGAAATAAGAGTAGCAGAGTGGGAAAAAATATTCTCACTCTGTTATTTTATTTCGGTAAAGTATTGACACGAAATGTATAATTGTATACAATTATACAAAACTGGAATAAAGAAAAGAGGATGACCATGGAGAATAGAAAAGTATTTATGAATCAACATAATAATCTGTTAGAACTTGAGGAACATATGTATCCTCTGGTGGATGTGGAGACACCGAACATTTTCCGCAATCTATTTCCGTATGATGAGATTCCAAAGATTGCCTTCAATGACCGAATCGTGCCTCATCACATGCCGGATGAAATCTGGATTACCGATACGACATTCCGTGATGGACAGCAGTCGAGAGCGCCTTATTCTACAGAACAGATTGTCACATTGTATGATTATTTTCACAGACTTGGTGGTCCGAAAGGAAAGATCCGCCAGTGCGAATTTTTCCTATATAGTAAAAAAGACCGGGACGCAGTTTACAAATGTATGGAGAGAGGATACGAATTTCCGGAGGTGACAAGCTGGATTCGTGCAAGCAAGAAAGATTTTCAACTTGTAAAAGATATCGGAATGAAAGAGACTGGGATTTTGGTCAGCTGTTCTGATTACCATATTTTTTACAAACTGAATATGACAAGAAGACAGGCGATGGAGCATTACCTTTCGATTGTAAGAGAATGTTTGGAAATTGGTGTCAGTCCGAGATGTCATCTGGAGGATATTACACGTTCGGATATTTATGGATTTGTCATTCCGTTTTGTCTGGAATTGATGAAATTGCGTGAGGAATATCAAATTCCCGTAAAGGTGCGTGTTTGTGATACAATGGGATACGGTGTCAATTATCCGGGGGCTGTGATTCCGCGATCAATTCCGGGAATCATATACGGTCTGATGGTTCACGCAGGTGTGCCAAGTGAGTTGATTGAATTTCACGGACATAATGACTTTTATAAGGCGGTCAGCAACTCCACGACAGCTTGGCTGTATGGTGCAAGCGGCGTAAACTGTTCTTTGTTTGGAATCGGTGAGCGTACAGGAAATACACCGCTTGAAGCAATGGTGTTTGAATATGCGCAACTTCGTGGAACTTTAGACGGAATGGATACGACAGTCATCACAGAGATGGTGGAGTATTACGAGAAAGAGATTGGATATCGTGTGCCGTCAAGAACTCCGTTTGTCGGAAAGAACTTTAATGTGACAAGAGCCGGTATTCACGCCGATGGACTTCTGAAAAATGAGGAGATTTACAATATTTTTGATACGGATAAATTCCTGAACCGTCCGGTTCTTGTTGCGGTATCCAACACATCGGGGCTTGCGGGAATTGCACATTGGATCAATGCATATTACAAGTTGAAAGGTGACCGTGCTATTGACAAAAATTCACCATTGGTAGCGAAGGTAAAAGAATGGGTAGATGCAGAGTATGAATCCGGACGTGTGACTGTTTTGACAGATGACGAATTGGTACGTGTGATCACAGATGCCTGTCATGAGTTGCAGATAATTTTATAGTGGAGGCAGAAGATGGAAGAATATCAGGAGTATTCGCTCCGTGGAAGAGTCTTTCAAAAAATCAGAGATGGTATTTTGAAGGGCGAATACAAAGAAAATGAAGAATTGCGGGAAAGCACAATCGGGAAAAAGCTTGGGGTGAGCAGAACTCCGGTGAGAGAGGCGTTAAGACAGCTTGAACTGGAGGGACTTGTAAAAATCGTACCAAACAAAGGCGCATATGTGACCGGAATTACAGGGAAAGATGTGAAGGATATCTATTTGGTACGCTCCCTCCTGGAAGGACTTTGCGCCAGATGGGCGACCGAGCATATTACAGAAGAACAGATAGAAAAACTAGAAGAGATTGTTTTACTCTCAGAATTTCATGCAAACAAAAATCAAAAAGAAAAATCGGGTCAGGTTGTAGAACTTGATGGAAAATTCCATGAAGTATTGTACGAAGCATCAAATAGTCGTATACTAGAACATGTATTATCCGATTTTCATAAATATGTCCAGATGGCAAGGCAGGCATCTGTTACAAGAGAACATCGGGCAGAAAAATCAATCAAAGAACATAAAGAGATTTTGGAAGCAATCAAACAGAAAGATGCAGATAAAGCAGAACAACTTGCCAATGAACACATTTTGAAAGTAATGCAAAATTTAAATATCGAAGCGTAGAGCAGGAGGAAATGGAAGATGGATAAAATTAAGATGACAACACCACTTGTAGAGATGGACGGAGATGAGATGACAAGAATCCTTTGGAAGATGATCAAAGAGAATCTGTTATTACCATTTATTGATTTGAAAACAGAATATTATGATTTGGGATTGGAGTACCGCAACGAAACAAATGACCAGGTTACCATTGATTCTGCAAATGCAACGAAGAAATATGGAGTCGCTGTAAAATGTGCGACCATCACTCCGAATGCTGCACGAATGACAGAATATGACTTAAAAGAGATGTGGAAAAGCCCAAATGGAACAATCCGTGCGATGTTAGACGGAACAGTTTTCCGTACACCGATTATTGTAAAGGGAATTGAGCCATGTGTGAAAAACTGGAAAAAGCCAATTACAATTGCAAGACATGCATATGGAGATGTCTATAAAAATACAGAGATGATCATTCCGGGACCGGGAAAAGTGGAGCTGGTATATACGGCAGAAGACGGAACAGAGACAAGAGAGTTGGTACATAATTACACAGGAGCCGGAATCGCACAGGGGATGCACAACTTGGATGCTTCTATTGAAAGTTTTGCGAGAAGTTGTTTTAACTATGCGCTTGATATCAAACAGGATTTGTGGTTTGCAACAAAAGATACAATCTCTAAAAAATACGATCATACATTTAAAGATATTTTCCAAGAGATTTATGATAAAGAATATGATGAGAAATTCAAAGCTGCCGGAATTGAGTATTTCTATACACTGATTGACGACGCAGTAGCGCGTGTCATGAAAGCGGAAGGTGGATTTATCTGGGCTTGTAAGAACTATGATGGGGATGTAATGAGTGATATGGTCTCTTCCGCATTCGGTTCTCTTGCGATGATGACTTCCGTGTTGGTATCTCCACAGGGATATTATGAGTACGAAGCTGCTCACGGAACAGTGCAGCGTCATTATTACAAACACTTAAAGGGTGAAGAAACTTCTACGAACTCTGTTGCAACCATTTTTGCATGGACCGGTGCACTCCGTAAACGCGGTGAATTAGATGGCAATCAAGAATTGATGGATTTTGCAGACAGACTGGAAAAAGCAACTATCGATACGATCGAGAGCGGTAAGATGACAAAAGACCTTGCTTTGATTACAAGTATTGAAAATCCAACGGTATTGAACAGCGAACAATTTATCAAAGCAATTGCGGAATTATTGTAATGAATGTAAAATGTCCGAATGACCTGAGACACAGGAAATTCGGGCATTTTCTTTTTTAGCATACTTTTTATTCCGCGAGTTCTTCCCAACGCATGTAAAGTGTTTCCAATTCCTCAGCGATTTTTGCTTTTTCCTCAGATAATTCACGGCATCTCACAGAGTTGGTGAAGACTTCTTCCTGAGTCATTAACTCATCAATTTCAGAATCCCTTTCTTCCAGTTTCGCAATTGCATCTTCAGTCTTTTTTAAATCGTTTTGACGTTTCCGTTCTTTTGCCTGTGCTTCTTTTTGGGCTTTCCAGTCCAGCTTTGTGTCGGATTCCACAGACGTGGAAGAGACGGAAGGAGTGGAAATTTCAGAAATGCCGGCATACGCTGCTGTCAATTCTTCTTTCTTTTCCAAGTAGTAATCATAGTTTCCGATATAATTAACAAATGTGCCATTGACAAGATCTAAAATACGTGTCGCCGTCTGATTAATAAAGTAACGGTCGTGGGACACATAAAGTACAGTCCCGATGTAATCATTCAGCGCTTTTTCCAAAATCTCTTTGGAAGCAATATCCAAATGGTTCGTTGGCTCATCGAGGATGAGGAAGTTTGCCTCAGACAGCATAAGTTTTGCAAGAGAAACACGACCACGCTCGCCACCGCTTAAATCACTGATCAGTTTGTAGACATCATCGCCCGTAAATAAAAATGCGGCGAGTGTATTTCGAATCTGTGTGTTGTTAAGACTTGGATAATCATCTGAGATTTCATCAAAAATATTTTTTTCCATATGTAACACGTGGTGTTCCTGATCATAATAGCCAATCTGTACTTTGGAGCCGAGCTTGAAAGAACCGCTATCAGCGGCGACTACCTGATTCAGTATTTTTAAAAGTGTTGTCTTTCCGGTTCCGTTGTCTCCGATGATGGCAACGTGTTCCCCACGCTTGATCTCAAAGCTGATATCCTGAAATAGTTTGTGGTTTCCGAATGCCTTGCTTAAATGTTCAACTTCTAACACATCGTTTCCGCTGATGCAAGATGGCTCTAATGAAAAGTGGAGTTCTTGTGGATCCCCCATCGGCTTTTCAATGACGTCCATTTTTTCAAGCATCTTTTCACGACTTTCTGCACGACGAATTGATTTTTCTCGATTGAAAGAGCGAAGTTTTTCGATTACTGCTTCCTGATGCTTGATTTCCTGCTGTTGATTTAAGTATTCTTTTAATTTTGCTTCACGAATCATCTTTTTCTTTTGTGCATAGTCTGAATAGTTCCCCATGTAAGTCATAATGCTGCCGTATTCAATCTCTACCACTTTTGTGACAACACGGTTCAGAAAATAACGGTCATGGGATACGATTAAGACAGCACCGTCATAGTTGAGCAAATAGGTCTCGAGCCATGAGATGGAGTTCATATCCAAATGGTTTGTCGGTTCATCGAGCAATAAAATATCTGGTTTGGTAAGAAGAAGCTTTCCGAGGGACACACGGGTCTTTTGCCCTCCTGAGAGCGTGTCCACCTCTTTTAAAAATTCATCTTCACGAAAGCCAAGTCCTTTTAAGACACCGACCAATTCACTCTGATAGGCGTATCCGTTGGCGTGTTCAAAACGCTCTGTCAGTCGGTGGTATGTCTGAAGCCGGTTTTCTAAATCTTCGCCGTGAAGATGTTTCAATTCCATCTCAATCGTGCGAATCTGTTTTTCCATCTCAATGATATCTGCTTTGGCAGTCTTTAACTCTTCCAGAATTGTGTTTCCGCTTGAAAGCTCCTGATGCTGTGACAGATAACCGATTGTCTTTCCTTTTGTCAGGATAATATCGCCACTGTCTGTATCGAGTTCTTTCATGATCATTTTTAAAATAGTAGACTTTCCGGCACCATTTGGTCCGATCAGTGCCGTTTTTTCGCGATCTTCTATATGAAAAGAACCAGATTTGACAATCACTTGTTCTCCAAATGCTTTTGAAATATTATGACATGCGAGAATCATATATATAACCCCTCCCTTTTTGGTACAATAATTTTATTATAACTAAAATGTAAGAAAATACAACTAAAAGTTTGACTTTGATGCGGTGATTCTATATAATGATTCTTAGAATGGACAGGAAAACAGAGGAAGGTGAAGAAAAAATGGAAGAAAGACAAATCTCCCAGGCAGTTATCAGAAGATTACCCCGCTATTATCGTTACTTAGGTGAGTTATTGGAAAATAGTGTGGAGCGTATTTCTTCTAATGAATTAAGTAAAAGGATGAATGTAACAGCTTCCCAGATCAGACAGGATTTGAATAATTTTGGTGGCTTTGGACAACAAGGTTATGGATATAATGTAAAGTATTTATATACAGAGATTGGAAAGATTTTAGGTCTGGATGTCAATCATAATATGATTATACTCGGAGCAGGTAATTTAGGACAGGCACTTGCCAATTATGCTGCTTTTGAGCGAAGCGGATTTGTCTTAAAAGGAATTTTTGATGTGAACCCAAGACTTGAGGGCGTTACAATTCGAGGTATTGAGATCCGGATGATGGATGAGTTAAGCGACTTTATCAAAGAGAATAATATCGAGATTGCAGTGCTCACTATTCCAAAGACAAAAGCAATTGAAGTTGCAGACATGCTTGTGGAAAGCGGTATCAAAGCTATTTGGAACTTTGCGCATACAGATTTAGAACTTCCGGAGGATGTGATTGTTGAGAATGTACATCTTTCAGAAAGTTTGATGAGACTTTCTTATAATGTCAATCGTTATCATGTGGAGCATACGACGGAAGAATAATTTCCTGCTTTTGCGGGAAATAAGATAAAAGAGACGTGTAGTGGAGGCATGCAGCAGGCAGGTTTCCTTTACACGTTTTTTTCAAGAATAGAAGGTGAACAAAAATGATATATTTGCCAACCGGCGAACAGATGCGAAGAGCGGATCTGTATACGATTGAAGAAATCGGAGTTCCGTCTATGGTTTTGATGGAACGTGCGGCACTGGAAGTGGTAAGATGCATGGAAGAAGAACAACTGGATTTTCGCAAGGTGCTTGTAATCTGTGGGAGCGGCAACAATGGTGGAGATGGATATGCAATTGCCCGCCTGTTACACTTAAAGGGGCATGATGTGACTATTTTTTTTGCCGGGAATTCTCAAAAACGAAGCGAGGAAAATGCACAGCAGGCAAAAATTGCAGCACATTATGAAATTCCGGTGATAACCAATCTGGGTACAGAGGAATATAGTGTAATTATAGATGCACTCTTTGGAACCGGATTGAAACGTGAAGTTACAGGCCATTACAGGGAGGTTCTTTGTTCTGTCAATCAGATGGCCGGCAAGAAGGTGGCGGTTGATCTGCCATCGGGAATTCATGATACGACCGGAGCCCGGATGGGGATTGCTTTTTGTGCAGATCTGACAGTTGCAATTGCCTTTCCAAAGAGAGGTCTGTTTTTACAGGAGGGAAATGTGTGTGCAGGAAAGATTCTCACAGGTGACATCGGCATTTCCTCGGAAACATTCTCAGAAGGAACAGTTACATTTGGCTATGAAAAACAAGACCTATTTCTGGGATTTCCAAAAAGGAAGAAAAATTCACATAAGGGAAGCTATGGAAAAGTGTTGATGATTGCAGGCAGCAAAGGGATGTCAGGAGCTGCTTATTTAAGTGCAAAAGCCGCTTATGCAGTGGGGGCAGGACTTGTGCAGATTTATACACACGAAGAAAACCGTGTGATATTACAACAGCTTTTACCGGAAGCGATTATTACAACATATGACACGTTTGATTCTGAGCAATTAGAAAAATTGATTCAATGGGCAGATTTGATTGGAATTGGATGCGGACTTGGGAAAAGTGACACAGCAGAACGAGTGATGCAATATACGTTGAAACGTGCGCTGGTTCCTTGTGTGGTGGATGCAGATGGTATCAATATCCTGTCAAAACATATGGAATGGATTGAAGAAACGAATGCTCTGATTGTTTTGACACCACATATGAAAGAGATGTCCAGAATGCTGCAGTGCAGTGTAAAAGAACTGATAGAACAGCGAATGGAAAAGCTGCATGCGTTTGTGGAACGATATAAGGTTGTCTGCGTGCTAAAAGATGCGAGAACGCTTGTTGCGAAAGAGCATCAAAATACATATTTGAATTTGTCCGGGAATGCGGCGATGGCAAAGGCAGGCTCCGGAGATGTGCTTGCGGGAGTTATTGTGGGGATTTTGGCACAACAGTGTGAACCGTATACATCTGCATGTCTTGGGGTGTTCCTCCATGGTCTTGCAGGTGATATGGCCCGGGACAAAAAGGGAGCATACAGTGTACTGGCAAGTGATTTGGTTGCGGAAATCAGCAGTGTATTAAAGAATATATAAGAGAGGCGACAGAACAGATGAAGACTTATAGCAGAGTATATGCAAAGATTGATTTGGATGCAATTGCATATAATATGGAACAGATGAAACAAAACATCAGACCTGAGACGAAAGTAATGGCGGTCATAAAAGCGGATGGATATGGGCATGGAGCCGTTCAGATTGCGGAGATGATGGAGCGTTGGAACTACATATGGGGCTTTGCGGTAGCGACTTTAGACGAGGCAGTTGTGCTTCGCACAGAAGGGATTCAAAAACCGATTCTGGTGCTTGGATGTGTGTTCCCAGATCAGTACATGGAGATGTTAAAGCATGAGATTCGAATGAATATTTACACAGAAGAGATGGCAGAGTCAATCTCTCGAATGGCGGCAAGAGAGGGGAAAACAGCTTATATGCACATCAAACTGGATACCGGAATGTCGCGGCTGGGATTTGGAATCAATGAACAATCAGCAGAGACAATCAAGCGAATCAGCAAGATGCCAAATGTCAATATGGAAGGGATTTTTACACATTTTACCAAAGCAGATGAGAAAGATAAAAGCTTTACAAAAAAACAGATACAGGAATTTGTATGGATGACGGAACGCCTGAAAGAAAAAAATGTCCGGTTTACATATGAGCACTGCTCCAACAGTGCAGGCATCATTGATGTCCCGGAGGCGAATTTCGATATTGTAAGAGCAGGAATTTCTACATATGGACTCTATCCATCGGAAGAGGTAGACAAGACAAACGTAAAATTAAAACCGGCATTGGCATTAAAGAGTCATGTGGCATTTGTAAAGGAGATAGAGAGAGGGACTCCTGTGAGCTACGGAGGCACGTTCGTGGCCAAAGAGAAAATGAAGATTGCAACAATTCCGGTCGGATATGCAGATGGATATCCAAGAAGCTTATCAAATAAAGGATACGTGTTGATCCGTGGAAAGAAAGCACCTATTCTCGGGCGGGTCTGCATGGATCAGTTTATGGTGGATGTGACACAGATTGAAGGCGTAAGCTTTGGCGATAAAGTCACAATGATTGGAAAAGACGGAAATGAGATTTTGCCGGTGGAAGTGCTGAGCGAACTTTCCGGGCGATTTAATTATGAATTTGTGTGCGACCTTGGAAAACGTATTCCGCGTGTATATGTGCGGGATGGGAAAATAGCAGAGCAGGTGGACTATTTTGCATAAACGAGAATTCAGGTTCTAACTGGAATACATCCGAAAAAGATGGAAATACTAATTTTATCTTAAAAAATCGGAGTGTGAATAGAGTGCAGATTAGACGTGGTGATATATTTTATGCGGACTTAAGTCCGGTAGTCGGTTCAGAACAAGGTGGAATACGACCTGTTTTGATCATACAAAATGACATTGGGAACAGACACAGCCCGACTGTGATCTGTGCTGCGATTACATCAAGAATGAACAAGGCAAAGTTGCCGACACATGTTGAAATTGATGCAGGAAAATATCAGATTGTAAAAAATTCAGTGGTGCTGTTGGAACAGATTCGCACGATTGACAAGCAGAGGCTAAAAGACATGGTTTGTCACGTGGACAAAAAACTGATGACAAAAGTTGATGAAGCGTTGAGAATCAGCTTGGAGCTTCATACATAATAAAAGGAGAAAAAAGAAATGGAAGATGAGGGTAATCTATTATCGCGAATGAGAAAAATATTTTCAGGAGAGATGGAAGAGGGAGAAGATGCGGCGGAGGCTGTGATGGATATGGTCGATGAGGGGTATCGGCAGGGTGTGTTCCTGAGCAGTGAAGCTCAGATGATACGAAATATTTTCGCATATGGGGAAAAGGATGCGAAAAGTATTATGACGCACCGGAAACATATGGTTGCGTTGGATGGCGAAGAGACGCTTGAAAATGCGTTGACGTTTATATTAGAGCAGAATAAATCCAGATTTCCGGTCTATGAAGAAGATATTGATTCTATCATCGGAACGATTCATCTGCGGGATGCAATGAAATGCTACTTTAACGAACAGCTTCGTCATATTCCGATTAAACAGCTGGAGGAATACATAAGACCAGTAAGCTTTATACCGGAGACGAGAAGTATTGATAAACTGCTGAAAAAGATGCAGGAAGGGAAATATCATATGGCGATTGTCATTGATGAGTATGGTCAGACTGCAGGACTTGTGACAATGGAAGATATCATAGAAGAAATTGTCGGAAACATTCAGGATGAATACGACGAGGAAGAAGAACTGATCAGGCAGGAGGCAGATGGAAGCTATCTTGCAGATGGAATGACAGAAGTTGAAGATTTGGAAGAACTGCTTGGAATTCAATTTGAGGAAGAGGACTATGAGACACTTAATGGATTCCTTATCTTTCATTTAGAAAGAATTCCGACAGAGGAGGAAAATTGTGTTGTATCCTATGGAGGTTATGATTTTCAAGTGCTGTCCATGGAAAATAATATTATAAAAACTGTACAAATAAAAAAAAGAGTGCTAGAATAGACAAGTGATTTTTAAAAGAAAACAAGGAGAGGAATAAAAATGTCAGGACATTCAAAATTTGCGAATATTAAACATAAAAAGGAAAAAAATGATGCGGTCAGAGGAAAGATTTTCACGAAGATCGGTAGAGAACTTGCCGTTGCAGTAAAAGAGGGAGGCGGTCCGGATCCGGCCAACAACAGCAGACTGCGTGATGTAATTGCAAAAGCAAAGGCAAACAATATGCCGAATGACAACATCGAGAGAAGTATTAAAAAAGCAGCCGGAGATGCGGATGCTTCCAACTATGAACATGTTACATATGAGGGATATGGACCAAACGGTACTGCAATTATTGTAGATGCACTGACGGACAATAAGAACCGTACTGCTTCCAATGTGAGAAATGCATTTACAAAAGGAAGTGGTAATGTCGGAACACCTGGATGTGTGTCATTCATGTTTGACAAAAAAGGACAGATTATCGTTGCAAAAGAAGAGTGCGAGATGGATGCAGATGATTTGATGATGACAGCACTAGATGCGGGGGCAGAAGATTTTGTAGAGGAAGAGGACAGCTTTGAGATTCTGACAGATCCAGATTCTTTCAGTGAGGTGCGTCTGACTTTGGAGGAAGCAGGCATTCCTATGGCGAGCGCAGAAGTAACTATGATTCCACAGACATGGGTACAGCTAACAGACGAGACAGATCTGAAAAATATTCAAAAAACACTTGATCTGTTAGAAGAAGATGACGATGTACAAGAGGTTTACCATAACTGGGAAGAATAGACAGTAAGTGATATGAGGAGGAGTGTTTATGAGCAGTAACTACAAAATTGAAACAAAATGTATCCAGTCAGGATGGCAGCCGAAAAAAGGAGAACCAAGAGTGCTTCCGATTTATCAGAGCACGACATTCAAATATGAGACAAGTGAGCAGATGGGAAGACTGTTTGATCTTGAAGATAATGGATATTTTTATACAAGACTCCAAAATCCGACAAACGACACAGTCGCTTCGAAGATTTGTGATCTGGAGGGCGGTGTGGCAGCTATGCTGACATCTTCCGGTCAGGCAGCAAATTTCTATGCTATTATGAATATTGCAGAAGCAGGAGACCATATTGTGTGCGCTGCAGCAATTTACGGCGGTACATATAACTTATATGCTCACACATTGAGAAAGATGGGAATCGAAGCTACGTTTGTGGATGCAGATGCAAGTGAAGAAGAGTTGCATGCTGCGTTTCAGGAGAATACAAAAGCAGTATTCGGAGAGACGATCGCCAATCCGGCATTGGTGATTCTGGATATTGAGAAATTTGCAAAAGTTGCTCATGAACATGGAGTGCCTCTAATCGTAGACAATACATTTGCGACACCAATCAACTGTCGTCCGTTTGAGTGGGGAGCTGATATTGTGACACATTCTACGACGAAATACATGGACGGACATGCGGCATGTGTCGGCGGCTGTATTGTGGATAGTGGAAATTTTGACTGGGAAGCATATGGTGATAAATTCAAAGGTTTGACGACTCCGGATGAGACTTATCACGGTATCGTATATACTGAAAAATTTGGTAAAGGTGCTTACATCACAAAAGCGACAGTGCAGCTGATGAGAGATTTGGGTTCTGTTCAGTCTCCGCAGAATGCGTTCTTATTGAACCTTGGTCTAGAGACACTGCATTTGCGTGTGCAGAGACATTGTGAAAATGCACAAAAGGTTGCGGAATATCTTGTGAATCACGAAAAAGTTGCGTGGGTGAATTACGCAGGGCTTCCGGATAACAAATATCATGCGCTGGCTCAAAAATATATGCCAAACGGCACTTGTGGTGTTATCTCCTTTGGCTTGAAAGGTGGACGGGATGCGTCTGTAAAAATGATGGATCAATTGAAACTTGCCGCAATCGTAACACACGTTGCAGATGCGCGCACTTCTGTGCTGCACCCGGCAAGTCACACACACCGCCAGATGAATGAGCAGGAATTATTAGAGGCCGGAGTACAGCCGGATTTGATTCGTTTCAGTGTCGGAATCGAGAACGCAGATGATATCATTGCAGATTTAGAACAGGCGTTTGCCACAATTTAGATGAAAAGATATAAGGCGGGAAGCAGGAAATGCTCTCGCCTTATTTTGTGAAGAGATTTTTGTATATTTCTTTCAAACTGCTGCATACTAAAAGAAAACAATGAAAAGGAGCAGGCGTATGGAGGAAGAAAAAAGAGAAGAGATTAACGAAACCGGAAGTATTGAACTGACACACAATAACAGAAAGCACAATATTCAGTTACTGACAATTATCGGAGAGATTGAGGGGCATGAGGCGGTGTCCGGCAACACAAAAGCGACGAAATACGAACATCTGCTGCCAAAACTTGCTGAAGTGGAGGATAATGAAGAAATCGAAGGACTTCTCATTTTATTAAATACACTTGGAGGTGATGTGGAGGCGGGACTTGCGATTGCAGAGATGATTGCATCACTCAGCAAGCCGACTGTGTCTTTGGTTCTTGGCGGAAGTCATTCCATCGGAGGGCCGCTTGCTGTTTCAGCCGATTATTCTTTTATTGTTCCCAGTGGGACGATGATCATTCATCCGGTCCGTTCAAATGGGATGTTTATCGGAGTGATTCAAAGCTATCGGAATATGGAACGAACTCAGGATCGTATTATACGCTTTCTGGCAGGACACTCTCATATGACCCAGGAACGTATTGAAGAGCTGATGCTTGATTCTACACAACTTGTCAAAGATGTCGGCACGCTTTTAGAAGGAGAAGAGGCCGTAAAAGAGGGACTGATTGATGCCGTTGGCGGGATGAGCGATGCTTTGACGAAATTACATGAGATGATAGAAAAAAAGATCAATAAAAATAGATGATGACATGAGATTTTATTGATGATATACTATATTATAGTATGTTTAAGATACAAGGGGGAGTTTCATGGCAGCAAGGAAGAATACTAGCAGAAAAAGAAACAAAAAACAAACGAAAAAGAAGCAGGACAGCCAAAGTTTTTTGAAAGATGAGATTATCATTTTATCAGCTTTGGCTGCCGGTATTTTACTATTGATAAGCAATTTTGGAATTGGGGGCTTTGTAGGCGATGCCGTTTCTTCCGTATTATTTGGACTTTTTGGGACAATCGCATATATCATACCGATTCTGTTGTTTATAGGAATTGCTTTTGTAATTTCAAATAAAGGGAATTCTATCGCGTACATAAAGACTGCAGCAGGAACGGGATTCACACTGATGGTCTGCACATTGTTTCAGTTGATCATGAATGAATATACAGCAGGCACAAGATTGTTCTCTTATTATAAAATTTCCAGTATGCATAAAGACGGCGGTGGTCTTTTGGGAGGAATTGTTGTTTCTGCGCTCTGTCCTGCAATCGGTGTCATCGGTACATATGTGATTGTAATCATTCTCTGCATCATTTGTCTTGTCATCATTACAGAGAAGTCATTTATACGCGGGGTGAAAAAAGGCAGTGAAAAAGCCTATTCTTCCGCAAAGCAGGATGCAAAGAAACGAAAAGAGCAGGCAGAATTGAGACGCGAAAAAAGAGCACAGGAGAGGGAACAAAAAGCAGCTGAGAAAGAACGCAGGCGAAAAGATAATACGGTCTCAGGGGTATCGTTTGACACAACACTGGTGAAAAAGTCACCGGAGATGAGAGAGATTACACCTCCGGAAGATGTACCGGATTTATTTGCGGAAGAAATATCGTCATATGATGGAAGAGAAGCTGAAGTTTCAAAAAATACTGTCCCGGACGATATTACGATCAATCGGGCACAGCCCATTATGGAAGAAGAGGCTCCGATTCCGGAACCTGTTCCTGAGAAACGAAAGACAAAAGAAAGTAAAAAGCAAGTTGAGACGGCGACAGCAAACGTGGAACAAGAGATTAAAAAGAGCGAGGAAAAACGGGCAAAAGAATATGTATTTCCGCCACTGTCTTTGCTGAAACATGGAAAGAAAAGCGGAGGAGATTCCGATGCTCATTTACGTCAGACTGCAATGAAACTTCAGCAGACGCTTCAAAATTTTAATGTCAATGTAACTGTGACTAATGTAAGCTGTGGTCCATCGGTGACCCGCTATGAACTTCAGCCGGAGCAGGGGGTAAAAGTCAGCAAGATTGTCGGTCTTGCAGATGATATCAAATTGAACCTTGCAGCTGCGGATATTCGTATCGAGGCACCAATCCCAGGAAAGGCGGCTGTTGGAATCGAAGTCCCGAACAAAGAGAATACGGCTGTTATGCTCCGAGATCTTTTAGAGACGGACGAATTTCAAAACCATGAATCGAAGATTGCGTTTGCTGCGGGACGTGATATTGCAGGAAAAGTTGTCGTGGCAGATATTATGAAGATGCCGCATGTATTGATTGCGGGGGCGACAGGTTCTGGTAAATCTGTCTGTATCAATACGCTGATAATGAGTATTTTATATAAAGCCGATCCAAAAGATGTGAAGTTAATTATGATTGACCCTAAGGTCGTTGAGTTAAGTGTCTATAATGGAATTCCGCATCTGATGATTCCGGTTGTGACAGATCCCAAAAAAGCGGCAGGTGCCCTGAACTGGGCGGTCGCTGAGATGATGAAACGGTATGATCTGTTTGCACAGTACAATGTGCGTGATTTGAAAGGATACAATGCAAAAGTTGAGACAGTCGAAGCGATTGAGGAAGAAGGAAAACCAGAAAAATTACCTCAGATCGTTATTATCGTGGACGAGCTTGCGGATCTTATGATGGTCGCACCGGGAGAAGTAGAAGAATCTATCTGTCGCCTTGCACAGCTTGCAAGAGCCGCCGGAATTCATCTTGTTCTTGCCACACAGAGACCATCCGTCAATGTCATCACCGGTCTGATCAAGGCAAATATGCCGTCGAGAATCGCATTTTCTGTTTCGTCAGGTGTAGATTCCAGAACGATCATTGACATGAACGGTGCGGAAAAGCTGCTTGGAAAGGGTGATATGCTTTTCTATCCGGCAGGATATCAAAAACCGGCGCGTGTACAGGGAGCATTTGTGTCAGATAAAGAGGTGCAGGCTGTTGTAGACTTTTTGGTAAAGAACAGTGAAAGTGTTCAGTATAATGAGGAGATTACAAACCATGTAAATAGTGCCAGTGTCGCTGCGGGAGGCACGGTTTCCGGAAACAGCGGTGCGGATGACCGGGATGCCTATTTTGTAGATGCAGGGAAATTTATTATTGAAAAAGATAAGGCATCCATTGGAATGCTGCAGCGCGTATTTAAAATTGGCTTTAACCGTGCAGCAAGAATTATGGATCAGTTGGCAGAGGCAGGTGTTGTAGGAGAAGAAGAAGGCACGAAGCCAAGAAAAGTATTGATGTCAATGGAACAATTTGAGCAATATATTGAAGAACATGTATAATTCAAAGGAGGAAGAAAGATGAAAACAGACATTCAGATTGCACAGGAGGCAGTGATGAAACCAATCAAAGAGGTGGCTGCAAGTATTGGGATTCAGGAGGATGATTTGGAATTGTATGGAAAATACAAAGCCAAGCTTTCTGATGAATTGTGGGAGGCAGTAAAAGACCGACCGGATGGGAAACTTGTACTTGTAACTGCAATCAACCCAACTCCTGCAGGGGAGGGGAAGACTACAACCTCTGTGGGACTTGGACAAGCTATGGCAAAGTTGAATAAAAAAGCATTGATTGCGTTGCGTGAGCCTTCGCTGGGACCTTGTTTCGGCATCAAAGGTGGTGCTGCAGGCGGCGGATACGCACAGGTTGTACCGATGGAAGATTTGAATCTTCATTTCACAGGAGATTTTCATGCAATCACTTCGGCAAACAATCTTTTAGCGGCTCTTTTGGACAACCATATCCAACAAGGAAATGTGCTTCAGATTGATCCGAGACAGGTTGTATGGAAACGCTGTCTTGATATGAATGATCGTGTGCTTCGCAATATTGTAGTTGGCCTTGGGAATAAGATGGACGGTATGGTTCGTGAGGATCATTTTGTCATCACGGTTGCATCTGAGATTATGGCAATTCTCTGCCTGGCTGATGACATCAAAGATTTGAAACGTCGCCTTGGAAAGATTGTTGTTGCATATAACTTTGCGGGAGAGCCGGTGACTGCCGATGACTTACAGGCGACAGGTGCGATGACAGCTCTGCTAAAGGACGCCATCAAGCCAAATCTGATTCAGACATTAGAGCATACACCGGCATTAGTACACGGCGGTCCATTTGCAAATATCGCACACGGATGTAACAGTATCCGCGCAACAAAAATGGCATTAAAATTAAGCGATATTGCAATTACAGAAGCAGGGTTTGGCGCTGACCTTGGTGCAGAAAAATTCATGGATATTAAGTGCAGAATGGGGAACCTGAAACCGGATGCGGTAGTGATTGTCGCAACTGTGCGGGCCTTGAAATACAACGGTGGAGTTGCTAAGAAAGACCTGAATGAAGAGAATCTGGAAGCATTGAAAAAAGGTATTGTGAACCTGGAAAAACATATTGAAAATGTTCAAAAATTTGGTGTTCCGGTTGTTGTGACACTAAATTCATTTGTGACAGATACCGATGCAGAAAATGAGTTTATCAGACAATTTTGCGAAGAAAGAAACTGCGAATTTGCACTTTCAGAAGTATGGGAAAAAGGTGGCGAAGGCGGTATCGCATTAGCAGAAAAAGTTTTGAATACATTGGAGACAAAAGAGAGCCATTTCCATACATTGTACGAAAACAGTCTTTCTCTGAAAGAGAAGATCGAGACGATTTCAAAAGAAATCTATGGCGCAGACGGTGTGGAATATACTCCGGCAGCGGAAAAACAACTTGCTAAGATTACGGAGCTTGGATATGGAGAGCTTCCAATCTGTATGGCAAAAAATCAGTATTCCCTCTCTGACGATGCGACACTTCTGGGAAGACCGGAACACTTTAAGATCCATATCCGTGAAGTGTATGTCAATGCGGGAGCAGGCTTTGTAGTCGCACTTACAGGTGCAGTGATGACGATGCCTGGGCTTCCGAAGGTGCCGGCGGCAAATGGCATTGATGTGAATGAGGAAGGAACTATTACAGGATTATTTTAGGGAGAGATTGAATGGCAAAATTAATTGACGGAAAACTGATATCAACACAAATTAAAGAAGAATTAAAAGAAGAAGTGGCAAAATTAAAACAAGAAGGAATTGTTCCATGTCTTGCAGTTGTGCAAGTTGGAAAAGATCCGGCATCATCTGTCTATGTAAATAATAAAAAAAAGGCATGTGCGTTTATCGGAATAGAGTCTTTATCATATGAGCTGGATGAGACTGTGACAGAAGAAGAACTGCTTTCACTTGTTCAGAAATTGAATGAAGATGAAAAAGTAAACGGAATTTTAGTTCAGCTTCCACTGCCTGCTCATATTCGTGAGGATGCTGTGATTCAGGCGATCGCTCCGGAAAAAGATGTGGATGGGTTCCACCCGGAAAGTGTGGGAAATATGTGCATTGGAAGAAATGGTTTTCTTCCTTGCACTCCGGCAGGAATTATCGAACTTTTAAAACGTTCCGAAATTGAAATTGAAGGAAAAGAATGTGTGGTTGTCGGAAGAAGTAATATTGTAGGAAAACCGATGGCATTGCTGTTACTCCGTGAAAATGGAACGGTTACGATTACCCACTCTAGAACAAGGGACTTGAAAGAAATTACAGGACGTGCAGATATTCTTATTGCGGCAATCGGAAAACCAAAGTTCATTACATCTGACTATGTAAAAGAGGGGGCTGTTGTGATTGATGTAGGTATCCACCGCAATGCAGAAAATAAACTTTGCGGAGATGTAGATTTTGATGATGTGATTGAGAAAGTGAGTGCAATCACACCGGTTCCGGGTGGGGTTGGACCAATGACGATTGCCATGCTTATGAACAATTGTATAGAAGCTGTTCGAAAGTAATTTTGATAGATAATTTGTACTAAAATAAATACAATTTTTTTCTCTAAATCTGTTGCGTTAAATAATTAACAGAGTTAGAATACTGTTAAAAGGTTAACAATACATATGCAAAAGGAGAGATTGAAATGAGTAGATTTTGTTTACCAAGAGATATTTATCACGGAAAAGGATGTTTAGAAGAATTAAAGAATCTGAAAGGGAAAAAGGCGATTCTTGTAGTTGGCGGCGGCTCCATGAAACGTCAAGGATTCTTAGATAAAGCAGTGAATTATCTGAAAGAGGCTGGAATGGAAGTACAGCTGTTTGAAGGTGTCGAGCCAGATCCATCTGTGGAGACTGTTATGAAAGGTGCAGAAGCAATGCGTGCTTTTGAACCAGATTGGATTGTAGCAATGGGCGGTGGATCACCAATCGATGCTGCAAAGGCAATGTGGGCTTTTTATGAATATCCAGATGTAACATTCGAAGATTTATGTATCCCATTTAACTTCCCGGAATTAAGACAGAAAGCAAAATTTGCAGCAATTCCTTCTACATCAGGAACAGCAACAGAAGTAACTGCATTTTCTGTTATCACAGATTACGCGAAAGGAATCAAATATCCATTAGCTGACTTTAATATCACACCAGATGTTGCAATCGTTGACTCAGAATTAGTAGAAGGGCTTCCTGCTCATCAAGTAGCTTACACAGGTATGGATGCACTTACACATGCAATTGAAGCATATGTTTCTACACTGAACTGTGCATATACAGACCCACTTGCAATTCAGGCAATCGAGATGGTGTTTGATTATCTGCCAGCTTCTTACAAAGGCAACATGGATGCAAGAGCACATATGCATGATGCACAATGTCTTGCAGGTATGGCATTCTCCAATGCATTACTTGGTATTGTACATTCTATGGCACACAAAACAGGTGCAGCATTCTCAACAGGACACATTACACATGGTCTTGCAAATGCCATGTATCTGCCATATGTAATTAAATACAATGCGAAGGATCCTGTTGCAGCAAAACGCTATGCAGAAATCGCTCGCAGAGTAGGATTGGAAGGAGCTTCCGAGAAAGCACTTATCAACAGCTTATGTAAGAAAATTGACGACTTTAACGTGATCCTTGGAATTCCGGCTACTTTGAAAGAATTCGGTATCAAAGAAGACGAATTCAAAGAAAAAATTGCATCTATTGCAGAGCTTGCAGTTGGCGATGCCTGTACAGGTTCTAATCCACGTGCAATTGATCCGGCTACTATGGAAAGACTATTTACATGCGTTTACTACGGAACAGAAGTGGACTTCTAGAAGTAATATACATAAATTTACAAAAAGCGGGTGTATTGTGCACTCGCTTTTTATCTAATATAATAGAGTGTGAAGCAAAATTGAGAATACCGCTTGAAATTTTCAAAGTTTTGCTTTATCATAGTGAAGTATAAAAGAAAATGGGAGGCGTAAAATGTATAAGATACAAAAAGCAGAAAAGTTAGCAGATAAAATTTTTCTCATGGATGTAGAAGCAAAAAGGGTAGCAAAGCATTGCGAACCGGGACAGTTTGTAATTGTAAAGATGGATGAGAAAGGTGAAAGAATCCCTCTCACGATTTGTGATTATAATAGAGAAGCAGGAACGATTACCATTGTATTCCAAACAGTTGGTGCATCTACAGAAAAGATGGCAGAATTAAAAGCAGGAGACAGTTTCCGCGATTTCACAGGACCTCTTGGATGTGCTTCGGAGTTCGTTCATGAAGATATAGAAAGTTTAAAGGGCAAGAAGATGTTGTTTGTTGCCGGTGGTGTTGGTGCAGCTCCTGTATATCCGCAGGTAAAATGGCTCCATGAGCATGGAATTGAAGCGGATGTTATCGTTGGTTCTAAGACAAAAGACATGTTGATTCTGGAAGATGAGATGAAAGCAGTTGCTGGGAACTATTATCCTTGTACAGATGACGGTTCTTATGGACATGCCGGAATGGTTACAACAAAGATTGAGCAGTTAGTGAAAGAGGAAGGCAAAAAGTATGATGTCTGCGTGGCAATCGGTCCGATGATCATGATGAAATTTGTCTGTCTTTTAACAAAAAAATTGGAGATTCCAACTATTGTAAGTATGAATCCAATCATGGTAGATGGAACCGGTATGTGCGGGGCATGCAGACTTCAGGTTGGAGATGAGATCAAATTTGCATGCGTAGATGGACCGGAATTTGATGGACACTTAGTTGATTTTGATCAGGCAATGAAAAGACAACAGATGTATAAAACAGAAGAAGGCCGTGCGATGTTAAAACTTCAGGAAGGCAATACACATCACGGCGGATGCGGAAATTGTGGAGGTGACAACTAATGGCTGATGTATTAAAAAAAGTACCTGTAAGAGAACAGGATCCGAAGGTACGTGCAACGAATTTTGAGGAAGTGTGTCTTGGATACAATCAGGAAGAAGCGATGGAAGAAGCGACAAGATGTATTAATTGTAAAAATGCAAAATGTATTCAGGGCTGTCCAGTCTCTATCAATATTCCAGCATTTATCAAAGAAGTAAAAGAAGGAAATATCGAAGAAGCCTATAAAGTAATTGGAAAATCCTCTGCGCTTCCGGCAGTTTGCGGACGTGTATGCCCACAGGAATCTCAGTGTGAAGGTCAGTGTATCCGTGGAATTAAAGGAGAGCCTGTTTCCATCGGTAAATTGGAGCGATTTGTCGCAGATTATGCACTGGAGCATGACATCAAACCGGAAAAAGCAGAAAAAACAAATGGTCATAGAGTAGCTGTGATTGGTTCCGGTCCTGCAGGACTTACTTGTGCCGGAGACCTTGCGAAACTTGGTTACGAGGTAACTGTGTTTGAAGCATTACATGAACTTGGAGGCGTTCTTGTGTATGGTATTCCGGAATTTCGTCTTCCAAAACATAAAGTTGTGGCAAAAGAGATCGAAAAAGTAAAAGAACTCGGCGTAAAATTTGAGACAAACGTTGTAATCGGTAAATCTACGACAATTGATCAGCTGATTGAAGAAGAAGGATTCGAGGCAGTATTTATCGGATCCGGAGCTGGACTTCCGAAATTTATGGGAATTCCAGGGGAAAATGCGAACGGCGTATTTTCTGCAAATGAGTATCTGACAAGAAGTAATCTGATGAAAGCATTTGATGATTCTTATGACACACCAATCGTTGCAGGCACGAAAGTAGCTGTCATCGGCGGCGGTAATGTTGCGATGGATGCAGCAAGAACAGCAGTACGTCTTGGTGCAGATGTACATATTGTTTACAGAAGAAGTGAAGAAGAACTTCCTGCCAGAGTGGAAGAAGTCCATCACGCAAAGGAAGAAGGAATTGTGTTTGATCTATTGACAAACCCTACAGAAATTCTTGTGGACGAAAATGGCTATGTAAAAGGTATGAAATGTGTGAAGATGGAACTGGGAGAGCCAGATGCTTCTGGAAGAAGACGTCCGGTTGTAATTGAAGGTTCTGAGTTCGAGATGGAACTGGATACAGTCATCATGTCACTTGGAACTTCGCCGAATCCATTGATTTCTTCTACTACAGAAGGATTAGAAGTAAACAGATGGAAATGTATTGTTGCCGATGAAGAATTTGGGAAAACAACAAAAGAAGGCGTTTATGCCGGCGGTGATGCCGTAACAGGTGCTGCGACAGTTATTCTTGCTATGGGAGCAGGAAAAGCAGGGGCACGAGGTATTCATGAGTACTTAAAAGATAAATAAACTTCATTTGGGGACGTAGTAAAATTCAATTTTACTACGTCCCCAAATTGTAAAAAATATGTTATAATACCTCCTACGAACAAATTATGACTAGGAGGTTTTGTTTATGGAATTGGCACTGATTTCGGCTTTTGGTGTAGGTGGTGCGACTATCGTTGGTGTTATCATCGGTTTCTTTTTTCGGAAAGTACCACACAAATTTAACGATGCGATTCTTGGATTTGCGGCAGGAATCATGCTTTCAGCTGCAATTTTAGGACTGATTATCCCATCCCTTGAAGAAGGAAATGTGTGGGTGACAGCAGTCGGTATTCTTGCAGGCGCCATTTTTTTGAATTTGGCAGATAAGCTGACTCCACATCTGCATCATATCACAGGAGTAGATCATGAAACGCATGCAGACAGACAAAGTAATTTGAACAAAGTGATGTTGTTTGTCATGGCAATTGCAATCCATAATCTTCCGGAAGGGATTGCGGCCGGTGTTGGATTTGGAAGTGAAAATATCAGCAATGCAATTACAGTTGCGCTGGGTATTGCTTTACAAAACATTCCGGAAGGAATGGTAATTGTATCGCCTTTGATTATGGCAGGTGTTGCCAGGAAAAGAGTCTTTTTTATTGCCTGTTTTACAGGCGTGGTGGAGATTGTCGGAACGATGATCGGATTTGGAGCCGTTTCTATTGCAACAGTAATTTTACCTTTTGCTTTGGCGTTTGCCGGAGGAACGATGCTTTATGTTGTGAGTGATGAGATGATTCCGGAAACGCATAGTCATGGATATGAACGTATGGCAACGTATTCATTGATTATCGGGTTTCTTACGATGTTGATTATGGATTTTTATATTGGGTAGGAGTGTGTCTATGAAAATAACTGTTTTGATTGAAAATACGGCTCCGGAGTACTTAAAATGTGAGCATGGATTGTCGATATATATAGCATATAATGAGAAGTGCTATTTGCTTGACACTGGTTCTTCCGATATTTTTATGGATAATGCAGAAGTTTTGAAAACGAAATTGGAAAATGTAGATGCGGCATTTTTATCGCATGGACACTATGATTATTCAGGAGGCTTTGAGGCGTTCTTTGAGAAAAACAAGAGCGCAAAAGTTTACTTACAGGAGAGTTCTAAAGAACTTTGTTACAAAAATGTAGATGGTGTGCAAAAATATATAGGGCTTCCGAAAGATTTGTTACAAAGATATTCTGACCGTTTTGTATATGTGACAAAAAAATGTCAGGTAGATGATGGAGTTTGGATTGTACCGCATAGTACAAAAGGATTGGAGGAATATGGAAAACGTGCACATATGTATCGCAAACAGGGAGAGGGGTATGTGGTTGATGATTTTGCGCATGAACAAAGTATTGTAATAGAATCTCAAAAAGGGTTGATTGTATTCAATAGTTGTTCTCACGGAGGAATTGTCAATATTGTAGATGAAGTACATCACGCATTTCCTAACGAACAGGTTTATGCTGTTGTGGGAGGTTTCCATTTGAAAGGAATTCACGGGGTAGATTCTTTGTCTGTTACAGAAGAGGAAGTAATAGACATAGGAGCATCGTTGTTTCAACGGGGAGTCTCCTATATTTATACAGGACACTGCACAGGACGTCCGGCTTTTGATATTTTAAAACGTGAATTTGGTGAAAAAGTCCAATATTTGTGTACGGGAACAACAATTACGTTTTAAGGAAAAGGGGAGTAAATGAAGATTACATTAATTACAGTCGGTAAAATAAAAGAAAAGTATTTGAAAGATGCAATTGCAGAGTACAGCAAACGTTTGAGCAAATATTGTAAACTCGAAATCGTGGAAGTGGCAGACGAAAAGACACCGGATCAAGCAAGTGAAAATGTGGAACGTCAAATTCGTCAAAAAGAAGGGGAGCGTATTTTACGTTATGTGAAAGACGATGCCTATGTATTTACTTTAGAAATCGGTGGAACTATGCTGGATTCGGTCGCATTTGCAAAAAAGATGGAAACCTTGGGAATACAAGGGAAAAGTCATTTGATTTTTATAATTGGAGGTTCCATTGGTTTGGGAGAAGAAGTATTGAGACGTTCCGATTATGCATTGAGTTTTTCAAAGATGACGTTTCCACATCAATTGATGCGGGTGATTTTATTAGAACAGGTGTATCGTGGCTATCGGATCATTGAAGGTGCACCTTATCACAAATAGTGGAGGAAGATTGAAAATGGTTAAAATTATTTCAGATAGTACATGTGATTTGTCTCAGGAGCTATTGGACAAATATGAAATTTCTATTTTGCCGCTTCATATTTTGTTGGGAGATACAGAGTGTGAAGATGGCATCAATATTACACCGGATGAGATTTATAACTGGTCAGAAGAGCATAAAATGACACCGAAAACTTCTGCTCCGGCAATGGATAGGGCGGTTGATTTGTTACAGCCTTATGTTGAGAAAAGGCAAGAAGTTATTTGTTTTGCAATTTCCGGAGAGATGTCTACTTCTGCAAATGTATTTCGTTTGGCAGCAAGCGATTTGGAAGCAGAAGAGACTGTTTTTGTGATTAATTCAGAAAATTTGTCTACAGGTATTGGGCTTCTTGTAATAGAAGCGGCAATTATGGCAAACAAAGGGAAAAGCGCAAAAGAAATTGTAGAATATATTGAACGACTGAGACCATTTGTGCGTGCAAGTTTTGTTGTAGATACGCTTACTTATCTTCATCGAGGTGGAAGGTGCAGCGGCCTTGCGGCAATGGCAGGCGGTGTTTTAAAGTTACATCCTAAAATTGTCGTGGAAAACGGAAAAATGTTACCTAAAAATAAGTATCGAGGCAAAATGAATAAAGTTCTTTTGGAATATGTGAAAGAAATGGAAATGGATTTGCGGCATGCAAAGAAAGAACGTGTATTTATTACACATTCCGGATGTGATGCGGAAACGATTCAGCAAATATATGATTATTTAAAAAACTTAAATATTTTTCAGGAAATTGTTATCACAAGAGCTGGCGGTGTTATTTCTAGTCATTGTGGTCCTGGAACATTGGGGGTGTTATTTATTGATGGACATGCAGAATAAAAGTGATGAAATAGAAGAGATTTTTTCATATTATAGTCAACAGCCGGATAAAGGAAGCCAGGAGATGGTTGTAGCTCTTTTACGAGAGCTGCAAGATGCTCATGGATTTATATCCTTGGAATTAAAAGAACGTGTGGAACAGGTAACAGGTGTTTCTCCCAATTATCTAAAATGTTTGATAAGAATGTATCCAACTCTCAAAGAGGAAAATACAGTACATGAAATAATTGCCTGTACAGGGGAGCGATGTGGGGAAAAAGAGGGCGGAGCGATTTTAAACGCATTAAAAAGAGAACTCCGGATTCAAAAAAATGGAGTATCTATCGATGGAAAATTTAAACTTCGAACACAAAACTGCCTCAAAAAGTGCGGAACAGCTCCCAATATTATAATTGATGATGTGGTATATTCTGGGAGCGAGCTGAAAGATTTAAAAAAATTATTGGAAAAATTTATGTAAATTGTAGGAGAAACTATTTTTTTGTTGTGCGATTTGTCCCGAAATGTTGTAACAAACAAAAAAATGTGATAGAATTTTAAAATATATATAAAAAAATTATCGAGAGGATAAGAGAATGAAAAAGAGACAACAATTAATAACAGGAATTTTGATTTCCGCAATGGCATTTTCAACCATTACAAAACCTGAAGTAGTACAAGCAAGCCCTCAAAAGTCGGTAAGTGCTTATGAATTACAACAAAAAGAGCGTGATTTAGAACATAACCAGACAGCTATTGATTTTATTTCTTACTGTGACGAAAATCAATTTAGAACATGGGATCAGTCGCTTGGAGCGCTGAAAGACGAAGACGCGAAAGAAATTGAAAAATGTGTAGAAGATATCGTTAAAGGCGAGACAGAAGACTATAAAAAAGCAAAGTTAATATATGAATGGATTGTTAAAAATATTCGTTATGCGCAACCAACCGAAACTCCGGGATTGGATCCATATGAAGTATTTACGACAAAAAAAGCTGTATGTGGAGGATTTTCAAGACTTTATAAAGCAATGCTGAATTTAGCGGGAATTCCGGCTGTCACAATTGCCGGAAACACACCGTATGGAGCGCACGAATGGAATCTTGTATATGCAGATAAAGAATGGTTTTATTCTGATAGTACATGGGGTGCCAGCAGCATGGATTATTTCCATAAAACATTAGAAGATTTTTCTAACGAGCATCGGGTGCAAAGACTTGTTGCTGTTACCCAGAAAGGCGAAAACAATACAATTATCGGATTTTGGGAAGGCGTTGCGGTTGTCGATGTCGAAAAGAATGTAAAAGACGTTATTGTGCCGGAAAAATTTAGGGATTTGGATATTGTCGCAATTTCCAGTGATATTTTTAACGGAACTGGAATTGAGAAGTTGAAGGTATCAAAGAATGTTACAATAATAGATGCGCAAGGAGCGTCTAACGCAACAGAGTTAAAAGAGATTACGGTAGATTCAGCCAATACTGTATATGCATCTGCGGCCGGTGTACTCTTTACAAAAGATTATTCGGAAATTTTACATTATCCAATGAAAAATACGTCGAAACTGTTTACGATACCAAAAGAAACAATATCTTTCGATATAAAACAGACATTTATCAGTCCTTATTTGGAAAATATATATGTAGAAAAAGAAAATGAAAAGTATTCGTCTTATGAGGGTGCTGTATACAATAAAGATAAGACAGAATTGATTATTATTCCTGAAGGGAAAAAATCGGTAACTGTATTGGGAAATGTCGATTTTAGTAAAAGCGAATTGAGTCCGTTTAACTCTAAGCGGAATCTAGAAGAAATTGTTCTTTTAGACGGAATTAAAGAAATTCCGGCAGATACTTTTAATAGTTGTACAGGACTGCAAAAAATCACAATTCCAGAAAGTGTAAATAAAATTGATGAATGGGCATTTACTAATGTTAATTTGAATCAACTTACAATTTTAGGTAGATCCGGAACAGAGGCAGAAACTTATGCAAAGAACCATAATATTAAGTTTTCAGCATTAGATACACCAACGCCAAAGCCGGAAAAACCGGAAGCAGAATTAAAAACATTAAATGAAGTGATTGCAGAAGCGGTAAAAGTAGACGTTTCTCTTTACACAGAAGAAAGCGTTGCAAAATTCAATCAGGCATTAAAAGCAGCAAAAGAAGTTGCTGTGAAAGAAGAAGTGACAAAAGAAGAAGTTGTGGAAGCAACCGAAGCACTTCAGAAAGCAATGAAAGGTTTGGAAGAAAAACCTGCACCGAAGCCGGAAAAACCGGAAGCAGAATTGAAGGAATTAAACGCTGTGATTGCGAAAGCAGCGAAGGTAGATGTGACTCTTTATACAGAAGAAAGCGTTGCAAAATTCAATCAGGCATTAAAAGCAGCAAGAGCAGTTGCAGCGAAAGAAGAGGTGACAAAAGAAGAAGTTGTGGAAGCAATCGAAGCGCTTCAAAAAGCAATGCGTACTTTAGAGAAAAAAGTAATAAAAGCTCCTGAAAAAGAAACTGAGAAAGAAACAGAAAAAGAAAACGGGAAAAAACCGGCACCTGTGACAAGTGATGTTGCATTTCCTGGTTTGCCAGCAGGATGGCTGGCTTTAAGTGGAGCAATCGCACTCTTGCTTTCTAAAAAGAAAAAATAAATTACTGCGTAAAAAAGCACGACGGAATGTCGTGCTTTCCTATGAAATAAAAATAAAAGGATACAAGATTAATATGTCCAATGAATTAGAAAAATATTATAATAAGTTTTGCGAAGAAAAACGACTAACAAGACGGCATGGTAATGTCGAATATATTACATCTATGAAATACATTCACAAATATTTAAAAGATAAAAATGCAAAAATATTAGATGTTGGAGCAGGAACGGGGCGATATTCCGTTCAACTTGCCACGGAAGGCTATGATGTTACCGCAGTTGAATTAGTCAAATATAATCTGGGAATTTTAAAATCAAAAGGAAGCAGTGTGAAAGCATATCAAGGAACTGCTTTGAATTTGTCGCGCTTTGAAGAAGAAACCTTTGATGTGACACTGGTTTTCGGACCGATGTATCATTTATATACGTTTGAAGATAAGGTAAAAGCGCTTGAGGAAGCAAAACGAGTCACAAAAACAAATGGTATCATTCTTGTTGCATATTGTATGAATGAGTATAGTATTTTGACTTATGGTTTTAAAGAAAACCACATTTGTGAAAGTCTGAAAAACGGAAAGGTAGATCAAACTTTTCACGTTGTGGCAGAGCCAAAAGATTTATACGACTATGTTCGAGTGGAAGACATTGATGCGATTCGGCAAAAAGCAGGTTTAGAAAGACTTCAGTTGATTGCTGCAGACGGACCGGCAAATTATATGAGACAAATTTTAAATGCCATGGATGAAGAAACTTACCGACTTTTTATAGAATACCATTTATCAACGTGTGAACGTCCGGAATTGCTTGGTGCATCAGCACATACGTTGGATATTTTAAAAAAAGTATGAAAAATGATTGACATTATACCTGCTATATCCTTTATAAGAGAGGTAAGAGGAGGCGATAACAATGTTAAATATCAAAGAAGTAGAGAAATTAACAAACATTACAAAACAAAATATTCGTTATTATGAGCGGCAGGGACTGATTTTTCCAAAGAGGAATCCGGAAAATGATTATAGAGAATATTCAGAACAGGATATTCGCCAACTGAAAATAATCAAAATTCTACGGAAACTGGATATGCCAATAGAAGAGATTCGGAGATTATTACATCATGATATTATTCTTTCTGATGCGATGGAACTTCAAAAAGAACGGTTGGAAAAAGAAAGAAACAGACTGGAAGATGCTTTGGAATTTTGCAGTCAAATCAATGAAAAAGAATTAGAACAGTTAGATGTAGATGATTGTTTGTTGAAAATGAAAAATGCAGAAGAAAGAGGTGCTGTATTTGCAAATCTTCTGAATGATTATAAAAAAGTAGTACAATTGGAAGAAATGAGAGAATTTCGATTTATGCCGGATTCGATGTGTATGAATCCTTCCGAGTTTACAGAAGAATTGTGTAAATTTGCGAATAAAAAGCATTTGAATTTAGTTATTACAAAAGAAGGAATGTATCCGGAATTTACAATCGATGGAATAGAGTATGAAGCGGAACGAGAATTTTCCAGATATGGTGCAGTAATACATTGTCATATGAAATATTTCGATGAAATTGTACCTTTGGAGATGCCGAAGAAAAAGTACAAACAAATGAGTATGTTTCATAAACTGCTGCCCCTTGCCATCGTAGCGATTGTTTTAGTGCTGCTTGTCATAATAAGATTTGAAGATGTTGGGAATTGGGCAGATAAATCAGTCATTATAATAGGAGCGTTGGTTGAAATATTCGTATTTCACCGATACTATTATAATATGGAAGAGTAAAAAGAGAGGTATTTATGAAACGTGAAATAGATATGAGAGAAATATCAGACGGGAAGTTATATGGTCCCAATGATCTTGTCAAAGCAGACTGTGGCGATTGCCACGGCTGTTTTGCGTGTTGTCAAAAAATGGGACAATCAATTGTATTGGATCCCCTCGATATTTATAGATTAACGAAATATTTAAACGTGAGTTTTGAACAGCTTTTAGCAGAGAAAATTGAATTGAATGTAGTCGACGGTCTGATTCTTCCAAATTTAAAAATGTGCGGTACAGAGGAACGATGCGCATTTTTAGATGAAAATGGGAGATGCGGCATTCATCAAATTCGTCCGGGGATTTGTCGATTGTTTCCGCTTGGAAGGTATTATAACAATGGCAGTTTTCAGTATTTTTTGCAGGTACATGAATGTAAGAAAGAAAATCGTACAAAAGTAAAAGTAAAAAAATGGATTGATACGCCGGATTTGAAACGGAATGAAAAATATATTTTAGAATGGCATGATTTTGTGATAGAATTACAGGAGCAGCTCATGAAAATGACAGATGAATCCTATAGCAAAAAGATAAATCTATTTGTGCTGCAATCTTTTTTTGTAGAGCCGTACGATATGCAGACTGATTTTTATATACAGTTTGAGAATCGGCTTGCAAAGACAAAAACCGTGATTCGACAATTGCAAAAAGGACAAAAATAATGATAAAAACATATGTAGTATTTGATTTGGAGACAACCGGATTGGATGTGGAGAATGACAATATTATTGAAATTGGAGCATTGAAGGTAAGAGAAGGAAAAGTAACAGACCGCTTTATGGAGTTTCTGAAACCGGATATGCCGATTTCCCCTATGATTACCGGAATTACAGGAATTACGAATGAGATGGTTAAAAATGCAAGGGATACGAAAACAGTTATACGTGATTTTGTAAATTTTTGTGAGGACCATATTTTAGTGGGGCATAATATTATGTTCGATTACAAATTTATGAAAAAGTATGCATCACAATACGGCGAGTCTTTTGAAAAAAAGGGAATTGATACACTAAAAATAGCCAGAAAAGTACATAAAGATTTGGAATCGAAAAGTTTAGAAGCCTTGTGCGAGCATTATCAAATTGCAAATACTGCTGCACACAGGGCTTATCATGATGCTTTGGCAACTGCAAAAGTATATCATATGATGGCGCATTATTTTGAAGAGAAAGGACCAACAGTTTTTGAGCCGGAACCATTATTGTATCGTCCTAAAAAAGTACAGCCAATTACACCAAAGCAAAAAACATATCTGGAATCACTTCTTTTAAAGCATCCTTTTCCGTTAGAAAAGCAAATCACAGAACTGGCAAGAAGCGAAGCTTCTAAAATAATTGACCGGATTATTTTGCAATATGGAAAGTAATATTTATGATGAGGAGAGTGAAATATGATTATTAAAGGTAATTTTATATATATGACTTCCAGAACGGATATGCAGATTCGACAACAACAGTTTTTGCATGTTGAGGATGGAATTGTACAGTCGTTTTATACAGAACTTCCAAAGCAATTTTGCGAGGAGGAAGTGAAAGATTACGGAGATGCTATTATTATTCCGGCATTTTGTGATTTGCATGTGCATGCTCCGCAGTATTTGAACCGAGGAATCGGTTTTGACAAAGAATTGCTGCCGTGGCTTGAAACATATACGTTCCCTGTGGAGGGAAAATACAAGGATCCTGTGTTTGCCAAGAGGGCGTACAAGCTGTTTCTCAACAGACTTTGGGCATCCGGAACGATGCGGTTTTCGGCATTTGCAACGCTGCATCATGATGCGACATGGGAGTTGATGAGGCTCACAGAAGAATCGGGATTACATGCATTTATCGGAAAAGTCAATATGGACCGGAATGCGCCGGATTATCTGATGGAAGATACGGGAAAGGCGTTGGAGGAAACAGAAGCTTTGATTTTACGAGCAAAAGAGGAGTTACAGCATGTGCGTTATATTGCGACTCCGAGATTTGTTCCGTCCACGACAGAAAAGATGATGGTTGGGATTGGAAAATTGTGTGAGAAATATAATTTGCCGGTACAGTCTCATTTGTCTGAGAATCGAAATGAAATTGCATGGGTAAAAGAGCTGCACCCGAAAATCAATTCTTATACGGAAGTATATGATTACTATGGACTGCTGCGAAAAAATCAGACAATTATGGCGCATGCGATTTATTTGGGAGAGAAAGAAAAAGAATTGTTAAGAGAGAAACAAGTATTTCTTGCACATTGTGCACACTCTAATGCAAATCTATCGAGTGGAGTCATGAGCCTTAGAAAAAATCTGGAGAGTGGATTGAACTGTGTTATCGCAAGTGATGTAGCAGGAGGACATACGCCTGCAATGAACCAGAATGCAGTGATGAGCGTGGAAATTTCTAAAATCAACGCTTTGTTCCATGAAGATGAGCCGGCGTTATCACTTCCGGAAGCATTTTATCTTGCGACAAAAGGCGCAGGTACATTTTGGGGAAAGGTCGGAAGTTTTGAATCCGGATATGAATTTGATGCTCTCGTAATTGATATGGATGAGATGGGCGATTTATTTGTGAGAACTGTCACAGAAAAATTGGAACAGTTTTTCTATGATGGTGATGATCGGAACATTATAGACCGTTATTGCCAAGGGAAACAACTTCCGAAACCTTTTCCGGAAGTTGAGAGAGTAAAGAAGGGGTAGTCTGATGAAAAATACAGAGAAAAAGGGGAAAAAAGAGCATATTTGTGTTGGTTTGCTGGCCCATGTAGATGCCGGAAAGACAACCCTTGCAGAAAGTATTTTGTATGTAAGCGGAAAGACGAGAACACTTGGGAGAGTGGATCATGGGAATGCATATTTAGATACCTTTGAGCTGGAACGTGCAAGAGGTATCACGATTTTTGCAAAACAGGCAGAGGTAGATCTAAAAGAGAAGGAGGTCACCTTTTTAGACACACCGGGACATGTCGATTTTTCTGCGGAAATGGAGCGGACACTGCAGGTGCTGGATTATGCGATTCTTGTCATTGGCGGTGCAGATGGCGTACAGGGACATGTGCAGACATTGTGGCATCTTTTAAAGAGATATGAGATTCCAACGTTTCTGTTTGTCAATAAGATGGATCAATCCGGAACAGATAAGGAAACGTTACTTGCGGAACTTCAGAATCGTCTTTCTGCTTCCTGTATAGATTTTACCTGTGAGAAGGATAGCGAGGCTTTTTTGGAAGCGGTCGCTATGTGTGATGAAGAGGTATTGGAAAATTATCTGGAAGGAGAACCGATTACAGACTGCAAGATTCGTAAATTGATTCAAAAACGAAAAATTTTCCCTTGTTATTTTGGCTCTGCCTTAAAACTGGAAGGAATTGATACCTTTTTAGAAGCGTTTGACCGGTATACAATCTGTCCGGAATATGCGGATACATTTGGTGCAAAAGTATATAAAATATCAAGAGATGCACAAGGAATGCGGTTGACACATCTGAAAGTGACAGGTGGTTCGCTGCGGGTAAAGATGGTTTTAAAAGAAGAAGAAAAAGTGGATCAAATCCGTATTTATTCCGGTTCGTCTTATCGGACAACAGAGGAGGTGGAAGCCGGAAGAATCTGTGTGATTACCGGACCGGATACGACTCGTGCCGGAGAAGGACTTGGTGCAGAATCAGAAGCAGCAGCTCCGATGCTGACACCAGTGCTGAATTATCAGATTGAACTGCCGGAGGGCTGTGATGTCCATGGTATGTTTTTAAAGTTAAAACAGTTGGAAGAAGAGATTCCGGAGCTGCATATTGTTTGGGACAGACAATTAAATGAAATTCATGCTCAGGTTATGGGAGAGGTACAGATTGAGATTTTAAAAAGCATGATTTTGGAACGATTTCAAGTTGATGTAGAATTTGGAACGGGAAATATTGTGTATAAAGAGACGATTGCAGAACCGGTGGAGGGGGCAGGACATTTTGAACCGCTCCGCCATTATGCAGAAGTCCGTCTTGTACTGGAACCGCTTCCCTCCGGAAGTGGACTTGTTTTTTCATCGAATTGCAGTGAGGATGTGCTAGAGCGCAATTGGCAGAGACTGATTATGACGCATTTGGAAGAAAAAGCGCACAAGGGAGTTCTGACCGGTTCTGAGATTACGGATATGAAGATTACGTTGATTAATGGAAGGGCGCACCAGAAACATACAGAAGGTGGTGATTTCAGGCAGGCAACGTATCGTGCTGTACGACAAGGTTTGAAGAAAGCAAAGAGCATTTTACTGGAACCGGTTTATGAATATCAGTTGGAAATTCCGGCAGATCAGGTTGGACGTGCTATGACAGATTTGCAGAGAATGCATGCCGTCTTTGAACCGCCAAAGATGGAAGTGGATATGGCAATCTTAAAAGGGACGGCTCCGGTTGTCACTATGCGGGATTATCAGCGGGAGATGATTGTGTATACAAGGGGACATGGAAGGTTGTTCTGTTCTCTGAAAGGCTATGAGCCGTGTCACAATGCAGAAGAGGTTATCGATTCCTGTGGATATGATTCGGAGGCGGATACGGAAGAACCGACAGGGTCTGTATTTTGTTCTCACGGATCCGGATTTTATGTAAAATGGAATCAGGTCGAGGAATATATGCACACGGAAAGCCGTGAAAAAGCAGTGTCAAAAGAAAAACAGACAGTTGTTTATGAGTTGCCTCCTGTGATTGACGAAGAAGAATTAAGAATGATTTTTGAGAGGACATATGGTCCGATGAAACGGGAGAGGAATGTGTTTGCCAAACGTGTGCAGGCACCGGAACCTTCTGTGAAACGCCCCAAAAAGCAGACGGATGAGAAAGAATATCTGTTGGTGGACGGATATAATATCATCTTTGCGTGGGAAGATTTGAAAGAGTTGTCAGAAATTAATATTGAAGCTGCCAGAATGAAATTGATGGATATCCTGAGCAACTATCAGGGGTATCGGAAACAGACATTGATTCTGGTGTTCGATGCTTATAAGGTACCGGGGAATGTGGGAGAAGTTCAAAAATATCACAATATTCATGTGGTGTATACGAAAGAAGCAGAAACTGCCGATCAGTATATTGAGAAGACAGTACAGGAAATCGGGAAGAAATATCATGTGACAGTGGCGACATCCGATGCGTTGGAGCAGATGATTATTCTCGGACAGGGAGCGCAACGAATTTCAGCGAAAGGGCTGTTGGAGGAAATTTTGACAGTCAATCAAGAGATTCGAAGAGAGCATTTGAATCGTCAGCAAAATACGGCATCACAATATTTGTTTGAGAGTCTTCCGGAGGAGATGGCAAATCTGATGGACGAGGTAAGGCTTGGAAGAATTGAATTTGATGAGATAGGAAAGAGATATGAGGAAAAAAACAGGGGCAATTGACCTGACAACAGGCAATGAGATGAGAGCGATTGTAGTATTTGCACTGCCTTTGATCGCAGGCAATTTATTTCAACAGTTATATAATTTGATGGATACGATGATCGTGGGAAAATTTATCGGTGCAGATGCGCTGGCCGCAGTCGGTTCTTCGTATATGACGATGAACTTTCTTACTTCAATCATTATCGGACTTTGTATGGGGAGCGGGATTGTATTTTCCTGGTTTTACGGCTCAAGACAGAGAGAAAAGCTGGAACAAAGTATGTTTCAGTCTTTTCTGTTTATTTTGGCGGTTACTGTAATGATCACGGGTGCCAGTCTTTTATTTCTTGACCAGCTGCTGCATCTTTTGAATATCGAATCGAGTATCTTTCAGATGACAAGAGCATATTTATTTATCATTATCTGTGGTATGGGATTTGTGTTTTTATATAATTATTTCACCGCCGTACTTAGAAGTATGGGAAATTCGTTTACGCCACTGATTTTTTTGGTGATTTCGTCGGTGATCAATATCGTATTGGATTATATATTTGTAGTTCCGCTTCAGATGGGAGTATCCGGAGCAGCTTATGCCACGGTCATCGCGCAGGCAGTATCGGCAGCAGGAATTGCAGTCTATACAC
Source organism: Coprococcus phoceensis (assembly GCF_900104635.1). NCBI lineage: Bacteria > Bacillati > Bacillota > Clostridia > Lachnospirales > Lachnospiraceae > Coprococcus > Coprococcus phoceensis. Next base: position 887,548 of record NZ_FNWC01000007.1, read on the forward strand.
TGTGGAAGGTAAAAGAGGTAAGTATTTCCAAGCGGATGCTAAAAGGCGAGAGAGAATTGTTCTGTATGATCGTGAATCAGTCACTTTTGACAAGCGTGCAGCAGTCGATTATGAATTTCGGTATTTTGATGGTACAGGGTTTGGTGAACAGTTTCGGCGTGATTGTCATGGCTGGTTTTGCAGCTGCTGTGAAAATTGACAGTTTCGCATACATGCCGGTGCAGGACTTTGGGAATGCATTTTCCACCTATGTGGCACAAAACCGTGGAGCAGGAAAGATGGAACGTATCGAAAAAGGGAAAAATTCTGCATTGAAATTGATTGTCGGTTCCTGTGTGGTCATTTCCACACTGGTTGTCCTGTTTGCGGGACCTCTCATGCGTTTATTTATTGATGCATCTGAGACACAGGTCATTTTTGAAGGGGTTCGCTATTTGCGGATTGTATCTCCTTTTTACTGTCTGATCGGATTTTTATTTTTACTGTATGGTCTTTACAGAGGAATTGGGAAACCACAGTTTTCTATTGTATTGACAATAATTTCGCTGGGGACACGTGTCCTTTTAGCATACGTCCTTTCTGCAATCCCGGCAGTCGGAATTGTGGGAATCTGGTGGGCAATCCCAATTGGATGGTTCCTTGCAGATACAGTCGGGTTTCTCTATTATCATTTTATGAAAAAATAGATATTTTTCAGGAGCCACACATATACTACTATAAAAGTATATGTGTGGCATTTTTATGGAAAAGAAAACATTCATAAATCGCATGGCAGATGCGGCAAATATGCCGAAAGATGTAGTGCTGGGTGTCCCGATTCTCACCATGACCGGACAGAACGAAGTGAGTGTGGAAAATTATAGAGGCATTATTGAATACACCGACTTATTAATTCGCATACAGACAAAAATCGGTCAGATTAAAATTATTGGGAAATCACTTCAAATTGACTATTACACAAATGATGAGATGAAAATTACCGGTCGTATCACTTCAATAGAATATCATTAAGGGGGATAAGGAGTGTTAAATACAATCATTCGATATATACAAGGGTATCTGCTTATACAGGTAACCGGATATTCCCCGGAGCGATTCTTAAATTTGTGCAGCCGTAAGCAAATCTATCTGTGGGGGCTTGAGCCAAAAGAAAACAGCTATGAGATGTTTATTACTATCCGGGGATTTAGAAAATTAAAACCGATCCTGAAAAAGACAAGGACAAAGGTGACAATTTTAAATCGGCTTGGACTGCCGTTTTTTTTTCACAAGTATCGAAAACGAAAGGTATTTTTTTTCGGGATACTCTTTTGTGTGATATTTATTTATGTCATGTCTTTATTTGTATGGAATATACATATTGAAGGAAATTTCACAAGGACAGATGAGGTTATTTTGGAGTTTCTGGAGTCCAAACACATTGAACATGGAATGTTAAAAAAGAAAGTGAATTGTGAGCGTATCGTAAAAGATATCAGAAAAGAATTTGATGATATCGTGTGGGTGTCCGCATATGTGACCGGAACCAGACTGATGATTCAGGTCAAAGAAAATACAGACACATTCCCGATGGAGGCTGCAAAAGAAGAGCCGCCGAATGACATTGTGGCCGAGAAGGACGGACGGATTACGAGTATCGTCACAAGAAATGGAGTTCCTCTTGTCAAGCCGGGCGATGAAGTAAAAAAGGGGGACATATTAGTCTCCGGAAAAGTCGAAGTAAAAAATGATGCAGGAGAAGTTGTCAATTATCACTACCAGAATGCAGATGCAGATATTGAGGCGGAAACTACTCTGGAATATGAAAATGAGCATCGTTTCTCTCACTCGGAAAAAAAGTATACGGATGCTAAGAAAAAAGCTTTTTATATCAAGATCGGAAACTATTTCGGCATTTTGGGAGGGTGGAAGAACCATTATCAGGAAGCGGAGATCTATACAAGTGAGTGGCGTTTGAAAATCGGGGAGCATTTTTACATTCCCATATCATTTGGAGTTAAAGAAATCCGCCAGTATGAATCAAAAGAAAAAGTATACACACAAGAAGAAATGAGGATACTTTTAAGCGAGGAGTTTCAGTTGTTCTGCAAGGAACTGGAAGAAAAGAAAATAGAGATATTGCAGAAAGATGTGAAGATTTATTTACAAGAAAATAGTGCAAAAGCCAAAGGAACGCTCCGAATTCAGGAGAAAATTGGTCAACACAACGAAACGGAAATGATTGATTTCTAGTGATTTTCTGTGATACAATAAAAAAGATTATGAAAATAGAAAGGGATAGGCAAATGAGTATACTGGAAGAATTCATTGAAATACCTGTTGCACATGAAAAGAATATATTCGGGCAGTTTGATGCATTTGCAAAGAAGATAGAACGTACTTTACAAGTGACATTAATCGCACGGGATGGACATACGAAAATTTTAGGAGAAGCCCAGCGTGTGAATCAGGCAAAACGAGTGCTGGAGCAGCTTGCGGAGCTGTCAAAGCGAGGCAACACCATTACAGAACAGAATGTAGACTATGCGATTTCACTGGTCTTTGAGGACAATGAAAAGGGAATCGTAGAGATTGATAAGGATATTATCTGTCATACTTTGCAGGGGAAACCAATTAAGCCGAAGACGCTCGGGCAGAAGAAATATGTGGATGCAATCCGAAAGCAAATGATCGTATTCGGACTTGGACCTGCGGGAACCGGAAAGACATACCTTGCGATGGCAATGGCAATTACGGCGTTTAAAAACAACGAAGTGGGAAGAATCATCTTGACACGTCCGGCTATTGAAGCGGGAGAAAAACTTGGTTTTCTTCCGGGCGATCTGCAAAGTAAGATTGATCCGTACTTAAGACCATTGTATGATGCTCTGTATCAAATTATGGGGGCAGAGAGTTTTATCAAAAATTCCGAAAAAGGGTTGATTGAAGTGGCTCCTTTAGCGTACATGAGAGGGCGTACGCTAGACAATGCATTTATTATTTTGGACGAGGCACAAAATACGACACCTGCTCAGATGAAGATGTTTCTGACCAGAATCGGTTTTGGCTCAAAAGTGGTAATTACAGGAGACTCCACACAAAAAGACCTTCCATCCGGAATGGTGTCCGGATTGGATATTGCGACAAAAGTAGTTCGCAATATTGATGATATTACAATCTGTAATTTATCCAGCAAAGATGTTGTCAGACATCCTTTGGTGCAGAAGATTGTAAAAGCGTACGAAGAATTTGAACAAAAGAAAGAACGTCCGAGAGACAAAAGGAGAAAATAATGACTTTATTATTTGAAGAAGAGGGCAGTTTGAAGCTTTCGCTTCCTTGCGAAGAACTTGCGGTAAAAGTAATTGAGATGGCTTTGGATTATGCAAAATGCCCGTATGAGGCAGAGGTGAATCTGCTTTTGACAATGAATGATGAGATTCAGGAGATGAACCGTAATTTTCGTGGAATTGACCGCGCGACGGATGTACTTTCCTTCCCGATGGTAGACTATGAGACAGCAGGATCATTTTCTTTTCTGGAAGATGCCCTTGAGTATTTTAATCCGGAGAGCGGAGAGCTGATGCTTGGAGACATTGTCATTTCAAAAGAAAAAGTAGTTTCACAGGCAGAAGAATACGGACATTCCATTGAACGGGAATACGCTTTCTTGATTGCGCACAGTATGCTTCATCTGTTTGGTTTTGATCATATGGAAGAAGAAGAGCGGGCGGTGATGGAAAGAAAGCAGGCGGAAATATTAGAACGTCTGCAAATATTGCGTTAGCAGAAGGTAGTGAGGAGATTTATGATAGAAAAACAAAAGAAAAACAATAGTTTCTTAATGCAGGGAATGATTCTCGCTGTTGCAGGAATTATTACAAGAATCATCGGGATTGCATATCGCATTCCGGTAACAAATATTTTGGGGACAGAAGGACAGGGATTTTATGCCACTGCGTTTTCTATTTACAACATTGCACTGCTTCTGACTTCCTACAGTCTTCCGTTAGCAGTTTCAAAGCTGATCTCTGCAAGGGTGTCTAAAGGTGAGCGGAAAAATGCTATGCGTATTTTTAAAGGTGCACTTTGGTTTGCTTTTATCGTCGGGAGTGTTGTTGCCTGCATCGTTTTCTTTTTCTCAGATTTTATTGCGAAAACGATTATGTCCATGGAACTGAGCGCCTATGCACTTCGTGTGTTGGCACCGGGACTTCTGATTGTAGCTGTAATGGGAGTCTTACGTGGATTTTTCCAGGGAATGGGGACGATGATGCCAACTGCAATCTCACAGATTTTAGAACAGATTGTCAATGCTGTCATCAGTATTATCGGGGCGAGCTATCTGCTTGAGATGGGGAAAAAAGTGGCAGAAAAAGCGAGCAATGACTCTGTGGCATATGCATATGGAGCAGCAGGAGGAACGCTTGGAACGGTGTGCGGAGCGCTGTTTGGATTATTGTTCTTACTGTTTGTCTTGAAAATTTATTCGCCGACAATCAAAAAGCAACTCAAACGAGATCGCAGCCTTAAAACAGAAGGGTATAGCGAGATTTACAAAATTCTCCTGATGACAATTGCTCCTGTTATTTTGAGTACGGCAATTTACAATATCAGTGAGACAATTGACATAGGGATGTTTGGAAGCATCATGGCGGCACAGGGACATTCATTGGCAGAACGTTCGGACTTATTGGGACGTTTCAGTGGACATTACAATGTGTTGATCAACATTCCGCTTGCAGTGGCAAACGCACTAGGAGCATCTTTGATTCCAAGTCTTACAGCTGCGGTGGCAATCGGAGATAAAAAACAGATTCACAGTAAGATTTCAATGTCTATTCGATTTTCCATGATGATTGCCATTCCGAGTTTTGTAGGATTCCTTGTATTGGCGAACCCGATTTTAGCGTTGTTATTTAACGGAAATATCGATATTTCAGCGAACATGCTGAGACTTGGAGCAATCACAGTTGTATTTTATTGCATGTCTACTGTGACAAATGCAATTCTGCAGGGATTAAACAAGATGACAACACCGGTAAAACATGGCGCGATTTCCCTTTGTATCCATTTGGCCGGTCTGTTTATCATGCTTGTGATTTTTAAGATGGGAATCTATGCGGTTGTGGCAAGTAATATCATCTTCTCGCTTTCAATGTGTATTTTAAATGCACGTGCACTTAAGCGCGAGGCTGCTTATCATCAGGAGGTGGAGAAGACATTCCTGATTCCTGCTGTTGCAGCAGTTGTTATGGGAGTTGTGGCATTAGTAATCTACTTCCTGTGTAATCTTGTGATGAGTCAAAATATTGCGGTGATCATTGCTTTGCTTGTAGCTGTGGTTGTATATGGTGTGTCATTGCTGAAGTTTGGAGGTCTTTCCCAAGAAGAGATCTTAGCACTTCCAAAAGGAAGCACACTGCTTTCCTTGTTTCAAAAATTACATTTGGTAAAAGAGGAGTATGCATAAAATGAGACCAGTAAAAAAGGTGGCATTGTTACATGATTTATGCGGCGTCGGAAAAGCGGCGTTGACCAATATGGTTCCGGTTCTGAGTGTCATGGGGATTGAGGCTTGCCCAATTCCGACGATTTTACTATCCACCCATACAGGGGGATATGGAAAACCTGCCATGGAAAAGATATCGACAACATATATTCGGGAATGTGCGGATCACTATGTTGCAAATCAGGTGACGTTCGATTTGATATTTGTCGGATATTTAGGCAGTGAGGGTATGATTGAGGCAGTTGAATATTTTCTTTCCTGCTTTCCCGACACAGAAGTTATTATTGATCCGATCATGGGAGATCACGGCAGATATTATACGAATTTTGACAGCTCTTATGGCGAATCTATGAGACGGCTCCTTCCGTATGCAAGTATTATCATGCCGAATATTACAGAAGGATGTCTTCTCACCCAAACTTCCTGCTCAGAAAATATGATACAGGAAACAATTCTTACAATTTGTCAGGATTTGGAAAAAGCCGGAGCAAAAAAAATTGTTATGACAAGCGTTCCCTGCGCTTCTGGAAGAAAGGGAATTGTCCTCTACGAGAACGGAGAGATGCAACTGTTTGAAAAAGAGTGCCTTGCCTGTGAATACCACGGAACCGGGGATACGTTTGACGGTGTATTTGTGGGGGCATATTTAAACAATAAGTCACTTGAAGAATCATTAGAGCTTGCTCATGCATTTGTATATGCATGTATGAAAGAAAGCGAGCGTTATGATTATGAAGAACGAGAAGGATTGATCATAGAAAGAAATCTCTATATGCTTGTATAAAATAGAAAAGAAAACCAATACTGTATAATAAAAAGGAGTTGTCCTTATGAAAAAAAGATATGGTATTGGTTTTTTGATTGGAATGATCGTGTTTACGTTAGTTCTTGTATGTGCATATCAGTTGAGTTATGATCGTGCAATGCGTAAATTGGAGGCAAAACAAAAATCGATTCAGAAAAAGCAGGAAAACGTAATAGAGACAAAAGGATCTGCTCAAAAAGAAGAAGGGTATTTTATCAAAGAGAAAGACGGCTATATTATCGTATATTTATCCGATGAAAAGACGGTCTATGAATATACGACAATTGAAATACAGTATCTGCCGGAGCGGATTCAAGAGGAAGTAAAAAAAGGGAAAAAGGCAGATACTATCGGAGAAGTTTACGGATTCTTAGAAAATTATTCCAGTTAAAATATTTTACTGCCCTGGAATAGATGGTAGACTTCAAAAAGAATATAGTGTAATATAAGAGAAGTATTAGAAGGAAGGAACAAAAGAAAATGACAGACGAAAAAATTCAGCGAATTAATGAACTATATAAAAAATCCAAAACAGTCGGACTGACCGATGCAGAAAAAAAAGAGCAGAAAGTGTTAAGAAGAGAATTTGTTGATTCTTTCAAGCGAAATCTGCGGGGACAGTTAGATAATATCTCTATCCAGGAATTGGACGGTTCGATTACAAATCTTGGTGAGAAATATGGAAACAAAAAGGGACATTAGAGCACGCATTTTAGAAAAACGAACGCATATGACGCAGGAAGAATGGGAGTTCAAAAGCGATCTCATTGTGAAACGTTTGATGGAACACCCATTCTTTGTGGAAGCAAGAGAGATTTATTGCTACATGGATTACCGTCGTGAAGTCGGTACTCGCCGTATCATAGAAAAAGCATGGGAACTGAACAAAAAGACAGCAGTTCCGAAAGTATGTGGAGATGATATGGAATTCTATTATGTGCAAAGGTTTGATGAGCTTGAAAAAGGATATTCAGGCATTTGGGAACCTGTCACGAAAAAGAAGGCGAAAGGTGACTCGGTGCTTGTGCTCTTACCTGGAAGTGCGTTTGACCGGAATCGGAACCGGATCGGATATGGAAAAGGATTTTATGATAAATATCTCATAAAGCATCAGCAATATCGAACACTTGCTCTTGCGTTTGAATTTCAGGTAGTGGATTCCATTCCCACAGACAGTTATGATATTCGACCGGACGGAATTATTACGGAGGAGACTTATTATGTTTGAAGAATTACCAAAAGACCCTATGCTCCTGTTGAGTGTAATCAACACTAAACTGCGGGATTATTATTCCAATTTGGATTTGCTTTGTGAGGAACTTCAGATTGACCGGAAAACCTTGACAAAGCGACTTGCAGAGATTGACTATGAATATGATCCGGCACAGAATCGGTTCATATAATAAATTACGAAAGGATACATATACATTGAAAAATATAGAGACTTATTTAGAGACAATCGATATAACAAATGAGGCGCCGGTTAATGAGCCGGAGCGCCAATATTATTTTATGAAAAAGGCACGTGCTTATGTGAAACAGATATCAGATGAACTGCAAAGACCATTGACGTTTTGTGTGACAACATTCGGATGTCAGATGAATGCAAGGGATTCAGAAAAACTTGTCGGTGTGCTCGAACAGATTGGATATGTGGAGGAACCTGATGAAGACAAAGCGGATTTTGTCATTTACAATACATGTACAGTACGTGAAAATGCAAATATGCGTGTTTACGGACGTCTTGGTCAGCTGAAACATGTCAAAAAATCCAATCCACACATGATGATCGGACTTTGCGGATGCATGATGCAAGAACCGGAAGTTGTAGAAAAATTAAAGAAAAGTTATCGCTTTGTAGATTTGATTTTCGGAACACATAATATTTATAAATTTGCAGAACTTATTGCCACTCGTTTCGAGTCAGAGAGAATGGTCATTGATATCTGGAAAGACACAGATAAGATCGTAGAAGATCTTCCAAGTGAGCGCAAGTTTTCGTTCAAATCCGGAGTCAATATCATGTTTGGATGTAATAATTTCTGCAGCTATTGTATCGTTCCATATGTCCGCGGACGTGAGCGGAGCCGAAATCCAAAAGATATTATCCGGGAGATTGAAACACTTGTTGCCGACGGTGTTGTGGAAGTGATGCTGCTTGGACAGAATGTCAATTCTTATGGGAAAAATTTGGATGAGCCGATGACTTTTGCAGAGCTTTTACAGGAAATTGAAAAAATTGAAGGGTTGGAACGAATTCGTTTCATGACCTCCCATCCAAAAGATTTATCCGATGAATTGATTGAGGTGATGCGTCACTCTAAGAAGATCTGTAAACATCTGCACCTTCCGGTTCAGTCAGGAAGTACTGAGATTCTGAAAAAGATGAATCGGCATTATACAAAAGAGCAGTATTTGGAGTTGGTACGCAAAATTAAAGAAGCAGTGCCGGATATTTCGCTGACAACTGATATCATTGTCGGATTCCCAGGCGAGACAGAGGAAGATTTTCTGGAGACAATGGATGTCGTGAAAAAGGTTCGCTATGACAGTGCATTTACATTCATCTACTCTAAACGGACCGGAACACCTGCTGCTATTATGGAGAATCAGATATCTGACGATGTTGTGAAAAATCGTTTTGACCGTCTGTTAAAAGAAGTTCAGGAGATTTCCGCAGAGGTGTGCAGTGTACACGCAGGAACTACACAGCCTGTTTTGGTAGAATCCATGAACGATCATGACGACTCACTTGTGACAGGTCGTCTGAGCAATAACATCTTGGTTCATTTTAAGGGAGATGAAAGTCTTATCGGGAAAATTGTTGATGTGAACCTGAAGGAATGTAAAGGATTTTATTATCTTGGAGAAATGAAATAACTTCCAACTATAATTTTTGAAAAAGCGTCCAAACTATGTAATATGGAAATTACATGGGAAGGACGTTTTTTAATGAAAAAACTCAGTGAATATTTATTTTTATGGACGCTTGGAGGGACCCTTTACTACACGTTTGAGATGATTTTTCGCGGTTTTTCGCATTGGTCTATGTTTTTGCTTGGAGGATTTTGTCTGTTGTTTTTTGGAGTACAGGGGATGGCAGTAAAATGGAGTGATCCACTTTGGATGCAGGTACTTCGGTGCACGATATTCGTGACTGCCGGAGAGTTTATCACAGGAATAATCGTCAATAAATGGTTGGGCTGGGCTGTCTGGGATTACAGTGATCAGCCATTTCAGCTGTTCGGTCAAATCTGTCTTCCGTTTACAATTATTTTCTCCGGGCTGTGCGCACTTGGGATTTTTTTGAGCGGTTATCTGCTGTATTGGATTTATGGAGAGGAGAAACCGAAATATCATGTGCTCTAGAAAAGCATTGAAACGAATTGTTTTGGAATTGAGATAAGGTTTTTGGTACAGCAGTAATGATTGTATGTAGGAGACTGCTTTTTTCATTGAAAAGATTGCTAAAGTTTGTTATCATTGTTGATGTAATTTAAATAGGAAGATTTACTAATAGAAAAACAATGTTAAGGGGAAAATATGAGTAGTAGTACATTAACTCCAATGATGCAGCAATATATGGAGACAAAAGAACAGTACAAAGACTGCATCTTATTTTATAGATTAGGTGATTTTTATGAAATGTTCTTTGATGATGCGCTTACCGTCACCAAAGAACTGGACATTACATTAACCGGAAAAAACTGTGGACTTGAGGAACGGGCACCGATGTGCGGCGTTCCTTATCATGCTGTAGAGGGATATCTCACAAGATTAGTACAAAAGGGATATAAAGTTGCAATCTGTGAGCAGGTGGAAGATCCAAAGCTTGCAAAAGGTATCGTAAAGCGTGAAGTGGTTCGTATTGTGACTCCTGGGACGAATATTAACACACAGGCGTTGGATGAGACAAAAAATAATTATATTATGTGTATTGTTTACATTGCCGACCGCTATGGACTTTCGGTAGCAGATGTCTCCACCGGAGATTATTTTGTGACAGAACTCGACAGCGGGAGAAAGCTTTTAGATGAGATTGCAAAGTTTTTTCCATCTGAAATCATCTGTAATGAATCACTTTATATGAGCGGACTAGATCTTGAGGATCTGAAAAATCGGCTTGGAATCACGATTTATTCATTAGATGCATGGTATTTTGATGATGGGATGTGTACAAAAGTATTAAAAGACCACTTTAAAGTATCTTCGTTGGAAGGACTTGGACTGACAGATTATAACTGTGGTTTGATCGCTGCCGGTGCACTGCTTCAATATCTGTATGAGACGCAGAAGACTTCACTTGCACATCTGACAGGCATCATCAGCTACACAACCGGAAAATACATGCTCCTTGACAGCTCCTCCAGACGAAATCTGGAGCTGTGTGAGACTTTGCGCGAAAAGCAAAAAAGAGGATCTTTGTTATGGGTGCTTGATAAGACGAAGACTGCAATGGGAGCCAGAACACTTAGAAGTTTTGTGGAGCAACCACTTATTCATAGAGAAGAGGTCATAAAGCGACTAGATGCAGTAGGTGAGCTAAAAGATGATGCGATTTCCAGAGAAGAGATCCGGGAATATTTAACACCGGTATATGACCTGGAACGTCTGATCAGCAAGATCAGTTACCAGTCAGCAAATCCAAGAGATTTGATTGCATTTAAAAGTTCTTTGGAGATGCTTCCGCATATCAAATATATTTTGGGAGATATGAAGACTCCACTTTTGCAAGAATTATATGAAGAGCTGGATACACTTGAAGAGTTGTGCCAGTTAATTCAGCATGCAATCTGCGAGGAACCGCCGCTTGCAATGAAAGAGGGCGGTATTATCAAAGAAGGCTATCACCCGGATGTAGATAAGCTTCGCAATGCAAAGACGGAAGGAAAGACCTGGCTTGCTGAGCTGGAAGCAGAAGAGCGGGAAAAGACAGGCATCAAAAATTTAAAAATCAAGTACAATAAAGTATTTGGCTATTATTTAGAGGTGACGAATTCCTACAAGGAACTTGTCCCGGATTACTATACAAGAAAACAGACACTCGCCAATGCAGAGCGTTATATCATTCCGAGATTGAAAGAATTGGAAGATACTATTTTAGGCGCAGAAGATAAGCTGTATGCGTTGGAATATGAACTGTATTGCAATGTTCGAGACACGATTGCAGATGAGGTCGTTCGAATTCAAAAGACAGCGAAGGCAATCGCGCAGATCGATGTGTTTGCATCATTGGCACTCGTCGCAGAACGCAACAACTATGTGCGTCCGAAGATTAACGAAAAGGGCGTCATCGACATAAAAAACGGACGTCATCCGGTTGTGGAGAAGATGATTCCAAATGATATGTTTATTGCAAACGACACCTATCTGGATGATAAAAAGAATCGTGTGTCCATTATTACAGGACCGAATATGGCAGGAAAGTCCACTTATATGCGTCAGACAGCGCTGATTGTTCTCATGGCACAGATCGGTTCTTTCGTGCCTGCGGAGACAGCGAATATCGGAATTGTAGATCGTATTTTTACCCGTGTGGGAGCATCTGATGATCTTGCATCCGGACAGAGTACATTTATGGTGGAGATGACAGAGGTTGCAAATATTTTGCGAAATGCCACAAGCAAAAGTCTCTTAATCTTAGATGAAATCGGACGTGGGACAAGTACTTTTGACGGTCTTAGTATTGCCTGGGCAGTTGTGGAACATATCAGTAACGGTAAACTGTTGGGGGCAAAGACACTTTTTGCAACACATTATCACGAACTGACAGAACTGGAAGGAAAGATTGACAGTGTGAATAACTATTGTATCGCCGTCAAAGAAAAAGGAGACGATATTGTTTTCCTGCGAAAAATTGTGAAAGGCGGAGCAGACAAAAGCTATGGAATTCAAGTTGCAAAGCTTGCCGGCGTGCCGGAATCTGTTATTGCACGGGCAAAAGAAATTGTAAGTGAACTAAGTGAGGCTGATATCACAACAAGAGTACGTGACATTTCCGTGCAGTCTGCGGATACGAAAAAGAAAATGAAAAAATACGATGAGGTGGATCTGGCACAGATGTCGCTGTTTGACACGGTAAAGGATGATGATGTCTTAAAAGAACTGGAAGAGCTTGATGTTGCACATCTGACTCCGATGGATGCACTGAATACGATTCATCGTCTGCAGAACAAGCTGAAGAACAGATGGTAATTGTGAAAAGAGGAAGCATTTATGGTAAATATTCAAGTTTTAGATCAAATTACAATCGATAAAATTGCAGCGGGAGAGGTAATTGAGCGTCCTGCTTCTATTATAAAAGAGTTGGTAGAAAACGCTATTGATGCAGGGGCAAGTGCGGTCACTGTGGAGATTAAAGAGGGTGGCATTTCTTTTATACGCATTACAGACAATGGATGCGGTATTCCAAAAGGAGAAGTTCCGCTTGCGTTTTTGCGTCATTCTACCAGCAAAATCCGCTCTGTAGACGATCTGAGCACGGTGGCTTCACTTGGATTCCGAGGAGAGGCGCTGTCAAGTATTGCTGCGATCGCACAGGTAGAACTGATTACAAAGACAAAAGATGAAGTTACCGGTACCCGTTATCGGATTGAGGGCGGCGCAGAAAAATCTATAGAAGACACGGGTGCACCGGATGGAACGACTTTTCTTGTACATCAGATTTTTTATAATACACCTGCAAGAAGAAAATTTTTAAAAACTCCGATGACGGAGGCAAGTCATGTCAGTGAACTGATGACAAGACTTGCATTGTCTCATCCGGAGGTATCTATACAATTCATCAACAATGGTCAGGAAAAACTGCACACTTCCGGAAACGGGAAATTAAAAGATATTATTTATCATGTATTTGGGCGGGATATTGCCAATAATCTATTGGAAACCAACGAAAGGATTGACGGAATACAGGTACAGGGATTCATCGGAAAACCGATCATCTCCCGCGGGAATCGAAATTACGAGAACTATTTTATCAACGGACGTTATGTCAAAAGCAACATCATTGCAAAGGCAATCGAAGATGCTTATAAAGATTTTACGATGCAGCACAAGTATCCGTTTACGGCGTTGCACTTTACAATGGACGGAACCGACTTGGATGTCAATGTGCATCCGACGAAGATGGAACTTCGTTTCAGCAATCAGCAGGGCGTGTACAATTTTATCTACAATGCTCTGAAGCAGACATTAAGTGAACCGGAACTGATTCCAAGAGTGGAGCTTCCTGAGGCAAAAGAAGTTCCTGTGAAAGCAGAAAAAATTGTCGAGCGAAAACAAGAACAACCAATGACGCCAGTCAGAGAAGAAAGAAAAACACCGGTTATAGAGGAAGAAAAAAATCTGGATTATTTTATGAAAAAAATGCGGGAGAGGGTAACAGCATACCATCAGCAAGTGACGAAAGTAAAACCAACTCCTGCGCCATCAGTCGTTCAAGAAAACGTGAACTATGAAGCTTTGCCTGCAAGCCAAGTGGCAGCTGTAAAACAACCGGTGCCTGAACAGCGGACAGTTGCAAAAGAACCAATGCCTGAACAGGCGGTTGCGCCAAGAGAGCAGAAGTCGGTTGTAACAGAAAAGCAGTTGGATTTCTTCGAGGAGAAGCTGCTTACAAAAAAAGCAGCACAGGAATACAAGATTATCGGACAGCTATTTGAGACTTACTGGCTTGTGGAGTTTCATGAACAGCTTTATATCATTGACCAACATGCAGCCCATGAACGCGTGTTGTATGAAAAGACGCTTCGCGGCATGAAAGACAGGGAGTTTACTTCTCAATATTTAAGTCCGCCTATCATCCTGAATCTTTCCATGCAGGAGGAAGAAGCGCTGAATACACATATGGATATTTTTACAAATATTGGATTTGAGATTGAGCCGTTTGGTGGAGATTCATACGCAATTCGAGCGGTTCCTGACAATCTGTTCAGCATTGCAAAAAGAGAATTGTTTACAGAGATGCTGGACCAGCTTGTCGACGGAATTCATTCGTCTCTTGCACCGGATATTGTTGCTGAAAAAGTTGCATCGATGTCCTGTAAGGCAGCAGTGAAAGGAAATTCCCGTCTATCTGCCGCTGAGGTAGAAACTTTGATCGGCGAACTTTTGGAGCTTGAAAATCCATATCACTGTCCGCATGGAAGACCGACGATTATCGCCATGACAAAACGAGAACTGGAAAAGAAATTCAAAAGAATTGTGTAGGGATAACTATGAAGAAACCAATTATTATTTTAACAGGACCGACGGCAGTCGGCAAAACAAAAGCGTCTATCGAGCTTGCAAAGAAAATCGGTGGGGAGATCATTTCAGCCGATTCCATGCAAGTTTACAAATATATGGACATCGGTTCCGCCAAGATCCGCTCAGAAGAGATGCAGGGAGTACCTCATTATTTGATTGATGAGCTAGAACCGGATGAAGAATTTCATGTAGTGCGTTTTCAGGAGATGGCAAAACAGGCAATGGAAAAGATTTACGCAAATGGACATATTCCAATTGTGGTAGGTGGAACCGGATTTTACATTCAGGCATTACTCTATGACATTGACTTTACAGAAAGCAATGAAGACTCTTCTTACCGAGAAGAATTAGAACGGCTTGCAAAAGAAAAAGGTGCCCAATATCTCCATGAAGAACTTCGAAAGGTGGATGAAAAATCTGCTGAAACGATTCATGCAAACAATGTAAAACGTGTTATTCGGGCATTGGAGTTTTTCAAGCAGACCGGACAGAAAATCTCCGAGCATAATGAGACAGAACGTACAAAGGAGTCACCTTATGATTTCTGCTACTTCGTTTTGACAGATGATCGAAAACTTTTGTATGACCGCATCAATCTGCGTGTGGATCAGATGGTGCAGGATGGATTATTGGAGGAAGTTCAGTCGTTAAAAGAACGGGGATATACAAAAGATATGGTCTCCATGCAAGGACTTGGTTATAAAGAGATTTTGGACTATCTTGACGGCGATTGCACGCTTGAGGAAACAATCTATATTTTAAAACGAGACACACGGCATTTTGCAAAGAGGCAGCTCACTTGGTTTCGAAGAGAACGTGATGTGATCTGGATCGATAAAAGTCAATATGATCATAATGAAGCCAAAGTTGTAGATATGATGATTACGAAAATACAAGAAAGGATACCTTATATATGTTTGAAATGACAGAGATGTATAGAGAGCTTGGAATCTCAGAAAAAGTATATCAGTTTGGAAAAGAAATAGAAAAGTCACTGGAAGATCGTTTTGATCAGATTGACAAGGTGACAGAATTTAATCAATTGAAAGTGATTCGCGCGATGCAGGAAAGTCGTGTCAATGAAGCCTGCTTTAATTATGCAAGCGGATACGGATACAATGATCAGGGACGTGACACGCTGGAAGAAGTTTATGCAAAAACATTTCACACAGAATCTGCTTTGGTACGTCCGCAGATTACCTGTGGGACACATGCACTTGCACTTGCACTGAGCGCCAATCTAAGACCGGGAGATGAATTGCTCTCTCCTGTTGGAAAACCGTATGACACACTGGAGGAAGTAATTGGGATTCGCAAATCAAAGGGTTCTCTTTCGGAATATGGAATCACATACCGACAGGTAGATCTGTTAGAGGATGGCACATTTGACTATGAAAATATCAAAAAAGCAATTCATGAGAAAACAAAACTGATCACAATTCAGAGATCGAAAGGATATCAGACACGTCCAAGCTTTTCCGTTGCACAGATTGGACAATTGATCTCATTTGTGAAGAAGATTAAACCAGATGTAATCTGTATGGTCGACAACTGTTATGGAGAGTTTGTGGAGACAATCGAGCCAAGTGATGTGGGGGCAGATTTGATTGTCGGATCACTTATCAAAAATCCAGGTGGCGGACTGGCGCCGATTGGCGGTTACATAGCCGGTAAAGAGGAATACATTGAAAACTGTGCTTATCGTTTGACGTCGCCGGGACTTGGAAAAGAAGTAGGGGCTTCACTTGGGGTGATGCAGTCTTTTTATCAGGGATTTTTCCTTGCACCAACGGTTGTCGGAAGCGCATTAAAAGGCGCCATTTTTGCGGCAAACATCTACGAAAAACTTGGCTTTTCTGTGATTCCAAACAGCACAGAAAGCAGGCATGACATTATACAGGCAGTGGAACTTGGCACACCGGAAGGTGTTATCGCATTCTGTCAGGGAATTCAGGCTGCCGCACCGGTTGACAGCTATGTATCACCGGAACCTTGGGCAATGCCTGGATATGACAGTGATGTGATCATGGCTGCCGGAGCATTTGTACAAGGTTCATCTATTGAACTAAGTGCCGACGGACCGATCAAACCTCCATATGCAGTTTATTTTCAGGGAGGACTTACCTGGCCGCACGCAAAACTTGGGATTCTCATGTCTTTGGAACATTTAGTGAGAAAAGGAATCGTACAGTTATGAAAAAAAGACATGTAATCATCGTAGGCGGAGGAGCTTCCGGAATGGTCGCTGCAATTTCGGCCGCAAGAGAAGGCGCGAAGGTGACAATTATAGAACATCAGAATAAACTCGGAAAAAAAATCTTATCTACCGGAAACGGAAAATGTAATTTGACCAATGAGTATATGGTAGCAGAATGTTTCCGCGGTGAAGATCTCTCGATTGTCGATACTGTGTTAAAGAAATTTGGCTATAAAGAGACAGTTTCCTTTTTTGAGTCGTTAGGTGTTCTCACAAAAAGCAGACAGGGGTATATCTACCCTGTTTCAGAACAGGCATCCGCAGTGTTGGATGTCCTTGTGATGGAATTGGAAAAACTTTCAGTCGATGTTATTCTAAATGAGCATGTAACTTCCGTTTCACAAAAAAAAGAGCAATTTACAGTTGTGGCGGGAAACAAAAAATATTGTGCGGATGCGGTAATTTTGGCGACAGGTGGTAAGGCAGCCGCAGTATTGGGGTCTGACGGAAGTGGCTATGCATTGGCAAAACAATTTGGTCATACGATTTCTCCGGTTGTCCCTGCACTTGTACAACTTCGCGGGAAAGGCACCTATTTTAAACAGGTGGCGGGCGTTCGCACAAATGCGAAGGTATCCGTGCTGGTCGACGGAGATTGTCAGGCTGCTGACACAGGAGAGCTTCAGCTTACAAACTACGGTATTTCCGGCATTCCTGTTTTTCAGATCAGCAGATTTGCAGCAAAGGCGCTCAAAGAGAAGAAGTTGGTAGAAGCAGAGATTGATTTTTTCCCTGAGGCTGATGACAACGAGTTTTGCATATTGATGGAAGAACGAAAACGACAACATGCTGATAGAACGGCAGAGGATTTCTTTGTAGGGATATTTAATCGTAAGCTAAGCGAGTTGTTTTTAAAGCAGGCGTATATCCCATTGCATATAAAAGCTTCCGAAATCCGATCTGATAAATGGGAAAAATTGTTTTCTCTGTGTAAGCATTTTCAGGTGGAGATCGAGGAGACAAATCCTTTTGAACAGGCACAGGTTTGTGCCGGTGGAGTACGCACAGATATGATAAATCCGGCTACGATGGAGTCTGTTCTTGTGAAAGACTTATATATCACAGGAGAACTGATGGATATTGACGGAATCTGCGGAGGATATAATTTACAATGGGCGTGGGCAACTGGTTTTCTTGCCGGGAAGCACGCGGCGAAAGGAATGGAAAGATGATTCGAATCAATCAGATAAAACTGACTCCAGATAAGGGCAAAGAGGAGTTGGTTCAAAAGGCAACAAAAATACTTCGTATTTCTGAAAAAGAGGTACTATCTTTAAAAATTCGCAAACAGTCCATTGATGCCCGAAAGAAACCCAATATTATGTATGTCTACACCGTGGATGTGGAGGTTTCAAATGAGCAAAAGATTATGAGACGTCAAAAAGGAAATCAGGTGACACTCATCCACGAGACACCTTATGACTTTCCAAATTCCGGTACCAAGAAGATGGAACACCGACCGGTGGTCATCGGAAGCGGACCGGCAGGATTATTTTGCGCATATTTGCTTGCCGAGCATGGATATCGTCCGGTTGTATATGAACGTGGCGCTTCTGTAGAGGAACGAAAAAAAGATGTGGAACGATTTTGGAACGAACAGATTCTAAATCCGAACTCCAATGTACAGTTCGGAGAGGGCGGTGCAGGAACATTTTCAGATGGAAAACTAAATACACTTGTCAAAGATCCAGTTGGAAGGAACCGGAAAGTGCTGGAAATCTTTGTGGAAAACGGTGCGCCAAAGGACATCCTGTACAGTCATAAACCACATATTGGAACCGATCTTTTGATTACAGTTGTAAAAAATATGAGACAGCGGATTTTAGATTGGGGCGGTGAAGTACATTTTCACAGTCAGATGACGGATATTCATGTGGAAGACGGAAAGCTTACGGCAATCACGGTGACAACTGATGCTGAAAGTATCCGCTGCCCGGCAGAGATACTTGTACTGGCAATCGGGCACAGCGCCAGAGACACTTTTTCCATGCTCTATGAAAGACAGATTCCGATGATCGCTAAATCATTCGCAGTAGGTGTCAGAGTTGAGCATGACCAGGAAATGATAAATTGTGCTCAGTATGGTGAAAATGTACCTTACGATCTCCCTGCCGCTCCATATAAAGTGGCAGCAAATTTGGAAAATGGAAGAGGTGTTTATTCGTTCTGCATGTGTCCGGGAGGATATGTCGTCAATGCTTCCTCTGAGGAAGGTCGGCTCGCCGTAAATGGAATGAGTTATCATGCGCGGGATGGGAAAAATGCAAATAGTGCGATCATTGTGACAGTAACACCTAAAGATTATGGTTCGGAGCATCCACTGGCTGGCGTTAGATTTCAGCAATTGCTGGAAGAACGGGCGTATCAGGTGGGAAAAGGAGCGGTCCCGGTACAGTGCTTTGGAGATTTTTGTGAGAATAAAGTTACAGAGCATTTCGGAAAAATTGAACCTCAGATAAAGGGAGCGTACACGTTTGCGAATGTTCGTGCAATTTTTCCAAAAGAAATTGGTGATTCTATTGAAGAAGGAATAAAAGTGTTCGACAGACAAATACATGGTTTTGCAAAAGATGACACGGTGTTATCTGGCGTGGAGAGCCGTACATCTTCTCCTGTTCGAATTCCTAGAAATCAGGAACTTCACCTTGAAAATCTGCGGATTTACCCGTGTGGAGAAGGTGCAGGATATGCAGGCGGAATCACTTCGGCAGCGATGGATGGAATAAAAGTGGCTGAAATGATCGCAAAGGAATTTACATTTTTCGACTGATTCGTCACAATTTATTCAGAAAAATTTAATGTGTTAACTATGTACACCAATTTTAAATTGTGGTAAAATAAGTAAAGTTTGTGGAGTAAGAAACGAGGTGGAGTACAAATGAAGAGGGCAGGAGGGAAGAATTCCTGGGCGTTATTTCTCTTAATGTTGGCAGGGATTGTTCTTGGCGGGTTTATAGGAACGCTTACAGCAGATATGCCTGGATTTGCCTGGTTGAACTATGGGCAGTCTTTTGGATTTGATAACCCAATTGTGTTAAATCTCGGTATATTGGTTATTACATTCGCATTAAATATCAAAATAACAATCGCAAGCATTATTGGACTTGTTATATCTGCAATTATTTATCGCTTCTTATAGCAATGCTATCGTGTCAAAGAGTCTGTACAAGAGAATGAATCAAACATGCACAATCAAAGAAATGTTGGAAGATGAGCGGCCGTATGAAAAGTGTCTCCGCTATGGAGTCGAGAACTTGTCAAACGCAGAGCTGCTCGCGGTTCTTTTGAGAACTGGGACAAGAGGTACAAACTCTTTGGAGATGGCGCGTAATATTTTACGCACATCGGAGCAGGAAGAGGACAATATTTTGGCAGTGCACCAGCTTACAATGGAAAAGCTGAAGGCAATCAAAGGAATCGGAACAGTAAAAGCAACTCAGATTTTATGCCTCTCGGAATTGGCAAAGCGTCTTTCGAAGGCCAGTGTAAAAGAAAGTCTGATTTTTACGTCTCCGTCTACAATCGCAGATTATTATATGGAAGATCTGCGTCATCGGAAGCAGGAACACATGAAACTTCTGATGCTGAATACGAAATCAAAACTCATTGGTGAGACTGATATTTCAAAAGGAACAGTTAACGCTTCTTTAGTCTCTCCAAGAGAATTATTTATAGAAGCTCTTGAGAAAAATGCAGTTTCCATTATACTGATGCACAATCACCCAAGCGGTGATCCGACACCAAGTAAAAATGATATACTGCTGACTAAAAGAGTGACAGATGCAGGTAATCTGATTGGAATTGAATTATTAGATCACATTATTATTGGCAATAATTGTTATATCAGCTTTGCTGAACAGAGGCTTTTATGACAATCGAAAGGATATACAATGTTTGGAAATATATATGGACTGGATCTTGGCACTTATGAGATCAAAGTTTATGATAAAAAAAAGAATGCCATATGGCGAGAAAAAAATACAATTGCTATTGCAAATGAAGATGAGATTTTTTCTGTGGGTGACGAGGCATATGAGATGTTTGAAAAAGCGCCTGACAATATAGAAGTCGTCTTTCCGATGAAAGAAGGCGTGATTTCTCACTTTTATGATATGCAGTACTTATTGAACAATCTGCTGAAAAAGGAACGCCATTTTGCACGTGGCTCAAAATATATAGTAGCCGTTCCGACTGATGTGACGGAAGTTGAAAAAAAGGCATTCTTTGATTTGGTTGTACATTCTACTGCAAAGGCAAAAGAAGTCAATGTTGTAGAGCGGGCAGTCGCAGATGCGATCGGGATTGGGCTGGATATTCAGAATTCTCCTGGAATATTTATTTCCAATTTCGGTGGTGAGACAACAGAGCTGTCCGTCCTCGCATCAGGCGGTATGGTCTTGAATAAATTAGTAAAGACCGGAGGTGCTATGCTTGACAATGCAATCAGCAGCCTTGTACGTCATACTACAGATTTTTTGATCGGACGACTGACTGCGGAAAAATTACGGCAGCATTTTGATGTCTTCGATGAAAAGACGGACACTTCCATGGAGGTTGCCGGCAGGGATTTGATTACCGGTGTTCCACAGCAGAAAGAGATTTCCGTCAATCTTGTAAGAGCGGCGGTTAAAGAGCCTTTGGCTGCCTGTATTCGAGAGATTGACCTCCTATTGGAACGAACACCGCCTGAAGTCCGAAAATCAATTGAGATGAACGGGATTTATGTTACAGGCGGGCTCGCTCATATGAAAGGACTTGCCGAATACATAGAAGGAAGAACCGGTATTAAAGCACAAGCTGTCAAGAATCCTGATGTTTGTGTGGTGGAAGGTCTCAAACAGATCATTCAATCAAAAGAATTGAGAAAATTGACATTTTCAATGTTAGATGAAAATTATAGGTGGATGGGATAATATGAAAACAAAAAATCAAACGACATTAGCAAGTAAATATTGGTTATTGATTCTTTCATTAATCTGTATCATTTTGATGGGACTGTCACTTGTGACAGATAAAGTGAATGGGCCGCTTCGGACAGTGGCAAATTACACGATTGTTCCGATGCAGAAAGGAATCAATAATATTGGATTGTGGATGAGCGATCTAACTCAAAATTTTGAAACATTAAAAGAAGTAAAAAGCAAAAATGAGAAACTGCAGAAAACTGTGGACGAATTAACGATTGAGAACAATCGTCTGCAGCAAGAGCGTTATGAATTAGAACGCCTTCAGGAACTTTATGCGCTTGACCAAAGTTATGCGGATTATAAAAAAGTCGGTGCACATGTCACCGCGAATGATTCCGGTAACTGGTTCAGTTCTTTTACCATTGATAAAGGAGAAAAAGATGGTATCAAAAAGGATATGAATGTCATGGCTGGAACCGGTCTTGTGGGAATTGTGACAGAAGTCGGACCGAATTGGGCACGTGTACGCTCGATCATAGATGATTCCAGCAATGTCAGCGCGCTGATTTTGTCGACTTCGGATAAATGTATTGTAAAAGGGGATTTAACGCTGATGAACGATGGGAAAATTCGTTTTGAACAGCTTGCAAATAATGGTTCCGAAATAAAAGAAGGAGAACAGGTTGTTACTTCACATATCAGCAGCAAATATCTGCAGGGAATTTTGATCGGGTATGTCAGTGAAATCACAACGGATGCAAACAACCTTACAAGATCGGGATATATTACACCTGCTGTTGACTTTCAACATTTACAGGAAGTACTTGTCATTACAACTACAAAAGAGGAGATGCTGGAGAAAGAAGAATAGTAGAAAGGAGTACTGTTTTGAAAAGAAGAGTCATCACTGTTTTAATTATTGTTGTATGCTTTTTATTAGAGTGTACCGTTTTTCAAAAAATTGCATTTGCATCCATCACACCGAATCTTTTGATTGTAATCACATCAGCATTTGGATTCATGCGCGGTAAAAAGGAAGGTATGTTTGTCGGCTTTCTTTCCGGTCTGCTTGTCGATATATTCTTTAGTGAGCTGATTGGATTTTACGCTTTAGTTTTTATGCTGATTGGCTATGTAAATGGTTTCTTCAAGCGGATTTTTTACGCTGAGGATATTAAACTTCCATTGATTTTGATTGCGGCAAGTGACTTTATTTATGGACATATTGTGTGTATTTTCATGTTCATTATTCGAAGTCGGTTCAATTATCTATATTATTTGAACCATATCATTATGCCGGAATTAATATATACTATTTTAGTAACATTAATTTTATACCAGCTTATTTTGCATATTAACCAAAAATTAGAAGCAGAAGAAAAAAGGAGTGCAAGTAAATTTGTTTAATCGTCTAAAAGATTCTATTCTAGAAGTATTAAAGTCAAGATTATTTGTTTTGATTGTTGTTTTTTGTATTTTATCTGCAATTTTGATTCAGCGTGTATTCTATTTACAGATTGTAAAAGGGGAAGATTACCTGAACAACTACAAATTGAAGATTCAAAAGACAAAAACCATCCAAGGAACTAGAGGAGTTATATATGACCGCAACGGGGAGGTGCTTGCTACAAACAAGCTCGCTTATTCCGTACAGATTGAAGATAATGGTTCTTATGAAGATACCAAACAGAAAAATAAACTTATTAATAAAACAATCAATAGCGTCATTGATATGGTAGAAAAAAATGGAGATTCGATTGTAAATGATTTTGGAATTATTCTAAACTCTAATAATGAATATGAATTTCTTTACTCGGAAGGTACCAGAAGACTGCGTTTTCTTGCCGATATTTATGGATATACAACAATTGATAAGTTATCGGAAGATGAAAAAAATTCTACGCCGCAGGAAGTCATGGATTTTCTCTGTGCGAATAAGCGTGGAAAATCTTGGGGATTTGGTATTGATCAGGAAAAATACGAAGAAAAATATGGAAAATCCCGTGTCCTTCAGCTTGTGACAATCCGATATGGAATGCATTTAAACAGTTTCCAGAAGTATATTCCAACAACCATTGCTTCTGATGTCAGTGACCAGACAGTGGCGGTTATCATGGAAAATCTATCTGATCTTCAAGGAATCAGTATCGGAGAGGAATCTCTGAGAGAATATCCGGACAGTAAATATTTTTCATCCATTCTTGGATACACCGGAAAGATCTCTCAGGAAGAGTACGACGATCTGAGCGAAGAACAGCAGAAATCGTATTCTCTGACAGATATTGTAGGAAAATCAGGTATCGAGCAGACAATGGATGAATATCTGCAAGGTGAAAAAGGAAAAGAAACGGTATATGTCGACAGTGTGGGAAAAGTTATTGAAAGCAAGAAAGATAAGGAGCCGAAGGCAGGCAATAACCTTTATCTTTCTATCGATAAGAATCTGCAGATTACGGCGTACAATTTAATAGAGGAAAAGCTTGCAGGTATTATTTTGAAAAAAATGACGACGGCTCTTGATTATACCAGAGATCCAGAGGGAAATTCCGATATTATTATTCCGGTCGGTGATATCTATAATGCATTTTTTGCAAATGAGATTTTAGATATTGATCACTTTGCGACGAGTGAGGCACAGGCGACTGAGCAGGAGGTCTATGCTGCATACAGTCAAAGACTGGATACTGCCATTAATGAGATTATAACAGAGCTGCAATCTTCATCAGCAGAACCATATGAAGATCTGTCGAAAGAGATGCAGGCATATATGAATTATATTGAGGCGGATCTACTTACTTCCAAGACGGAAATTATTATGAAAGATAAAATTGATACGAACGATGAGACCTATAAAGCTTGGAAAACAGATGAATCAATCAGTTTGAAAGAGTACTTGAATTATGCCATTTCAAAGAACTGGATTGATACTTCTGTCATTCAGGATTACGTATCTTCCGACGAAAAATATTCAAATGCCGGAGAACTGTACCAGGGAATATTAACGTTTATCAATGACTATCTGAAAACAGACAGCAATTTTGAAAAACTTATTTACCAGTACATGATCAAAGATGGAACGCTTCGTGGAAGTCAGGTATGTATGCTGTTATATGAACAAAATGTACTTCCGCTTGATGAACAACAGGATCAATATAACAGACTTGCATCAGGATCAATATCGGCGTATGATTTCATTCGCAGCAAGATTGAAAGTCTGGAAATTACCCCAGGGCAGTTAGGTGTTGAACCGTCCACCGGATCATTTGTTATGACTGAAGTTGCGACAGGAAAAACACTTGCACTTGTCTCTTATCCGGGATATGACAACAATCGACTTGCCAATACAATGGATTCAGACTACTACAATAAATTGTATGTAGATCTTTCACAGCCGTTTTACAATAAAGCTACTCAAGAGACAACCGCACCTGGATCTACCTATAAGATGGTATCCTCAGCGGCGGGGCTTTCAGAAGGTATTATTACCGGAAGTACTACGATTGGATGTTATGGACCATATAAAAATATTACCCCTAGTCCGAAATGTTGGATTTATCCTGGAGGGCACGGCAACTTAACCGTAACCGGTGCGCTGGCACATTCATGTAACAACTTTTTCTTTGATGTCGGATATCGTCTTGGTTTATCATCTGAAGGAAATTACTCTTCGGATGTCGGAACTGACAAACTTGCGAAATACGCGGAGATGTTTGGTCTTGGAGAGACTTCCGGTCTTGAAATTCCAGAATCTGAACCTCGTGTCAGTGATGAGGATGCTGTCCGTTCTGCAATCGGACAGGGTACAAACCTCTTTACAACAAGCCAGCTTGCAAAATATGTGACAGCTATTGCAAATCGAGGTACCGTGTATGATCTTACACTTTTGAGTAAAATTGAAGATGTTGACGGTAATCTTGTCAAAGAGTTTGAGCCTACATTATATAAACAGATTGAGGAAAGTGAAATTAGCAGTAGTAGCTTTGATTTGATTGAAGAAGGTATGGAACAGATGGTAGAACGCGACAGCCGCTTTAAAAGCGTGCGGGATGGCGGAATCCAAATGGCAGGAAAGACCGGTACTGCACAGCATAGCAAAGCGCATGCGGACCACGTATTGTTTGTGGGATACGCACCAGCTGATGAACCGCAGATTGCAGTCAGTGCACGTATTGCATATGGATATAATTCTGGTTATCCTGCTGAGATCGGAAGAGATATGGTTAGAAAATATTTTAATCTGGCAGATGATGCCGATCTTGTAACCGGAACTGCTTCTTCACTTGGTTCAGAGATACGAGGAGATTAACCGGAAAATACGTTCAGAACCCTTTTTAAAGCACAAAAGAAAAATGTCAAACAGACCCGCAGATATAAAAAAGCATGTAGGAGGAATTTAAAATGGGTGAAGTTATTGTAGTTACATCAGGGAAGGGTGGCGTTGGAAAGACAACAACGACTGCCAATCTAGGAGCAGGGCTTGCAAAATTAGACAAAAAAGTTGTGGTGATTGATACGGATTTAGGACTTCGAAACTTAGATGTTGTCATGGGACTTGAAAATCGTATCGTATATAATCTGGTAGATGTCATTGAGGGAAATTGCCGTATGAAACAGGCGTTGATCAGGGACAAGCGATATGACAATCTCTATCTTCTGCCATCAGCGCAGACAAAAGATAAGTCTGCAATCTCTCCACAGCAGATGAAAAAACTGACGGAAGAATTAAAAGAAGA
Organism: Coprococcus phoceensis; assembly: GCF_900104635.1. Classification (NCBI taxonomy): domain Bacteria; kingdom Bacillati; phylum Bacillota; class Clostridia; order Lachnospirales; family Lachnospiraceae; genus Coprococcus; species Coprococcus phoceensis. The sequence continues at coordinate 913,988 of NZ_FNWC01000007.1, forward strand.
ATATGATTACATACTTTTGGATTGTCCTGCCGGAATTGAACAAGGATTTCAAAATGCAATTGCAGGAGCAGATCACGCAGTCATTGTAACAACTCCGGAAGTATCAGCAATCCGTGATGCAGACCGCATTATCGGATTGCTGGAAAAAAATCAGATAAAAAAAATTGACCTGATCATCAATCGTATCCGAATGGATATGGTAAAAAGAGGAGATATGATGTCAGTAGAGGATGTTACTGAGATTTTAGCAGTCAATCTTTTGGGAGCAATTCCGGATGACGAACAGATTGTGATTGGAACAAATCAGGGAGAGCCTGTTATCGGACTTGACTCCATGGCAGGAAAAGCATATTTTAATATTTGTAAGCGGCTTTTAGGTGAAGAAGTTCCGTTCCTGAATTTAGATTCCAATACCGGTTTCTTCACCAAACTGACTCGTATTTTTCAGAAACATTAGGAGGTGCTGCAAAGATGGCCGTATTTGAAACAATTAAAAGAAAACCTTCTGTTTTAATTGCAAAAGACAGGCTGAAAGTATTACTTGTTTCAGACCGCGTAAACTGTACACCCGATGCATTAGAAAAAGTACAATTGGAATTGTATAAGACAATTTCAAAATACATGGAAGTAACTCCGGAGACGTTTGACGTTCAATTTACACGTTCAACAATATTTATTAAACTTACAGGAGAAGAATCGTGAAACTATCGAAACCCTATCATATAAAAGATTTTAAATTTTTATTAGTGTTGTCGGTGCTTGCACTTTCCATAATTGGCGTTTTAGCTGTCGGAAGTGCCGAGCCATCATCGCAGATGAAACAGATTATTGGTATCATAATGGGAATTATTGTTATGGTGATAATCTCTATGATTGATTATGAATGGCTATTAAATCTATATTGGCTGATTTATGGTTTTAATCTGCTTTTATTGTTATATGTACACTTTTTGGGAATGGAATTAAATGGTGCAAAGAGGTGGATCAATTTAGGTTTTACAACATTGCAGCCTTCTGATTTTACTAAAATTTTTATGATTTTGTTTTTCGCAAAATTTTTGATGAATCATGAAGCGCGTATGAAGGAACCACTTACAATTGTAAAGTCTGTTTTACTGATTGCACCTTCTCTGCTTTTAATTTATAAACAGCCAAACCTTTCAAATACACTTTGTATTGCGGCGCTGTTTTGTATTTTGATGTACATCGGTGGATTGAGTTACAAGTTCATTGGCACTGCACTTGCAATTGCAATTCCGGCAGCAATCATTGTTGTCAGCATCGCTGTTATGCCAAACCAGCCATTTTTGAAAGAATACCAGCAAAAACGTATTCTTGCCTGGCTGGAACCGGAAAAATATGCGGATGATACTGCTTATCAGCAACAGAATTCTATTATGGCAATCGGTTCCGGACAGCTGAAAGGAAAGGGACTAAATAACAATACGACAACCTCTGTAAAGAACGGAAATTTCCTTTTGGAGGCTGATACAGACTTTATTTTTGCAATTATTGGTGAAGAATTAGGATTTGTGGGTTGTTGTATCGTCATAATTTTGTTATTATTAATTGTAATACAATGCATTTTAATAGGGCTCCGAGCCCAGAACCTTGCGGGGCGGATTATTTGCGGGGGAGTTGCCGCACTGATAGCGATTCAAAGTTTTATCAATATCGGTGTGGCTACAGGAGTATTGCCCAATACCGGACTCTCTCTTCCGTTTGTCAGTGCAGGTTTGACATCTATTGTATGTTTTTATATGGGAATTGGATTTGTTTTAAATGTAGGATTACAACCGAAAAAATACCAGTAAGGAGTGGGAAATATGAATATAGGATTAATTGCACATGATTCTAAAAAAACTTTAATGCAGAATTTTTGTATCGCATACAGAGGAATTCTAAGTAAACACAATTTGTTTGCAACAGGCACAACAGGACGATTGATTGAAGAGGTGACGAACCTGTCTATTCACAAGTATTTAGCAGGACCTTTAGGTGGAATGCAGCAACTTGGAAGTCAGGTAGGCCAGAATGATATTGATGCGCTGATTTTCTTGAGAGATCCATTGGCGCCAAAACCGCATGAACCGAATGTAAATGATGTAGTGCGTTTGTGTGATATGCACAATATTCCTATGGCGACTAATTTGGCAACAGCTGAATTGATTGTACTTGCACTTGACAGAGGAGATTTGGACTGGCGTGAGATGTATAGATAAAAAAAGACGCCTACTGTCCATCATTCTTATCATTGCGATATTGTCAGCTGGGTGTATTTCAAAAAAAGAAAAAATTGTAACAGAATATGAAACTACAAACTATGATCGATATTTGTATGAAGGGGAATTGTTTGCGAATCAATTATGTGTTTCCAATGAAAATGTTTCGCTGAATGACTTCGAAGTAGCTTCTTCTTTGCATGCAGCTGCATTATTCGGTGTAGATCAGAAGAAAGTATTTTTGTCGGAACACATGCATGACCGTTTGTTTCCGGCAAGTACAACGAAGATTCTTACTTTGTATTTAGCATTGAAATACGGCACACTTTCAGATGAGGTTACGGTAAGTAAAAATGCAGTATCTGTACCATCTGATTCTTCTGTAGCAGGTCTTCGAGAGGGCGAACAGCTTACGTTAGAAGATTTATTGTATGGACTAATGCTTCCATCTGGGAATGACAGTGCTGTTGCAATTGCGGAACATATTTCTGGCAGCGTCGATGCGTTTGTACAGTTGATGAATCAGGAAGCAAATGCATTGGGGGCTACAAATTCACATTTTGTGAATCCGCATGGCTATCATGATAAAGATCATTATACAACTGCATATGATTTGTATTTAATTTTTAATCAGGGAATTCAGAATGAGAAATTCGTTGATATTATATCTTCGCCAAGTTACACTACAGACATCAAGGAACCAGACGGTTCTGTAAGAAGCGTGACTTGGAGACAATCCAATTTATTTGTGAACGGAACCCGAACGGCACCGGAGAATGTGACAGTGGTCGGTGGGAAAACCGGAACTACAGATGAGGCCGGAGCATGTCTTGTTTTATATGAACAGGATAGTCAGTCGCGTCCGTATATTTCTGTTGTCATGGGAGCCGAATCGAAAAATGCACTTTATACTACAATGGATTCATTACTATCTACCATACCAGGGCTCTCACAATGAGAGCCCTATTTATATAGTTAAGAATCTCCCATATTGCCAATTCTGCCATAAAGACTGATCAGATACAGACCACACAGACCAATGACAGTATAGATGATTCTTGAAATCCAGCTTAAATTTCCAAAAAGAAATGTAACTAAATCAAATCGAAAAATACCGATTAGAAGCCAGTTGACTGCACCGATAATGACAAGTGTCAGACTTGTGTTATCAAACCATTTCATGTATATTTCCTCCTTATTTATCATCTATACAGTAGTATTCACTTTTGATAAAAAAATATACAGACGGAAAGGAACTATTTAGAGATGAAAGAACAAAGATTATATTATAAATATTCAGATTACTTAAAAGAAAAATATGGCGAAAAAGTTTATAAATTGCCTATCAATCTTCCAATCACCTGTCCTAACCGTTTAGACGGCAACGGGTGCAGCTTTTGTTCTGAAGTAGGAACTGGATTTGAAGCACTAGCTTCTCAGGTTTCTGTGACAGAACAGCTTGAACGTACCAAAATACTTATTGAAAAAAAATATAAGGCAAAAAAATATATTGCATACTTTCAGAATTATACAAATACATTTATGAAATTGGATGTCTTTCAGGCATATATTTGCGAGGCTGCAGCCTGTCTGGATATTGTGGAAATTTCAATCTCCACACGACCTGACTGCATTCAAAAAGAATATTTAGATGTCTTAAAATCTATAAGTGAAAAATATCAAGTTGCTATCAGCATTGAACTAGGTTTGCAGACAGTTAATTACCATACATTGGATACTATTAACCGCGGTCATGGATTAGCCGAATATATTGATGCAGTACTTATGATACAGTCATATGCCTTTCCAATCTGCACACATATTATTTTGAATCTTCCGGGAGATTCGATGCGAGATGCAATTGAAAGTGCAAAAATATTATCTGCTTTAAAAATAGATATTGTAAAAATTCATTCTTTATATATTGCAAAAAATACAAAGTTGTCCTATGAGTATGAAAGTGGTACAATCAAAATATGCAGCAAAGAAGAGTATATCCAAAGACTGATTGCTTTTTTAGAACATTTATCACCGGAAATTGTTGTAGAACGTTTATTCAGTCGTGTTCCGGAAAAAGACTCTCTTTTTTCTAATTGGAATACCAGCTGGTGGAAACTGCAGGATGAAGTGATTGCTAAAATGAACGAGCAGGAGTCTTATCAAGGAAAATGCTTCTGTTACCTTAATGGTAGTGCAATGAAAAAATTATCTTAGGAGGATTGGTTTTGTCATCATATACATCAAATATCAGAACTTATCGAAAAAAGAAATATATAAATATCGGATTGATTATTTTTGGAATCATTTTTTTGTATCTGATCGTGACTATTATTCTGTACCTGACAGCCCCTCGCATTACTCCCTATGAGGTGCGGGAAGGTTCAATTCTAAAGGATAATGCATACACTGGAATCGCTATTCGTACGGAAAACGTAACCTATGCTGATAATAGCGGATATATCAATTATTATACGACGGATAATAGTAAAGTACGTGCAGGAACTAATATTTATACACTGTCCAACGAAAAACTAACATTTTCCAATGGATCTTCTGAGGATAATGTCACATTAAGTGAAGAACAAAAAAATGCCTTGTCTTTAAAAATACAGACATTTAGTGAAAGCTTTAAAGATGCTTCTTTTTCAGACATGTATTTATTTAAGAATGAAATGGAAAGTTCTCTGCAGAGTATTTCCAGTCAAAGTAAGATGGATCAACTGAATAGCGCTTTGAGCAATGGAACTCTTTCAGACATGAATCTGTATTCAACTGCCGAGGATGGGATTGTAGTATATTCTGTAGATGGGATGGAAGGGTTGACAAAAGACACGGTAACTTTGGAACCTCTTGATAAGAGTAATTACCAAAAAACAGAATTTGCCAACAATACGAAAGTGAATGCCGGCGATCCTGTTTATAAGCTGGTTACGGATGAATCATGGACATTAGTAACAGAGATTTCAAAAGAAACCTATGATGTACTAAAAGAAAAAAAATCGGTAAAAGTCCGTTTTTCAAAAGATAATCAGACATTATGGGGAAATTTAGAAATTAAAGAGCTTGACGGACATATTTTGGCTTATCTCGGATTTGACAACTCCATGATTCGATATGCAAACGAACGTTATTTGGATATTGAATTGATTTTGGAAGACCAATCCGGGCTTAAGATTCCAAAATCTGCTGAGACAAAAAAAGATTTTTACGTAGTTCCTAAATCTTATATTACACAGGGCGGCAATAGCTCTGAGCAGGGGGTACTCCGGCAGACTACAGATAAAAATGGGGAAAGTATTACCGAATTTTTACCGGTTAATATTTATTATGAAGAAAACGAAACGGTATATTTAGATCCGAATGTATTTCAAGAAAATGATGTGATCATTAAACCGGAGTCTACAGAAACTTATCAGCTAAAAGAGAAAAAATCATTAAAAGGCGTTTATAATATCAACAAAGGATATGCAATGTTTAAGCAGATTAATATCTTAAGTGAAAGTGAAGAATATTACATTGTCGAAGAGGGAAACAGCTATGGGCTTTCCAATTATGATCGGATTGCATTAGACAGTACCGGAATCAAAGAAAATGATATTGTTTTTTAAAAGGAGTTTTTAATCATGTTATCAGAGAATTTACAACAAGTAGAAGAAAAAATTGCAGATGCTTGTAAACGAGCAAAAAGAGAACGAAGTGAAGTCACTTTGATTGCCGTGAGCAAGACAAAACCAATTTCTATGCTGCAAGAAATTTATAACGAAGGAATACGATGTTTTGGTGAAAATAAAGTACAGGAGCTGACTGAAAAATATGAGCAGCTTCCATCAGACATCAAATGGCATATGATTGGTCATTTGCAAAGAAACAAAGTAAAATATATCGTCGATAAAACAGAATTGATTCATTCTGTGGATTCTCTGCGATTGGCAGAGACAATCAATCAGGAAGCAGCTAAAAAAGACGTGGTTTCCAACATTTTAATCGAAGTAAATGTGGCGGAAGAAGAGAGTAAATTTGGAGTAAAAGTAGAGGAAGTACTTCCTTTGATTGAGAAAATTGCATTATTTCCAAATATTCAAATCAAAGGTCTTATGACAATTGCCCCATATGTGAAAAATCCAGAAGAAAACAGACCTATTTTTAGACGTTTACGCAAATTATCTGTTGACATCAACGCCAAAAACATTGATAATGTTAATGTGAGTATTCTTTCGATGGGAATGACCAATGATTATGAAGTTGCTATTGAAGAGGGTGCAACTATGGTTCGTGTGGGAACCGGGATTTTTGGTGAACGAAATTATACCACAGTATAGAAGTAAGATAGGAGATTAAAATAATTATGGGCGTACTAGACAAATTCTTAGATATTTTGAAGTTGAGTGATGAGGACGAGGATTACGATGAAGAGTTCTTTGATGATGAAGAATACGATGATATAGAAGAGAAGCCAAAAAGAAATTTTTTCAAGAAAGAAAAGCAGATGGAAGAAAATGAAGAACAATACAATGTTCCAGAAGAGAAGCATAGCCAGCATGCAAAACCAGCAAGCAGCAAAGTAACACCTATGCGTCAGCCTGCAAGAAAGACAGCCGGAATGGAAGTCTGTGTGATTAAGCCGACAAATGTTGACGATTCCAGAGAAGTTACAGAGACTCTGCTTAGTGGACGCACTGTTATCCTGAATTTGGAAGGATTAGATTTAGAAGTGGCACAGCGCTTGATAGATTTTACTTCCGGTGCGACATTTGCTATTGATGGAAATCTGCAAAAGATTTCAAATTATATTTTTCTGATTACACCGGCTAACGTAGATATCTCCGGTGATTTACAGGATCTATTGAATACATCTTTTGATGTTCCATCTATTAAGACAAGATATTAGGACAAGTATTATGCAAAAAGAAGAACTTATGTTACAAAAGAGATTGATTGAGCTTTCAAGGCTATCCTATCAACGCGGAATTGTTACATATTCTGATTTTTTAAATTTGAATGAATTAAATATTCTTCATACAATGCCAAAGACAGAATTATATACAACATACAAAGTTTTTGGCGGTTATGATTTCTCAGAGCGTCAGATGGTTGCATTTCTACCTGATGCTTTTTGTTATGAGTATTTTTATCCAATTTCTGTTTTGAAAATCAGACCGTTGCAGAAAAAATTTTCTGAGGCACTTTCTCACAGAGACTATTTAGGCGCTGTTTTAAATCTTGGTATTGAACGTAGCAAAATCGGTGATATCCTTGTACAGGAAGATTCTGCAATTCTGTTTGTTCATCAGTCTCTGGAACAATTCATCCAAGATGAATTAAAAAGAATACGTCATACTTCTGTTATGGCAGAGCCGGAAAATTTTGAGAAGTTTTCTTATACTCCTCAAATAGAAGAAAAAAAAGGCACCGTGTCGTCTTTGCGGCTAGACAGTCTTTTAGCTCTTGCATTTTCTTCTTCCAGAACAAAACTGGTACCATACATTGAAAATGGAAAAGTATTTGTAAACGGAAAATTAATCACATCCAATGGATACCAAATTAAACAAGACGATATTATTTCTGTTCGAGGACTTGGACGTTTTCAATATAAAGAAATGCTTTCTCAGACAAAAAGGGGACGTTATTTAGTGACGATACATCTATACATATAATGAAACAGGAAGGGAGAATCTTATGAAAAAGAAAACAACTCATTACCTCAGCTATTTATTAGCTACTTTAAGTATGATTTTTGCAATTTTTTTAGATCAATACACAAAACTACTTGCAGTGGAAAATTTGAAAAATCAAGCTCCAATTGATATCATAGAAAATGTTTTCCAGCTTCACTATCTGGAAAATCGTGGAGCGGCTTTTGGGATACTCCAAAACCAAAAAATTTTCTTTGTTATTATCGGTATTATAATTCTGATTGTAGCACTTTTTTTCTATTTAAAAATGCCGCACGAGAGACATTTTATTCCATTGCGAATCTGTCTGCTTCTGATTGCATCCGGGGCAATTGGAAATATGATAGACCGGATACGTTTGAATTATGTAATTGATTTCTTTTATTTCGAATTGATCGATTTCCCAATTTTCAATGTGGCAGATATTTATGTAACATTGTCAGCTGGACTTCTTATCGTATTAATTTTATTCTATTACAAAGAAGATGATCTTGAAATGCTGTTTAAGCTATTCTCGCGTAAAAAGAACAAGGAACAGGAGAGTTAATTATGATACAGACCGTTACTGTAGAAAAAGAATTTTCTGGAAACCGAGTAGATAAATTTCTTTCAGAACAATTTCCAGATCTTTCTCGTTCTTATATTCAAAAATTAATTAAAGATGGACATGTGACTGCAAACGGGAAAATAGTCAAAGCAAACTACAAACTTAACGCACTTGATACATTGGCTCTGGATAAACCAGAGCTTCAAGAGCCGGATATTGTGCCAGAGAATATCCCAATTGATATTTTATATGAGGATGAAGATATTTTGATTGTTAACAAACCAAAAGGAATGGTGGTACACCCATCGGCAGGACATTATTCCGGCACTCTTGTAAATGCCCTGATGTATCACTGCAAAGATCAATTATCTGGAATCAATGGAATAATGCGACCTGGAATTGTACATCGAATAGATATGGATACAACCGGATCACTGCTTGTCTGTAAAAATGATTTTGTCCACCAGGATTTAGCAGAACAGCTAAAGGAACACTCCATACAACGAATATATCACGCAATCGTACATGGGGTTATAAAAGAAGATGAAGGGACAATTGACGCTCCAATTGGAAGACATCCGATTGAGCGAAAAAAAATGAGTGTCAACTATAAAAACGGCAAGCATGCAGTCACTCATTATAAAGTAATCGAACGATTTAAAAATTATACATACATAAAATGTCGATTGGAGACAGGTAGAACACACCAGATACGAGTACATATGGCTCATATACGCCATCCTCTGTTAGGAGATGCTGTCTATGGACCGGCAAAATGTCCTTTCAAATTACAGGGACAGACATTACATGCAAAAACATTGGGTATTGTTCATCCACGTACGCATGAGTATATTGAGGTGGATGCTCCACTTCCGGATTATTTTATCTCTCTGCTAAACAAACTAAAACAAACGTCTTAAACTGTAAAATTCATATAAAAATATATACTTTTCTCACAAATTGTTGTATAATAATTATATGTTAAAACAATTCGTATTCAGACTTAAAGGAGAGTGACAGATATGAGTGAATTTAATACAATTATTACAATCGGAAGACAATTTGGAAGTGCTGGGCGTGAGATCGGGAATGTCATTGCTAAAGATTATGGTATCAAATTATATGACAAAGAGATGTTAAAGAGAGCGGCAAAAGAAAGCGGTATCTGTGAAGAATTATTTGAGACACATGATGAAAAACCTACGAATAGTTTTCTCTATTCATTAGTGATGGATACTTACTCTCTTGGATATTCTTCTGGAAGTTATTCAGATATGCCGATTAATCATAAGATCTTTTTGGCTCAATTTGATGCTATAAAGAAGATTGCTGACGAAGGACCTTGTGTTCTTGTAGGAAGATGTGCCGACTATGCTTTGGAAAACTATGACAATGTTGTAAATGTATTTATTTATGCTGATTTGGACATTCGTGTCAGAAGAATTGCAAGACTCTATAACTTGACTGATGCAAAAGCAAAAGATATGATCTTAAAAACGGATAAAAAAAGAGCAAGTTATTACAATTATTACACGAATAAAGAATGGGCAGAAGCGAAGAGTTATGATTTATGTCTAAATAGCGGAAAGCTCGGTGTAGAAGGAACTGCAAAAGCCATCAAAGATTATGTTTCACTTAGAAATAATATTACAGATGCAAAATTATAAACGGTAGGGACATGGGAATTTTTCTCATGTCCCTGTTTTGTAAAATTATCTTTTATGTAAGATTCTTTCTGGCCATCCTTCGATATCACCGTTCAAAATTGCAGTGAACATTCTGTTTTTTGCCCCTGGGTGCTCAGTATTTAATTGTCTAACAAGTTCTTTTGCATACTGGCGTTTGGTGTAGCCGTCAACTGGGCATTTACTTTTTACAACCGGCAGATTGTATTTATTCTTAAATCCAATAACATCTGCTTCATCTACAAACATAATTGGACGAATAACTGTCAAATCCATACGATCCAAATATGTTTTCGGCGAAAATGAATGAAATCTTCCTTCAAAAATCAGAGAGAGAAGCATTGTTTCAATAATATCATCTTTGTGATGCGCATAAGCAACTTTATTGCAGCCCATTTCTTTTACAGCATCATTCAATGCACCTTTTCGCATCTTTGCACAGAGAGAACAAGGATTGCTTTCTTTTCTCTCTTCGAATAAAATGTGAGCAATATCCGTTTTCACTACCTTATACGGCACTCCGAGTTCTTGACATAATTCATGTACTGGATCTAAATCGAATTCTTCGTATCCTAAATCAACTGTAATGGCACTCAATTCAAATTTGTTGGGATAGAACCGTTTTAATCCATGAAGTGCATAGAGCAGTGTCAAGCTGTCTTTTCCGCCAGAGATTCCAACTGCAATATGATCTCCTTCCTGGATCATCTGGTATTCATCCACTGCTTTTCTCGTAAAACTCAATAACTGTTGTAATTTCATCTATAAAATCCTTTCTTACATTCTATTTTACTGTTTCTACCTGCTTAATACTATTATATTTTTCTTATTTTTACAATAGGAAAATAAACAACTTCACAAATCTATCAGAATCATGTAGAATAGTTTTAGATGAGATTTAGGAGGATGGAAGAACATGAAATTTGTGATACAACGTGTTACAGAATCATCTGTAAAAGTAGATGATAAAATAATCGGACAAATCGGAAAAGGATTTATGGTCCTAATTGGAGTCGGGCAGGAGGATACAAAAGAAATTGCGGACAAACTGATTAAAAAAATGATCGGACTTCGCATTTTTGAAGACGAAAACGGAAAAACAAATCTTTCACTTGCTGATGTGAATGGAGAGCTTTTATTGATTTCACAGTTTACACTATATGCAAATTGTAAAAGAGGAAATCGTCCAAGCTTTATTGAATCTGGAGATCCTGCATTAGCGGAAGAACTTTATGAATATATTATTTCCAAATGCAAAGAAAATGTACCAGTTGTTGAAAAAGGAAGTTTTGGGGCGGACATGAAAGTAAGCCTGATTAATGATGGTCCATTCACAATTGTATTGGATTCTGATTGTATGTAACCAAAAGCAAAAATAGACATTGAGCATTGGGAAATTCAGGAGAGAAGAGCAGAGTTAATTTCGCTCTTCTCTTAATTTTACAGCACTGGCTGCCTGTCTTCGCCGCATATCATCAATAGCCGCATAGTGTTTTTTTGTCGTATTTACATCCTTATGCCCCAACACGTCGGCTACAAGGTAAATATCGCCTGTTTCCTTGTATAAGGACGTTCCATAGGTACTCCGAAGCTTATGAGGTGTTATTTTTTTGTTTGGAGTCACTTGTCTAGCATATTTTTTCACCATATTCTCAATTGCCTGAACTCCCATTCTTTTTCTTTGGGTCGATAAAAAAAGAGCATTTTCATGGTCGGGTAGGGGAGTAGCGCTGGCTCTTGTTGTCTCAAGATAATTCTCCAAAGCATTACGTACTTCCTCACCGAAATAGATAACCATCTCACTTCCACCTTTTCTAGTCACCTTAATGCCATTATTCTTAAAATCAATATCATTGATATCAAGACCTACACATTCTGAAACACGAATCCCCGTTCCAAGCAATAATGTCAAAATAGCCAAATCGCGAGTTTTTGTTTTTTCATAATAAACTTTTTTTTGACCCGTCAATTCTTTCCCACAATTTTCTACATAATCAAGCAGCAAAGCAACCTCATCAATATCTAAACGTATAATTGCTTTATCATGTAACTTTGGCATATCCACAAAAATAGTCGGATTTTTTTCAATCATCTGATGACGGTAAAAATACCGGTAAAAGCTCCTGAGAGAAGAAAATTTTCGTGCCAGTCCTTTTTCTCCATTTGTGATCACCTGATTATCATCCGCTTTATATACCTTTAAATACTCTAAATATTCCTCGATATCGATTGGTTCAACACGTTCTAAGTCCTGAAGGGTAAACTGGGTTGTCGTATAATCGTGATAAATTGGATTGTTCTCAATTAAAAAATGAAAAAATACACGGATGTCATAAGCATAAGAAATTCTTGTCTTAGCCGATGTAGTCGGTTCTACAGCACGAAAATAATCTTTTGTAAATGATGGTAATGTCTGTAAAACTTCACGTAATCGAAGTGTATTGTCAATATAAGATTGTTCATAATATGTTTTTATGTCTTTAGCCATGAAACAAGATTCCTTTCGTAAATACTGGATTTTAAGTATATTTTACACTATACGGCAGTAAATGTCTATGTCTTTTGGAAAAATCAGTATTTGTCGTATAGATATATTTCTATTATAAAAGACCGATATAGCATCTATTTTCACTAATAAGACTCGCTGCTATATCGGCATGGTATCTTTTATCGAAACTCTTCGTCGTAATATGCAATCATTAAATATTGGCTTTCCTGTATCGAATCAGATTCTAAGGAATTAATTTCTTTCAGCTCATCTACATATTCCTGAGTGCTTCCGTAATCATCTGTTTTATATTCAAGAGCGATATCCCAAAGAGTGTCTCCTGGTTGAATTACTATACTTTTATAGTACTTATAAGTAATTGGGCTTTCCTGTGCATTCCCATGTGCATCGGAAAAGGAACTTCCAAATACGGCACTTCCAATGGTTATAAATAAAATAGTTGCCAAGAGCATCCACATTCTCCGTTGTGCAAATCGTTGTTTCTCATAATATCTTTTCTCTTTTGTCATTATCTCATATACCTCTCTTCCACTATATGCGAACGTATTTTTCGAACAACTGTTCTTGTATCGAATTATAAAACAAGAACAAATGTTTGTCAATAGATTTGAAGAAAAATACGAACATATTTTCTAAACATTTGTTTGCCTTTTTTGTGTATTTATGGTAAAATATTTTTAATTAAAATAACTTCATTCTAGGAGGTCGTCTAAATGGCATATGGAAAAATAAGTAAAAAACAATTAGAAATATTAGAATACATAAAATCTGAAATATTAAGAATCGGTTACCCTCCTGCCGTACGTGAGATTTGTGAAGCCGTAAATTTAAAATCGACATCATCTGTCCACTCTCATCTTGAAACTTTAGAAAAAAATGGATATATCAGACGAGATCCTACGAAGCCACGTGCAATTGAGATTATAGATGATACATTTAATCTCACAAGGCGAGAGATGGTAAACGTGCCAATTGTAGGTCAAGTAGCTGCAGGAGAACCAATTCTTGCTGAACAAAACATTACCAACTACTTTCCTATTCCGATAGAATTTATGCCGAATAATGAAACATTCTTACTGACTGTAAAAGGAGAAAGCATGATTAATGCTGGTATTTTAGATGGTGATATGGTATTGGTAGAATCTACTTCTGTCGCTTCTAACGGAGAGATGGTTGTTGCGCTTGTAGATGACAGCGCAACGGTGAAGACTTTTTATAAAGAAGAAGGTATATACCGTCTGCAGCCTGAGAATGATACAATGGAGCCTATTATTGTATCAGAAGTAGAGATTTTAGGAAAAGTGATTGGTGTATTTCGTTTCTTTCAATAAGATATTTTTGCAGACTGGCAGATTAATCATCTGTCAGTCTGCTATCACATGTTTCTTTTAATTTTTATTTCTCTCCTCTTCTGTTCCCTGAGTTTTATTCATCATATTTCCAAAATTCTTTCATAATTCTCATAAAAATTATAAAAATATAATATATTTTTAGATTGTATCTTGTTTTTCATTGTAAACAGTCAAAAATTCTTTCTCAATTTTCTAAATAATATATATTTTTTTCATAAGTTGTTTCTGTCTCATTTTTTTACTCTAAAATTTACCTCTTGACTAATAATGATTACTATTATTAAAATATAGTTAAAGAAAAGAATAAAATTAAATGAAAGAAGGGATTTATTTGAATTTGAACAAAAACTATAGATTTTATATTGATGGTATGTGGGAAGAAAGCAAAAGCAAAGAAGTTATTAAAATCATGTCACCTTATAAAGATGAACTTGTCGGTACGGTACAGGCGATTTCAAAAGACGAGGCAGATAAAGCTATCCAAAGTGCAAAAATTGCACAAAAGGAATGGGAGAAACTTTCTATCAGAGATCGCGGTAACTATTTATATCATTGGATTGAAGAGCTTGAAAAATCAAAGGAAGATATTGCAACGACTATTATGCAAGAAGTCGGTAAAGGATTTCAGGATGCCGTCAAAGAAGTGGAGCGCACAATTGATTTGATTCGTTTTACAATTGAAGAAGCAATTCATTTATATGGTGAAAGTATGCTCGGAGAAAATTTTCCTGGGGGAAATCGTTCTAAAATTGCCATTAGTCACCGTGTTCCTCTAGGTGTTGTGCTTGCTATTTCTCCGTTTAACTACCCTGTTAATCTATCAGCAGCAAAAATTGCTCCGGCTCTGATAAGTGGAAATGCCGTTGTCTTCAAGCCGGCAACACAAGGTGCGATCAGCGGAATCAAAATGATTGAAGCGCTAGATCGGGCTGGTCTTCCAAAAGGTGTTCTAAATGTGGTGACAGGTCATGGTTCTGTGATAGGAAATTATCTGATCGAACATCAAGGGATTGACATGATTTCTTTCACGGGTGGAAGCGGTACAGGAAAACGTATCGCAAAATTGGCAAACATGATTCCACTTGTCATGGAATTGGGAGGAAAAGACCCTGCCATTGTTGTAAAAGATGCAAATTTAGATTTGGCAGCAAAACAAATTGTATCCGGTGCATTTTCTTACTCCGGTCAACGCTGCACTGCTATTAAACGTGTTTTCGTTGACGAGATGATCGCTGATGAATTAATTGAGAAATTATCTGAAGAATTAAAAAATGTAACAATTGGTTCTCCAGAAGAAAATAAAATGATTGTACCACTGATCGATCAGAAATCAGCTGATTTTGTACAGAGTCTGATTGATGATGCACTTGAGAAAAATGCAACATTAATTACTGGAAATCAGCGAGAAGGAAATTTAATCTATCCTACGCTGCTTGACCATGTGACACCAAATATGCGTTTAGCTTGGGAGGAACCATTTGGTCCAGTATTGCCGATTATTCGTGTAAAAACAGTCGATGAAGCCATTGAGATGAGCAATCAATCGGAATATGGATTACAGGCAAGTATCTTTTCTCAGGATATTGATCAGGCATTCATAATTGCAGAAAAAATACAAGCAGGTTCTGTACAGATTAACGGTCGAACAGAACGCGGTCCAGACCACTTCCCATTTATCGGAACAAAGGGCTCTGGTATGGGAACACAAGGTGTTCGTCGCAGCATTGAATCTATGACACGTGAAAAAGTGACTGTAATCAATATTAATTAAAAAACAAACGGCATCTGCTCAGATGCCGTTTATAAATTATAATTCCTCAATATTTATCATCTTTCCGTCACTCCAGATTCTTTCCAAATCATAGAAAAGACGATTTTCTTTGTCAAAGACATGAACAATCACTTCGCCGAAGTCCAATAACACCCAGCTTCCAAGTCCATAGCCTTCTCTTTGTTTTAATGTGAATCCGGCTTTTTCAAGCTCTTCTTCTACACTATCTACCATAGCATGTACTTGGCTGTCATTGGTTCCGTTTGCGATAATAAAATAATCTGCCAAAACTGATACATTTGAGATATCAATGACTTTGATATCTTCTCCTTTTTTATCAGCTAATGCTGCACAGGCTATTTTTGCCATTTTTCTTGACTCTTCCATCTTTAAATTCTCCTTTCATTGTAGTACAGATAAGTCTGTTCTGTCAGTGGATCAATCACTTCACTTTTGCTCTTCAAATACTCTAATGAGGCATGAAGAATCGTATAAAGACACTCATCGATATCTGTAAATGCCAAACGTCGAATCTCCTGCAAATCAGGCGCCTCGCATCTTCCTGGCTCAATATAATCCGCAATATAAATAATCTTGTCCAGCAGTGTCATATGTGGGCGACCGGTTGTATGGCAGGAAATCGCATCAAGAATTTCTGTATTCTCTATCTGATATATCTCTTTTGCCAAATATGCTCCTAATTTTGCATGTAAAAGTCCAGGGTTTTTCTGCTCTGCCTCAGAAATGTTTAAATTATATTTTTTACACAATTCTATTTTTTGAGCAGATGGAATACATTTCGCACAATCATGTAAAAGCCCCGCGATCATAGTATCTTCCAAATCAGCCCCATACCGCATCGCAAGTGCGCCTGCAGTATACATAACACCAAGCGTATGCTCATACCGATTCTGATCCAAATGCATCTTTACTTCTTCCTTTATTTTACGTATTGTCAACTGCTTCATTTTGTTCTTCCTCAAATAAATGTTTTTCTGCAATATACTTTTCAACTGCCTCTGGTACAAATTCGCTGATTGGAAGTCCTTCTTTGATTCTTTTTCGAATATCACTGGAAGAAACCTCCAAATCCGGAGTATTCATAAGACGGATATCACATTCATATTTTCTTGCTAAATAATGAATCTGACTTAGCATCTCCTGTGTTCCTTTGCCATTGCGATATGCCGCTAAAAGGATACAGGTTCTCAGCAATTTCTCCGGATGTACCCATTTTTCAATAGAAAATAAAGAATCTGCACCAATAATAAAATAGAATTCATGTTCCGGATATCGGTCTTGAAAGTACTGCATCGTCTGATAGGAATAGGAAATCTCTTTTCCTTCTACTTCATATTTTTCCAGACGAAAATACGCATATGGCTGAATTGCTTTTTGCACCATCTCTACCCGATTCACAGTCATGGACTCAATGGCAGCACTCGACTTATGCGGTGGATTTCCGTTTGGCAGGAACCATACCTGATCGAGTCGAAAAAGTTTATATGCATAATTTCCAAGCATCAAGTGTCCATTATGAATGGGGTCGAATGTCCCCCCCATAATTCCAATCTTCATATTATTTCCTCTTTCATGATTCACTAAGGAAGTACGATTTTCTTCTTATCATCTTTTCCTTCTTTGTATAACACAATCTTTTTGCCTATTACCTGAACAACCTGGGAGCGGGTACGTTCTGCCAAGATCTGTGCAATTTCTTTCGGATCATCGGCACAGTTTTGAAGTACATTGATTTTAATTAATTCTCTGGCTGTCAACGCTTCTGCAATTGCATTGGTAAGTTCTGGCGTCATGCTTGATTTTCCAACCTGAAAAATCGGATCCATAACCATTGCAAGACTTTTCAAATACGCTCTCTGTTTTGATGTCATAATTTTCCTCCTCTCTTATTTATAATAATCGAATTGCAACCCGTACATGCGCACTGTATCGCCTTCTTCAATTCCTGCAGCTTCCAATTCATCTAGTATTCCTGTATCTTTTAGGAATTTTTGGAAGAATGCAAATCCTTTTTCTGAGTCTAAATTTGTGTATCCAAGCATCTTTTCAATCTTAGGCCCTTCCACTACATACATGCCATCTTCTTTTTCAACCGTATATGGCAGATCAATATGAATGAGTTCCTCTTCTGGGAAGTATTCCTGTTCGAAAGTAATCGGAGCCTGTTCTAATTGTTTCAACTGATCATTTACATAATACAAAAGCTCTTTGATTCCTGCGCCGGATACCCCGGAAATTGCGAATACCTTTACTCCCTTTGGTTCAAATTCTGCCCGGATACGCTCAACTGGATCTTCGTCCTCTGAGTATATCAAATCTGTCTTATTTGCTGCAATGACTTGAGGCCGTTTTGCAATCTCAGGATTATATGCTTCTAATTCTTCATTAATCTTATAAATGTCATCAACCGGATCACGTCCCTCTGACGATGCAGCATCCACTACGTGAATCATCATCTTTGTACGCTCGATATGGCGTAAAAATTCGTGTCCAAGTCCAACACCTTCTGAAGCCCCTTCAATCAGTCCGGGAATATCAGCTATAACAAAACTTTCCCCATCTCCTAAATCTACAACTCCGAGATTTGGATTTAATGTTGTAAAATGGTAATTGGCAATCTTTGGATTTGCATTTGTAACACGGGATAAAAAGGTTGATTTCCCAACATTCGGAAATCCGACAAGCCCAACATCTGCAATCACTTTCAACTCTAATTGTACGTTCAATTCCTGAGCTGGCTGTCCTGGCTGCGCATACTTTGGAATCTGCATGGTAGAAGTTGCAAAATGTTGGTTACCAAGACCTCCTTTTCCACCCTTTAAGATGACCTGTCTGCGGTTCTCACCTGACATATCTGCGATAACTTTCCCGGATTCCGCTTCTTTCACCACAGTTCCTTCAGGAACTTTCAAAATGATATCTTCTGCATCTTTCCCGTGGCAGCGTCTTTTTCCGCCCTGCTCGCCGTCCTTTGCCGCAAATTTCCTTTTATGTCGGTAATCAGCAAGGGTATTCAATCCTTCATCCACTTCAAAGATAACATCTCCGCCGCGTCCTCCGTCACCACCATCCGGACCGCCGTTTGGTACATATAGTTCACGTCGAAAACTGACATGACCATCTCCGCCTTTTCCTGAGCGGATATATATTTTTGCTCTGTCTGCAAACATCTTTCTCACCTACTTTTCTATACATTGTTTTTATTATAATATAAACCGATGGAAAAAAACAAGGCTTCAAACCAATAAGATTTGAAGCCTAATCTTTTATAATTCGTAAAATTCTTATTCAGCTACTGGATAGATAGAAACTTGTTTCTTATCTCTTCCTTTTCTTTCGAATCTTACAACACCGTCAACTAAAGCGAATAAAGTATCGTCTCCACCACGTCCTACGTTAGTACCTGGGTGAATCTTAGTTCCACGTTGTCTGTAAAGGATATTTCCAGCTTTTACAAATTGTCCGTCAGCTCTTTTCGCACCTAATCTCTTAGATTCAGAGTCTCTACCGTTCTTTGTAGAACCAACTCCTTTTTTATGAGCGAAAAATTGAAGGTTTAATTTCATCATGGTCTTACACCTCCTCAAATGTTAAATCGATATATTTCTCGTAATTCTCGTCATCAGCCATCTCCTCTAAACCAAGAATCATAGCTTTCAACAACAGCGTCGTCTCTTTAGTAGGTCTTCCCGATATTCTATAATCGATTAAGCCCTGCTCATCATCAGATACAAGTGAGGCTTCATTCTGAGTAAAAATCTCAATTGCATTCACAGTATTGATTGTCAGCACAGAAACAGCTGCACAGACAACATCCTGACCATTCTCACTGTAACCTGCATGACCCAACGCCTTAAAACCAACACATTCATGTTTTTCGTTTTTATAAATGGTTACCCTAATCATTCCGACACCAGATTAAGCATTGATTTTTTCAATCTTAACAGCTGTGTACTGCTGTCTGTGACCGTTTTTCTTATGGTATCCAGTTTTTCTTTTATACTTGTAAACGATTACTTTTTTTGCTTTTCCGTCTCCAATTACAGAAGCTGTAACTGTAGCACCTTCTACTGTTGGATTTCCAACTTTTAATTCAGAATCGCTAACTGCAAGTACCTGGTCAAATGTAAAAGTTTCTCCAGCTTCTACACCAAGTTTTTCTACTTTAATGATATCGCCTTCGGCTACTTTGTACTGTTTACCACCTGTTGCTATAATTGCGTACATATGGCACCTCCTATTATCATTACTCGCCAATTACGGTGTCTGCATTGCAGAACTTGCAAACCTCATTGTGCGGCATACCGTTGTATTATAACATGTGACTTTATAGGCGTCAACTATTTTTTATACTATTTTAGACAGATTTTGTAAAAAGTTCAGCTAGTACCGTAATTCCATAGATTACAAATAAACCGATAAACAACTTTACAGGACTGAACTGTAAAAAATAGTAACTGATGAAAAAGATTCCTAATGCAATGCCGGCAGCGCCATTGATTCTGGCGTACATTTTTACATCTCTAATATCCTTTTTCCGAATCAAAGGCATATCTCCCTTTATGATTGCATACAAACCTATAAGTATACATATAACTGCTAAAATCAGAATACTTGTCATTTTTTCTCCTAATCCTTCAAAATATTGTTTTGAAAATTTTATTTTTCTTTATCGGAAACTACTAATTTGTCATAGAAATAACCGATAATATCTTTTCGCGTGATAATTCCGGAAAAATTTCCCTGATCATCAACTACAGGAACAAAATTCTGTTCCATTGCTTTTTCCATTAGGTCTTCCATTTTTGCTTCTGCTCGAACCGGTTTGTAGTCAAGGCGTCTTCCAACTTCCTGTATGGAAACCATCTCTGCAAGTTTTAAATTTAGATTGTGATTTCCTTTGAGCCACCAAAGTAAATCGCCTTCCGTAATGCTCCCAACATATTTCCCCTGTCTGTTGAGCATTGGGATACACGAATATCTGTGATATTCCATACGTTCCAGAACTTGTCTGACCGTATCGTCATCATAGATATGGGCAACCTCACTTTTAGGTTTTAAGAAAAACATGATATTCATATCATTCACCTTTCCAACTAGAGTTTTGCTGTCACAAAAATATCGTAAATTGCTTTAATCGCATTTTCGAAATCATGATTGCGCACACCAATTACAATATTCAATTCGCTGGAACCCTGATCAATCATCTTTACATTTACATTTGCATGCGCAAGTGCAGAGAAAATACGGCCTGCTGTACCTCTTGTAGCACGCATTCCCCGACCAACAACAGCAATCAATGCAAGATCTGATTCCAATTCGATGGAGTCTGGCTGTACTGCATGATGAATTCCGGCAAGTACTTTCTGTTCTGTCTCTTCAAATTCCGACTGATGTACAAAAACTGTCATCGTATCAATGCCGGATGGCATGTGCTCGAATGAAATATGATTATCTTCAAATACCTGAAGCACTTTTCTTCCAAATCCAACTTCTGAGTTCATCATTGCCTTCTCGATTGTGATAGAAGCAAATCCTTGCTTTCCGGCAATTCCGGTAATCGTGTATTTTGGATGTCTGCAAGTAGCTTCAACAATCAACGTACCTTTATCCTCCGGTGCATTTGTGTTGCGGATGTTGATTGGAATTCCTTCTTTTCGAACAGGGAAAATAGCATCCTCATGAAGAACGGTAGCTCCCATATAAGATAACTCTCTTAATTCTTTATATGTAATTGCTTCGATAGACTTCGGATTCGAGATAATTCTCGGATCTGCAATCAGAAAACCGGACACATCTGTCCAGTTCTCGTAAAGATCTACTTTTGCCGCTTTCGCAACAATCGAACCGGTCACGTCCGAACCACCCCTTGAGAATGTTTTGATTGTCCCGTCCGGTAAAGAACCATAAAATCCTGGAATTACTGCACGTTCGGCTTTATTTAAACGTTCTGACAGGATTTCATCTGTCTTATCTGCATCAAATTTTCCTTCTTCATCAAAGAAAATAACTTCTGCCGCATCAATGAATTCATATCCAAGATAGTTTGCCATGATAATCCCATTCAAATATTCTCCACGTGAAGCAGCGTAATCTCTGCCTGCTTTTTTTGCAAAGTTATCACGGATTATCTCAAACTCTTTTTCAAGTGAAAGCGTCAACCCTAATCCTTCAATGATCTCATTGTATCGCTCCTGAATATCTTTCAGTAAATCTGTGAATTTTTTCCCTTTCACAGCTGCTCCGTAACATTTATATAACATATCTGTCACTTTTACATCGTCTGAAAATCGTTTTCCTGGCGCTGATGGAATGACATACCTTCTACTTTCTTCTGCACGGATAATATTTCCCACTTTTTTAAACTGCTCTGCACTCGCAAGTGAGCTTCCGCCAAATTTTACTACTTTTTTCATCTTCGCACTCCTCCATCTGTCTTATCTTGCATAATTATTCTGCTGTTTGTATATTACAATCTATCTTTACAAAAAACAATGCTTTTTTACATTCTTTTACATTTTTTAAGATCATCTGTGGATAATATCTGCATATTCTGCATCGGCAGCTCGTTTTAAATCTTCCGGAAGCAGTATGAGTTGCAGGCCGATTTTCCCACCGCTTACAATGATTTTGTCTAACTTCTGTGCGTCCTCCTGAATGATTGTCTTAAATTTTTTCTTCATCCCAATGGAGGTGCATCCACCTCGCACATATCCTGTCACAGCAGTGAGTTCTTTTAAAGGCAGCATCTCAAGCGATTTCTCTCCAACAGATTTTGCAGCCTTTTTAAAGTCAATTTCTTCGGCAATCGGAATGACAAAAACATAATATGCTTTACTTTTTCCAACTGTCACAAGTGTTTTATACATTGTTTCATATGAAATTCCAAGAAGATCCGCGACATGAATACCGTCTGTAAATTCGTCACATTCATAAGTCCGCATTTCATATGGAATTTTCATTCTTTCCAAAATCCGCATTGCATTTGTTTTTGTTTCCTTTTTAGACAAGGTTATCCCCTCCTTAAATATCCATGCTCTTACGTTTCTCTCTTGCAATCTTCGCCATATAAGTGTTATTTCCATGCTGATCCAAATACACCAGACATTCTTTTATTTTGTCCTCATTTTGTTCAAGCTCATAAGCTGCAAGTAAATGATATTTGCACCATATTTTTTCAGAAAGATTTCTGGTTCCTTTTGTAAAAAGCTTCTCATAATATTCTTTTGCAACTTTCTGTTCGCCTGTCCTTGCGTCTAATACAAGAACAGCATTGGCAAGTTTTTGTCTGAGATGCTTATTTTTCGGTTTTTTTCGAACCATATCACGCATATCTTCTATCAATCGTGCTGCTCTTGGATAATCATTTTCCATCACTGCACACAGAACTCCCAGATTTTTTACATTCTCTTTATATTTGCCTGCAAGCTTTTGTTTGCTCTCCATGTAAGCAAGCCATTTCCTCGCAGAAGCAAAATCTCCATTGACAAGATATGCGCTGATTAGATCTTGCACGAGAGCATAATAGCTGTCTGTATCTGCCTTTTTCTTTCTTTCCAACTGTTCACACTGCTCTAAAAATTTTTTCGCATCGCAGGTCTTCAGATAGTCTGACATGTACGGAGTTTTCGACTTATGATAGCGGTCGAGCAAAAACATTGCCGCAAGAAAACATATCAGCAGTATCAGGCAGACTGCTGCCATATAAAATAAAATCTGTTTCCCATTTGGAAGGAAACTGCCCAGAATAAATAAAAAAGCAACAATCAACATCGGTTTCCAAACATCTTTTAATCTCTTTTTCATCTTATCGCCTCTTTTAACGGTTTTCTTACCTTTTTCCGTGTCACTTCCACAAGCTGCAGCTTCGTGATATCCACAAGTGTAGTAGAAATCGGATCTTTCCGAAGTTCCTTTTGAAATACATCGACCAGCTCAGCCATCAGCTCTTTTCCGGAAAGATTAATAAAGTCCACCAAAATGATTCCAGAAAGATTGCGAAGACGTATTTGTTTTGCCACTTCTTTCGCCGCTTCTATGTTAATTTTTAAGTAGGTCCGTTCATCTCTTTTCTTGCTGATACATTTCCCGGTGTTTACATCGATCACAGTCAATGCCTCCGTCGGCTGTATGACAAGATAAGCTCCCGACTTTAACCACACGCGTTCTTTTAGTGCGTCTTCCAGCTTCCGTTCAATATTATGCAGCTTATCTAAAGGAAGCAGAGTATCTTCATAACGATGTACTTTTCCCAGATCTTCCGGTTGATACATTTTCAGATAAGCGATGGTCTCTTCGTAAAGTATTGGATCTTCTATCACAATTTCTTTCAAACCGTCCTGGTAAATATTTTTCAGCTCGCTCAAATATTGCTTCGGCGCCTTTTTTAAACAGGAATAGCATACACGCGTCCCTGCAATTTTTACGAGTTCTTTATACTCTTGAATTAATTGTTCAAGTTCAGCTTTCAGCACTTCTTCCGCTACATCTTTTGCATTTGTACGAATGATAAAGCCATATGCATCTGATTGATAAGAAGCTGCCAGTTTCTGAAAATGTTCTCTCGATTCTTTTGGAAGCTTTGACGAAATTCCGATTCTGGTATCTCCGGTTGTCAAAACTGCATATTTCCCTGTAAAACTAAGTTTCCCGCTGACGGTAGGTACTTTTGTCTTGACCGCCTCCTTTGAGACTTGAACAAGCAATTCATCACCGATGCAAAGTGGTTTTTTCCCAATTTTCTGAGTGAAGATCGGCGTTTCATTCTCATCAAGGGCATAATAGCATTCTACACCTTTGGCAACTTCCACGAAAGCCGCACCGATATTCGGAACAATATTTTTTACTTTTCCAACATAAATATTTCCAAGCACTGCCTGTTCTTTCGTCTCATTCGGAGAACAATGGAACTCTACAATTTCTCCATTTTCCAGAAGCGAAGTCAGGACCTGTTCTTTCCATCTTGTAATGATTAATTTCCGCTCCATTATGACACCTGATCGAGACTCACTAGTTCTCGGTTATCCTCTGTTCCGATATTTGCGTACACTTCAAGACGGTGATGTACAAATGTGATTTCTTCCGCATTCAATCCTAAAAATTGCGAAAATGCCTGCATAACAAGTTCCGGTTTCAGATTTTCCACACTTCCTGTGGCAACCTGCATGTAGATTTCTTCATCTCTCGCTTCAAACTGATAGATCATCGGTTTGATATCCACTTCCTTTTCACTCTTCTTCGTCTTTTTCACAATCATAATCTGCGGTTGATCCAAAAAGATGTCTGCTTTTTCCTTCCAGTCATCCGGAAAAGCATGATTTTTTGCAAAGGACAAATAATCTGCTGCCGCCACAATGGACATTCCTGTACGCTTTTTATCATCAGAAATCTCTACCATATTGACCACCTCAATGCCTTCTACCATCGTTGCATTCATCCGTTCAACAGCCGCATCAAAGTCAATCGGCTCTGTAAGTTCAATATCAAAATATTCTCCGTCGCTTGTCAAACCAACCCCGAGCGGATTGGCAAAGGACATGATCATATGTGGGCTGTATCCACCTGTAAACGCAATCGGAATATCCGCACGGCGCATTACTTTTTGAAAGAAACGCATAATATCCAAATGTCCGATGAATTTCATCACCCCATATTTACGAAATTTAATTCTTGCCTTCAAAACAAACACCTCCTCCATAGATTGCCGCGCCACATCCGGAACACTGCATCCGGCAGTTTGGTGTAACCTTTCCTTCCAATGCATTTTTCCATTCACGTTGCAGGAATTTCTTTGTCACTCCGATATTGATAAAATCCCACGGCAGGATTTCATCCAGATCACGCTCTCTCAAATTATAGAAAGCGATATCTACTCCCGTATTTTCAAATGCCTGAAGCCAAAGGTCATTCCGGAAATGTTCACTCCAGGAATCATATAGACAACCAAGTCGGTACGCCTCCAAAAGTGCTTTGCCGACACGCCTGTCTCCACGGGCAAATACTCCTTCCAGAACTGTGACATCCGCTTCATGCCAGTTATATTTCAAGCTTTTTTTATTGAGTTGTGCTTTCATCTCGTTATTTACGATATGTGCTTTTTGAATGTAATCTTCCTTGTTGCACATTTTTGCCCACTGAAATGGAGTGAATGGCTTCGGAATAAAGAATGAAGTACTTGCCACAATCTGACATTTTCCATTTCTTTGATCTTTCGGAATTTCGTAATAGCGTCTTGCTACTTTTTCTGCGAGATGAGCAATTTCCTTCATATCTTCTTCCGTCTCGGTTGGCAGTCCGAGCATAAAGTATAATTTTACACGAGTCCATCCGCCCTCAAATGCCTGTCCGGCACCTTCTAAGATAATCTCCTCGGTGAGCCCTTTATTGATAACATCGCGTAATCTTTGAGATCCTGCTTCCGGTGCAAATGTCAGACTGCTCTTTCGAACATCCTGTACTTTACTCATAACATCCAGCGAAAAGGCATCGATACGAAGCGATGGAAGTGATACGTTAATCCCTTTTCCCTTAAATTCATCAATCAGAAAATTTACAATTCCCTGGAGCTGTGAATAATCACTGGAGCTTAATGAACTCAAAGAAATCTCCTCATGTCCAGTGCTTTTTAGCATCTGATACGCATATTTTTTTAGTCTCTCCAAATCTCGTTCACGCGTCGGGCGATAAAGCATACCCGCCTGACAGAAACGACATCCGCGAATACAACCTCTTTGAATCTCCAGTACAACACGGTCCTGTGTCACTTTGATAAATGGCACGACCGGTTTCTCCGGATAGTAAGTATTTGTGATATCCAGCACCATCTGTTTTTCAATCGTACGTTTTGCATGTACGTTGTTCGGCTCAAAAGATGCAATTGTTCCATCTTCATTGTAAGTCACATCATAAAAAGCCGGCACATAAAGTCCCGGAATCTCTGCTGCACGCTCCAAAAACTCTTTTCTAGGTGCGCCGGAAGCTTTCCACTCCTTATAAGCGTCCAACAGTTCATTGTAAACGGTCTCGCCTTCCCCGATATAGAAAATATCAAAAAAGTCTGCTAAAGGCTCCGGATTGTATGTACACGGACCACCGCCAATGACAATCGGATCATCATTTCCACGATCTTTTGCAAACAGTGGAATCTGGCTTAAGTCAAGCACCTGTAAAATGTTCGTGTAACACATCTCATATTGAATTGTAATCCCAAGAAAATCAAATTCTTTGATAGGATCCTGAGACTCTAATGCAAACAATGGGATATTCTGTTTTCTCATAATCTCGTCCAAATCCGTCCATGGAGAATAGACACGTTCACACCATACATCCGCTCTGTGGTTGAACATATCGTATAATATCTGAATTCCAAGATGGGACATACCGATTTCATAGACGTCCGGAAAGCACATGGCGAAACGGATATCCACCTCATTTTTGTTTTTCATCACCGAGTTCACTTCGTTCCCGATATACCGGGCCGGCTTCTCGATTTTTAGTAATATTTCATCATTTAAAGCTAGTTTTCTCATATTTCTCCTTTCGTTTTTGTTTAATATATACAAAAAAGTAATCTTCTTTTCTTTTTCGATTTTCACGAAAAATAGCTGTTTTTTTATGATTTTCAGGGACGCTTTTCAGTATGAAAAATGCTGTTTTTCACCTGATTTTTGCCCTTGCGTAACAAATTTACTTTTTTTCTACTGTGCAGCACTATGCATAATTATACACCATTTTCATGGTCTTGCATAAAATACATAGCACTGCATAACATAATTCAATACTATAAATCACTTATTTTGCAATTAAATTCTTAAAAATTTTGTCCTGCTTTTTCTATCATTTAACACCTTATATGAGAATATGATATTATTTGATATGAAGCAGCAAAAAACATTCTGAAACAGCATGTTAACCCACCGTATTATATACTTTTTGCGGAAGGAGTTCAAGCAAATCTTTCTCAGATATCTGAATGTCGAATACAAAATCTGTTTGAGGCAGAATATCTATTATAAAATTGCCAATCACCTTCTCACAGTCATATATTTCTTCAGGAAGATTGATATAAACATCCTTTGTAACCCCTGTTCCATTATGTCCCATACAGACAGATATCGCTTTCAAACTAATATCATTTTTCTTTAAAACAGTTGCGTATGTATGCCTCAAATCATGCCATCGCATTTTGGGCAAATTGCAATCTGCCAACAGTTCTTTAAAAGATTTCCCCAAACTACCCCTGTTATAGGGCAAACCGTTTTCTCTAAAACATACAAAGTCCAGATCCTGAAATTGGGGATTGGATTTCTGCACTGTTTCATACTTATGGCGTGCCACAATCAATTCATCTATAACAAAATCGCCTAAAGGAATATCACGTTCTCCTGAATGAGATTTTGTTTTCACCTCTTGTGTACATAATCGGTTGTCTGCCTCACCATCATTTGAAGTTGTTCTCCCTAACTGTCGTCTGACATGTAATTCCCCTTCCCACCAATCAATATCCGAGAATTTGATTGCAATCACTTCAGATATTCGAAGACCGGTTGTTAACGTCAAAAGTAATGGTATATACATTTCTGTTCTGGTTTCTTTACATTTTAACAGCAATAATGAAATTTGCGGAATGGAAAGAATGGGATACTCCTTTTTTTGATGTTTTATAGTGCCTTCTCTTAACGCTTGATTATAAGCTTTTTTCACAGCCTTTTTTTTCATACGAATTGCAGTTAGAGCAGGATTTATTCGTATCATCTGATGGTTTTTTGCGTATGTAAAAGCACCTTTCAAAACAGTATAGGATAAACGCAAAACACTCACTTTTTCAATAGAATCCAGCCCTTTTTTAATATCGTTACGCTCGATATCTGTAATTTTGCTGTTTGGATCCCATGTTTTTAAAAAGTAATTGTAGATTACATTGCGATAACTACAAAATGTATGATAGGATATCTTTCTTTCATCAATCATGTAATAATATAGCCAGTAGTCAAAAAATTCCTTTAGCGTGTATTCAAAAGGAATAAACCTTTTTGAATGCAACTCAGCAATCGCAAATTCCTTTGCTTTCAGCGCTTCTGTTTTCGTACTATATCCACCTTTTTGCATAGGAATTACAATTTCAGTGGAAAACGTCAGAGAAAAACGGTATGCAAATTTTCCTCTTACAGGAGTAATTGTATCTCTAAATTTCCATGAAACAATATCACCATATTGAAAACTTTCTTTAACATCAGGTTTTATAATTGGCTTTTTATTCATGTGCACACTCTCCCGCAGCAGATTTGGAAGCGGCATTAATTGGATCAAATGAGGAATCAATCAATGCTGAAATTTTCCCTTTCGCTTCAATAATGCCACAATAAATTTCAAAGGTTGTTGCAATGCTTTTATGCCCCATTATTTTAGAAATTTCTTCCAACTGCATTCCTTGCTCAATTAAAATTGTTGCAAATATATGACGCAAATCATGCATACCGATTTTGGGAAGTGAGTTTCTTTCACACATACGCTCTAAAGCAGCGTTACAGGTAGTTTCTCCTTTTATATTTCCTTTTGGTCCAATACAGATAAAATCTCTCCATTTTGGTTCAGCTTCTCCAAGTTTTTCAAACAACTGCATATTTTCCTTTTTTCGAATTTCTAATTCTTGAAAAATAATGTTATGGATACGCAGTGTCCGATAACTACATAATGATTTTGGCGGTTTTACAGATTGCTTTGAAGATAATACCTTATAAGATAAATTCCCTTTTACAACAATTTCATAGTCTCTCGTAACCTGCCGTTCTACTTTAACCGTTTGATTTTCCGAATTAAAATCCGAATATTTTAACCCTAAAATTTCACCCTTGCGTAAACCTACAAACAAAGCCAGTAAAATCTCTAAATAAACAGAATGGTATTCATACGCCGCTTGAAGCAATGTCCGTATCTGCTTTTTAGAATATACAACCATTGCAGGAACGTCCCAATAATACTTTTTCATATCTAGCAACGGATTGGTCTCAAGATAGCCATCATCAAGAGCATCTTTCAAGGCTACATTAAATACTTTGTTTATCATTCGCCCTGCACTTTTACAATAGTCTTTACAATTCTCTAAAATTTCATTTAGATAATCGGAAGATACCATGCCTATTAAAATATCCTTCGGTGTATTTGGAATAATGATTTTATAAATCGTCCATGAATACCCCACTTTTATAGAACTGTCTGCATTAGGAAGAAAAATTTTTTGACACCAGTAATCTAAATATTCAAAGAACGTATATCTCATATTTGTTAAACTTTTAATTCGTTTCATCTGTTTTTGATATCGTTCATTTTCTTGCTCTTGTGCCTGCTTTGCCTCTTCGACAGAGCAAAATCCTGTTTTTTTCTCATATTCTATTGTATAGGTATTACAGTTAACTGTCTTTGTCAGAAAACTCCATGTGCCATTTTCATAAAATACAGCTCCTTTATTAGTCATTGATTTTTCCATATAAAGTACCTCCTATTTGGTAGGTGCTTATATGCTTTCTTTTGCCATAAAGCACCGTAACATAATTGATTTGTGTGTGTCAATACCTGCATCTATGTTTGTAAACATGGTTTAGTTTCCTTCATCTAACCAATGGTCGAATGAAGACTTTGGAATACGATAAATATTTCCAATTTTTATAACTTTGAATGGTTTTTGTTTTACATACACCTCTTGTATAAAAGCATAGGCTTTTGTACGTCCAATATTTAAGATTTCCTGAATATCTTCTACTTCGTATACACGTTTTTCTTCTGAATGTGTACCTATATGCTCACCTCCTAAGCTTCTCATTTAATTTAATTTTCTGATTTTAGTTACTTGTAAATAATTGGATTTTATTTTAGATACATTTAGACGACATGAATTCTTTCTGTAAGATTTGTAATCTGAATTGAATTTATTAAAACCTAAAAATAGTTAAATAACCCTTTCTCTGTTCCCGCTTTTAAGAGTTTACAAATAGTAAAATAACGATTCTAACGGATTTTCTGCTCACCCCATTGAATTTGAAGTTTTCCTTCCTGATCTACACCAGTTGTCATTAAAAGAGAAAATATCTGAGGGTTGATACCGAATTTTTCATATAATTCTCCGCTCGCTATCAATTGATTTTTCATGAACAAATTAATTTTCTCCTTTGCCAATATCATTTTTAGCAGATTCACTTCAATAGAATTTTCGTAAATCAAAAATACCACTTGTTTAAAATTCTGAGATGTATAACGAATAAACCGAAAATAATATTGTTCCATAGCTGCATGGTTATAGTGAAGTTCCGGCAAAATAATTTTATCCACATCATCAATATTCATGGACTCTGATAAGCTTTGCTGTGTAGAAAGCAAAATTCCATTCTCTGTCTTTCTCAGTTCTTCCACAATCCGCTGCCGCTGTTTACAAGGATTTTTCTTTCCTGTGATCATAAAAATTGGTCTTTTCGGAAATGCCTGTTTTAAATAGTGGTAATAGGACTCCGCTACTTCTATCTTGCGAACTCCAATGGCAACTCTTTCTTTTTCCCACATCTGCAAAAGATGGATTGCTTTTTTAACTTTTGTAGGCGGTTCATTACTGTTATATTCGTATGCAAGAGAGGGATCTGCACATATTTTCAGAAGCAACATCAATTGTTGTAAAATCCGAAACATAGCATCTTTTCTTGCGTTTTTACAAGCCATAAAGTATTTCCTGCGGATTTTATCAAATTCTTTTATGGCAGTCAGATAGACTTCCTTTTCTGTCTGATTAAAAGAGCAAGTTCCTTGATAAATTTTATAAATTTTTCTACCAACTACTTCCTCAAAATTTTTTGTTATTACGGTTTTTTCTAATAATTCATCTAAAAATGAGGAATTATAAATGTCTTGGTTTGCCTTTTCAAGGCCAAACACCGTAATCTTCTTTGGCAAATAAGAGAAAGAAAATAGTTCATAGCCCTTTTTATAGGCAGGAAATGGTTGATTAAAAAAAGGGTTCGCATATTTTTCCATCTGTCCATTCCTGAATCGGAAAATCCACTCATTTTTTGCCAGATAATGAATCGAATTATTATAAAGCAGCTCTAATTGTGGAGCAGCTTCTACAACATTGTTTCGCGTCATTGTTCCAGTCGCCAGCACTTTATATCTGCACTTTCGGAAGACAGAAAGCATTGCTTTTGTCCTCTTGGAACTTCCATTGCTGATTGTATCGCTTTCATCGAAAATCAACATGACCTTCTGACAACGGATACGGACCAGTTTTTTCATCTCTCTTTTTAAGTCTGTCAGTAAGTTGACTGTCAAAAGTACAATCTGCCCTTTCTGCACCCTTTTGATATCTTTTCTTTTTCGGATACGGTAAAAATCAATCTGATAGTCTGTCAGTATTTCTTCCCATGTATTATTGATTGCCAGAGCTGTGCTAACAATAAACACATTCCGAACAGCGCTATATTTTATTCTGTACTGTGCCATCACCAGCGTACAAAGGCTTTTTCCGGTTCCCATAGAAAACTGTAGGGCGGCATATCGTTTCTGCAACAGTTTATTCACTTCTTGTTTCTGTATAGGATTTAGATATTTGACTTCTCCTGTCATCTGGCTTTTTACATGCCACTTTTCCAGATATTCTGCAATTTTCTGATCCTGTTTTATTTTTTTTAATGGTATTTCCTGTAGTTCAAAGTTCTGTCGTTTCTTTTTCAAAAATTTTTCAAATCCTGGAACTTCCGCTTTTGTTAAAACAAACGAATGGATAGAACCTAACTCTACATCACTTCCATTTTCGCGATAATCCTTTACTTTAAATCTATAATTTGTCTTTACAATCCGAGTTTCATTCCTGTAAGTCTTATTCGCAGAAGATAAAATTTCCTTTAATTTCCGTAAAACATCTTCCGGCTGTATCTTGATTTTTTCCCACTCCTGCCAGGATAGTTCCTCTGGTTTTGTTTGTTTCAGGTACTCTTGCAAAATTCCCTCTGCCTGTCCCGCTTTATGAGTAATCTTTCGATTTCTTTTGATATCAAACAACAGTTTCACTGTTTTTTCTTGAAATGCCTGTTTCTGCCTTCCCTCTAAGTCTGTATTCTGGCATTCAAAATAAATATTTGCAGCATTTTTTCTCCGTTCCTGAAGAACCGGTAACACATAAGTTTGATAAATTTCTTGGGGATGTTTCAGAACCTCCTTCTTTGTGGTGTAAGGTCTTTCTGTTACATATTGACTCTTTTTCTGTAAGATCATGGCTTTTGTCCGAAAAGATGTCACACCATACTCTTTGAATACATCTGCTGGCAAAGAAAATTGTACAATCAAATTAAACATCTGATTGATTTCTTCAATATCCCCTTTATTTGAAAAATCATCTGAAAGGAAACTTTCCGGAACCAGCAAAACCAAAAGGCCTCCGTTTTTCAGTACCTGATATGCTTTTTTGCAATAATACATTTGGGAAGATACCGGTGCTTCTTTTGTTCCCCATTCCAAATGAAAAGGCGGATTTCCAAATACAATATCTCCGCTTAAAACAGGGGAATACTGCCGGATATCGCCATATTGCAGATTTGCCTTTGGGTAGAGGTACTGGGCAATCTTCACTGCTTTCATATCAAGTTCTGTCCCATAGATATTACTTTCTGTAGGGAGATAATTAAAAAAATCTCCTTTTCCATAAGTCAAATCATAAATAATATCCTCTGCTTCCGGTTTGACACAGGAAACAAGAAATTCACATACTTCCGCTGGTGTAAAAAATTGTCCCTGCTCGATTTCTTTTTTCGCTTCTGTATAAGCATGAAAATTTTGAAAGTCCTTCCTGTCCAGTCCATGTAGCCCACCATTTCCCGTGTATACATTAAAAATATCCTCTGGTGTGATCCCATATAGTTCTGCTTCATGGTTTTCCACTAGATACAAGATTTTTTCATTCAATTTTTGCCTTTGCTCTATTGGTATTTGAAGTTCCGTATCTTTTTTGTATTTTTCCATTAGATTACCTCCTTATAGCCTAGGTACTCTTTTGCAAAAGACAATGCATGTACGCCGCTGTCAAAAACGATATCCCATCTACCATTTTTAAAATACTTAAATTTGACAACTTTCTTACCAAGTGCGAGGTGCTCATCAAAAATCCCTTCTTTTTCTTTTTTCCCGATGTATGAAAAACTTACAAATCTTTCCAGCCACCCATCATAAATGTTAAACTGTTTTTTTCCAGAGTCAAAAAATGTCAATGCACGTAAAACGGCCTTATATTTTTCATTATCCAGACAAATTTCATATTCTCCCCAAAGATCTGTTTTGCTGTAGACCAGATTTTTGATGGTCAGTTTTTTGCTTTGTATATTATATTTTACATAGGATAATCCTGCTTCCACATTTTCTTTAATCTCCTGTTCCACCTTTTCTTGAAAACTAAAACCACCAAGATAAGAAAAAATATCATCTACAATAAGCGGATAATCAATTCTGGCAAATAAAACTTCATAAAGATTTTTTTCTTTCTGTTTACGGCACCTCTTCATTTCTTCCCGATAAATTTGTTTCTCTTCTTCTGTTAAAGAAGAAATCCGGTTATATAATACGGGTTCTGCTGAATTTTGCAGGGAAATATAGCGTTCATACGAATGTATCTGTATAGCAAGACCATATTTCCGATTAAAGAAAGAAATGATTGTTTTAATAAAATGATTATGTACCTTTTCCATAACTTCTGTTTGTTTCTTCTTATCCATGCTAATTAAGTTCTGTTGGTACACCCTATCTGCATATTTCTGCATCCTCCCATAAAAGGTCAGTTCCTGTTGATGCAGAGTTTCCATATCTACAAACATACTCAAAAAATGATTTCTGGTACTGTCATATAATTTTTGCTGTATCTCACAAAATTTTTGATCTTCCATAGAAAGTCTAGTGTTATTTTGGATTTTGACACGTTGCAGTTTTTTTAATACATCATTCATAATTCTGCTCCTTTCTTTATAAGAAAAGGCAGAAGAATATTCTAATCCCTCTGCCTGTGTTGCTATTATCTTAAAATTCCCATGTTCCTACGCAGCCTTTTTCTCTTCTTCTCCCTTTAGAAACCTTAATTTTTCTTCTGCATAGCAAACAAATTCTACCATTTCCTGCGGATAATGGATCCGCCCTTTCCCCTGACATTGCACAATCTTCCCTCCTCTCCAGTCAACAGTAAAAAAAGGAGTATCCGGATCTGTTTTTTTCCGGATAAAATACACATCACATTTCCGATTGGCAATATGTGGGATATAGCTTCCTACACAATGTCCTAACGTCTCTCCTTCTTTTTGGATTTCCTGATAATTCTCAGGAACTTTTAAGAGATAGTCTTTATCCTGAATTTGTGTATCCAGTAATTTTATATCTTTCTTTAAAAGTTTGTTCACTGTTCGCCTTTCTTTTGCCTGTTTTTTTCTTTCTATTTTATTTTCTAGTTTTTGATACTCCTGAAAAGTCTTGTCGTGAACATCTTTGAAATTTTTTGGAAACAGAATGTATCGGCTTTTCAGATCATATTCCAATTTTTCTGCCCATCCAATATAATCTTTCCAGCTTCTTATATATGTCTGATAGTATTTCATTTCAGCACTACTGATACCAGATACATCACTGGACAGTTTATATGCCTTTCCTTTCACATCTTTTGAAATCTGTTTTCCCAAATAATTCACAATTTTTCGAATAGATGCATACTGATGTAATTCCAAAAAATCTTTATTACTCTCAAAGATTTTACAATACCCAAGAATCTCCTGTTCAGACAAATGGATGTTTCGTTTCTCCATTTTTTTCAAAACTTCCAATTCCTTTGCTCCCATATTATACTTGATCATAATAGAACAAAAACGTGAATTTATTCCTAATAGATGCCTGATATTTGTTTCTTTTGTTTCTTTCCACTCACTTGGAAGGTGATATAAACATTCCAAAGCAAAATAAAACATATTCTGCTTCACCAATTGTTCAAGCAATGGGAATTTTAAATATGTCTTCAAATAATATACAACTGGGAATTCTACAGAACGATTATGTTTAACAAAATAATCTAAAGAGCAATACTCAAATGGAGTCCCTTTAAAAATATTTTTCAAATTATATGGATACACCATTCCGGGCATTTGAGTTATCGTCTGATAGACCTTTATGGTATAATTCATATGGTATTTATAATAGAAATAAGGATCTATATATTTCTCTTTCCATACATATTTATGAACAAGACAGCTATACACAGGGTAATAAAAGCGAAATTTCTCGTGAAATACAGCCCGATAGTCTTCTTGATGAGATAATGTATATTTTCCCATACCATGTGCAGCATAAGATTTTCTTACTTCAAAATGGCGTAATATGATTCCATCTGATGCTTTTTCAATTTTAACAGCTTCTGCTTGATCAACAAAATATCCTGCCTTTCCGTTTGCTTTAAAAATTGATTTCCGTTTGCAAATAGGACATATGTATTCTTTGTTATGCCTTGGTATGGATTTCTCCAATTGATACTCAGATTTACAGTGACTACATGTGCAATCTATCATTTTTTTTCTAGAATACTGATAGAAAATGTACTGACTTTCTTTTAGTACCTCATGTTCCAGCCATTTTTCAAATTTTCTAGTCACTGGTTTCACACTGCGAAATAGATACTCTATATCTTTTGTCATTCTTTTTTTTCTTTCTAATGCCTTTTCTTCTTTTATTTTATACTGTTCTATTTCTATCAACTCTATGCTGTCTACTGCATCATCTGCGCGATGAAAAAATTGTTTAATACTCTTTTTTTCCTTACATGTTCGTATCGCAATCTGAGATATAAAGTTTCCCTTTTTAGCTTCCAATATATCCAACGGTTTTACAGACCAACGGTTTTCTCTTATAAAATATGTAATAAAGTCTCCACTGAAAAAGAAAATGCGACAGAACGGAAGGTATTGCTCATTTTTGATGTCTTCAGCATCATAAAGATTTAGAATTAAAGTCCGTTTATGCTCTACCGTAGCCTTTTGTACTTTCAGCAGATAGTTTTGTCTGCAAAGTTCCATATATTGCTTATCCTTAATACCGGCTTCTACAACCGGTATCTTTTTAAGTAATGCTTTCTTCATTTTCCTTCTCTCCATCATTATAAAATTCATCATCTCCAGAGCCTTTTTTCATAGGAATTGCTTCCAAAAAACAGGCAGGTATCTTAAAATGCTCTGCAATTTTCTGCAGTTCTTTTTCACATTCTTCTTCTGCACAAGCCATCTGACATAAGTAAGCAGAAACCTCTGCATTTTTCCAGTATCTTTCAAACTCGCAGGACTGAAAAATATCTATATCGTCTAAGCTCAAAATTTCCTGTTCCGTCATATCTTCTGGGCAGAATATCTCTGCATCACGTATATAGATGCTTTTTACCGTAATAATATAATTTTCTCTTTTCATCCTTTACTATTCCTTCCTTCTTTCTTTTACAAGTTCCGTTTTGCTGCATCAAGAAACACTTTTGCAGAATCGCGTATCGCCTCTTTTAGTGCCAATTCATATTCCATACGATAGTCCTCATAATATTTCTGGAATAAAGAGATACATCTTTCCCTATAGTCTTCATTTGCTTTCAATTTGCTATATACCTTTTGGGGAAGATAGTCTTCCATATTATCCAGGACGTTCTCCTTTAAGTACAAATATTTTTGTTCTTCATACGCCTGAAATAATTCCCATTCTGTCAGCAGAATTTTCTGCCCGTTTCGAACAATTTCCATACCCTTTTATTCACCCTCTTTTCTCACTTTATGCTGCGGTACTAAGGTTGACCGGAAGGACTAGGTACACATAACTGTCTTTTTCATCTCTTACAGTACATGGGGTTTTCGCACTTGTAAAATACATAAAGACTTCCTCATCATCAATCACCCGTAGCATCTCTAATAAAAATTTCGGATTAAACCCAATTCGTAATTTTTCTCCCTCTTTTACAATGAACATACTTTCATTCATAGATCCCATGTTTGAGGCTACTTCTAACGATAAAATGTTTTCTTCAATATTTAGAATGATCGGCTTTTTCGTATCGTCCTTCAACAATAAACCTGCTCTGTCAATACATTCCTGTAATTCTTTTTTCTGCACTTTTATTTTTGTTCCATAATCCTTTGATAACAATTGTTCCACTTTTAAATATTCTCCCTCAATCAACCGGGAGATTGCTCTTGTATTTTCAATCTCAAACTGAATATGGTTCTCTGTAAAATAAACTGCAACTTCCTTTTCTGGATCCCCGCCAATAATCTTAATCATTTCTGCAAGGTTTTTTCCTGGAACAATGACCTTTTGTGGTTCGTATTCCTTTTTCAGTTTGACTTTTCTGAGTGAAATACGGTGTCCGTCCAATGCAACAATTTTCAACTCCTTTCCATTAATTTCCCACAATTCTCCTGTCATTGCCTTCTTAGAAGAAGTATCTGCTACTGAAAAAATCGTTTGTCTGATTGCTTCTTTTAACTCAAACTCTGAGATCATAACACGATTTTTCCATTCCACATCTGGTATACAGGTATACTCTAATGCTGATTTTACTGAAAGATTATACTTCGTTTTTTTACAGCGCACAGTCGCTTGATCTTTTTCTCCAGTCTCTATGACGACATCTCCCTCTGGAAGCTTTCGTACAATCTCGCCAAATACTTTTGCCTGAATTGCAATGCTTCCCTCTTCTTCAACATTTCCTGACATCACCGTTTCAATTCCTAATTCCAAATTGTTTCCGGTGAGGGTAATTTCTTCCTTTTCCGCTCGAAGCAGGATACACTCCAAAATAGAGGTAGATGATTTTGTCGGAACTGCCTTTGATACTGTCTGAACTGCTTTTGCTAAATCTGTCTTTTTACAAATAATCTTCATAAATTCTCCCTTCATACAACTGTAATATTTGCTTCTAAAAACTTAATTTTCCTCCTTTCCGTTTTACGTACAAAAAAAGACACAAAAAACCATACGATTTTTCATGTCTCTCTTTATATTTCTTAGGATGTTCCTCAAAATGCTACTTTTGGCTTCTGCCAAAATGAAATACTAACTACAAATTTTCCATTTGTAAAAATATATTCAACATCATAATAGCACAATATATAGTATTTTACAATCTGTTTTTTCTATATATTGCATGTATGATGCTTTCTTAGTTTTTATAATATTTCTTTTCGTCCCATGTTCCAAAGAAACTCTTGAAGTGTATCCAGTTCTTTTTCTACACATAGAATATTTTTATTCCGATATAGGTAAATCATCGGTTTAATCACGTCTATAATAAAATCCTGATTGATAAGATATTCTCCGGAAATCTTCAAAAAAGTGGGCTTCTTTTGTATTGTTTCCAATGCTTTTTCTGTCAGTATATAACCTGATTTTTTCTCGCCTCTTTCAGTATAAATGTCTCCGGTTCTTAAATCAATATACACTACTTCGGATAAACACATAGCCCATGCAGAATCCATGTTCTGATCAAACAAGAAAATCGTTTTCTTTGAAAAATATTTTCCGAAAAAATGCTGATAGATATTTAAACTTTCTACCTGTTCTTTTTCCGTCAAATAATGTGACGCCTTATATTCATAGCCATAAAAAGCCCGGTTTATGGATGTTCCAAAAAAGTAGAGAGAAGTTTCTTGTCCGGTTTCTCTGATATATTTGGCGGTTGTCAATCCGCAATTATCTATCGTATCTTCCAAAAACACAATGTCCATAAGGCTTCGTTCATTTGCTTTGTGAAAAGCCTCTATCGTAGAATATTCATAGATTGCAGATATGTTATCTGACTGATATGCTTCTTTTCGGATTTTCTTTCGGATATCCTCCAGAAGCTTAGTTTCTTTCTGGTAAACTATTGCAATTTTTATCATTGGTCTTCCCTCCCTTTTTTCTTTTAGCATATCATGTCCCAGTAAAACTACAAGGTTCTTTGTATAAATTGCCTTTTTTATTGCGTAATTAGCCGTTAATCATATCTTTTTAGGGGCATGTCACCGACATACCCCAACGATCATTAAGTAGTTTCTATGGTATAAATGTGAAAAAGTTTTCTTCCACATTCACACGACAGACTCTGTCATTTTCTAGTTCACGATACAAAACTGAAAATACTTCCACGACTTCCTGAATGCTCAATCCTTGAATTTCTATGTTTTGAAAAAGTTCTCCCAAACACAAATAATGTTCTTTATATGCTTGTTTCACAAGCTTACAGGCATCTTCTATCGTCTTTACCGAAATACAAGTTTCTGTCACTATATGCTCAGCCTTTCTTTCTACTGCCTGCTCTGTTTTAGGACTTTTTAGTAAAAGCCCCATTTTCAGCATGTCCTGTTTCCAACCCTGATAGGACGGATATTCCTGTTTATCAACATATTTGCGAAACAGTCTGTATACCCCTCTCTCTGTATATGTTCCTTCCAGGTTCTCCTCATAACAGCCATACTGGTTTTTCCCTCGACCCTTTTTTAATTTCTGGAAATCCTTATCCCGCATATTCTTTGTTACTATTTGATATTCTTTTTCCATGTTTCTCCTTTTCTTCTAAGCGGCTGTTCTCTGTTCTGCTTCCAACACATCTGTCAGATACTGCCCCTGATGTTTTCCACCTTTTATCACCACATGATCCTTATAAGCAGCAGAAAGTTCTGCAGTCCACAGCGTAACCTGTGGTTTTTCAGGAACTTTTTCTTGTTTTTCTATTTTTTTCAATACGTTCTTTTTCCATTTCTTTAAAAATATTTCTGCCTCTTCATAATCCTCTCCCGTTCTGTTATATTCCTTACTTTTTTGTACAACATTTCCATTTGGTTCAATTTCCATGGTATAAAATTCTTTCTCAAGATTTTCCTGTCTGCGTAAGAAAACAATATAAGAGGCTTTTCTGCTGATCCGATCAAAATACCATTCCTGTGTTCCTACACAATGGTGTAATGCTTCTCCTTCTTTTATGATATCTTCGATCTTCTGAGGAACCAGTACTGCGTATTTCTCATCTTTTAGGAATTGATAGATAGGTGTGATTTCCTTACAAATCTTTTCCAAATTTGGAAATTTCTCTCGCAGTTCTGCCGCTCTCTTCTTTGTGTCTACTTCCTGTAGAGATTTTACTGCCTCATCATGCCTTCTTTCTAACGCCCTCGGTCTATAAATGATAGAATCCTCTAGATTTTTTCCTAATTTCTTTACCATGGATAAATAATCTCTCCATATCGTTAAAACCTTTTCTGCAGATAGTCCACTTTCCTTTTCCATTCTTCTTAAATAATGATAAATCTGCTGTGGTGACATTTGCTTTTCAATAAAGGTAACATCCGTTGTGGAAATATTATGTGTTTCAAAATACTGAAGTATATTTTCTGGAATCCATTTTTGTGTATCCTTCATTTTTTGTAGCCAGGATAAGCTAGATCTTCCTCCATCCACTTTCACCAACTGCTTTAGTAGGCAACTGTTTATCCCCAAGATTTCTACCAGTTTTTTGTAATTTGGAAGCTGGCTCTTTCTTTGAATGCTTTGAACTACAATTTTTTTCAACCCCGCCTTTGCAACTTTCTCGATGGCAGGGCAGTTATAACGGTATAACAAATATGTTTCCGGCTCTACCATCCTCATGTTTTTTTGAAATTCGTATAGCCCTGATTTCTTCAAAATACCTTGATTTAGGGAAAATAAGGTTCTCTGATATATCGTGCCTTTATTTCCCTCAAAATCATAGTGGTAATACGCATACAAAGATTCTCTCCATCGATAGGAGTCATCTTTATATTTTCCGTAATAATATGCTGTTTGAGAAAAATCTTCTTCCACGATTACCCTTCTGGTTTCAAGCCAGCTTATTTCCGGAATGAAACCATTATTCTGATGGAAATTTGCATAAACAGCAAACTTTCTGATTACCATTTGATCAACTCCGAACTTCTGTAGCAAATAAGTATGCTCTGCTTTGGGAATAATCCTTTTTTGCATTTTCATGGATTTATATTGTATTCGCTGTCTACACTTCGGGCAGATACCATATTGATTATGCTTTGGTGAAATCCCCTGCACCCTAGTATTACATCTGCTGCAGTATCCTTCTCCTTTTCTTTCCGGTTTATAGAAAATATAGTGTTGTGTAATGACCGACTTTCTGCACCACCTTTCCCAATCCTTTGGAAGGGCTGGAATCTGGGACATTACCTGATCCCATTCATCAGTTTCTTGTCTGCGTTTTTCCTCTATCTTATCCCATAAAATATCCGTTTGAAACTCTTGTATAATACTTCTGATAGCATTAACTTTCAAAGGTGTCCATCTGCTACATTCTGTGTCAAAATATTTCCGGAATAATGCCCAATCCCTTTTGGTACAGTGATAAAAGCTCCAATAAGAATAACCAATAATATTCATAATCGTGGCTGTTCTCCATTTCGCTTCTCTTGGAATATAAGAAAGGTAAGTACACTCTTTTTTATTTAAGAATACAACGAGTTCTGGCTGTATCTGTTTATTAAGCATTTCTTTTACCCTAAAAAATGAAACTGCTAAAATTTCTCCCTTTTTACAAATCCTAACATATACTTCACGGTCAAACTGTTGCATTTTCTTTTGCACCCTCTGTTTCCGGTATCTTTTTTCTTCTTTTTTCGCAAATTTTAGCATTTTCCTTGTTGCCTGCAAGCAGCCGATTGTCAATAATTCTTTTTTCCTCATCTATCCTTCTACCTTTCTTCCATCAAAATCATAATAAACATTTGGGATATATTCTTTTCCGTCAATCATGATTACTGAAAAATCAGTGATATTTCCTGTGTAGTCTTCCCTAATAAAAAGGAGGATTGTATCGTCACTTCCTTTTCCGATGGGATGTTTCCCACGTACTACTGTGAATCCCCCCATGGGACTACCTTTTTCTATCTGTACAATTTTGCTCAACCTTCTTTGCGGATAGTGGAGCATATAGGCAACCCCTTCTACTAAAAGCTCCAATAACGTCAGTCTTCTGACAATCCGAAGCTGTGTGCAGGCGATTTTACTGTCATCTCCTTCTTCCTGACGTTCTCCTGCGACCTCAACCACACAATATTGTGCCAAGGACGGATTACTATAGTAAATCAGACAGTCCAAAGGATTTTCAGCACAATGAAAGCCCGTTTTTCTGCAGGCGGCTTTTTCCGTATAATTCCATTCTGTTTCCTGATATTGATATCCCAAACAACTCAAATCTTTCTGGAATGCTTTATACGCAATCATTTTCTTCCTCCGTTTTTTCTCCATTTTCCAGCATATCAAAAAGAGAGAGTTGACTGTCTGCTTTTGGCTTGCTTTCTCTGATAGAAGTCTTTACATCTTTTACAGCAGGTTTTTCTTGTGCTTTTCTTTTTCGTTCCCGTTCTTCCTCTTTCTTTTTCCGTTCTTCCTCAGCATCATCTAATGCATAGTATTCCTCCAACCAATGGTACACTTTTTCTGAACTAACTGCGACTCCTGCACCATTTTGTCCATTTCGATTCTGTTGCAAGTAGTCTTTTGACTCTTCATATACTCTTTGCAGAATGAAATTGATTCCTTTTTCCAAAGATTTATGAGGCAGCAGTATCTGTGCACTAAGGATTTCATTTTCACAGCGTTCCAAGAGATACTGCCCTAAAGCCACTGCCAGCCCTGGTCCTTCAAACTGATACATTTCTTCCGCAATCTTTTCAGAAGCAGTAGAAAATTTCTTTTCTTCCAACGGCACTTCTGCCAGCCGAAGTCTTTTTCCCTGCAAAAAATCCTGCATATCATTTTCTGGTATCAGCCTTTCTTTGCAAAGTTCCTGCAAACGTGAAATTTCACCTCTTGCTCTTAAACGGTCTGCAACCATATTCAAATCTTTCGTATTTTCTATCATTGTCTCAAGCATTCTTATTTCCTCCTATAAAATCAGGAAGGGGTTACCCCCTTCCCGTTATGCTGCTCTTTTTAATTCCTCTCTTTTTTCTCTGATTTCCTTGTCCTCTTCCTCAATAATACTGATCATTTGAATCAGGAATTGCTTACACCAAGTATTTCCTTCATACTTCTTTCCTATCTTACCTGCTTCTTCAATGATCTGTTCCCATTCGCTGTCCGCTCTTTGTCCTTTTCCTCTATGTTTCTTATAGAAATCATAAATTTCATGCATTGCCTTATGCATATCAATTTCTACTGTAGTTTCCAAATTAGAAATCAAGGTAATAATAAATTTATGGTTATGGTATTTCTTTAGAAGTCCCTGAATTCCCAACATGGATTTTCCAAGATATACGCCATAAAAGTCACCTACCATACTTGCAATCATTTTTTGATCTGTCACCCTGTTTCCTCCTTTCAATTAACAAATAAATTCTTCTAATGTCATCTGATTTTTCCAACTGGACCGTTTCTTATTTCCGGTGCCTTCTACACTGTTACTTGTTCTGGGAAGTTCTTTTATTTTTTGATAAACTTCTGTCAGCATTTTATCCAGTTCATCTTCTTTTGAAAAGATACGCATTCCAAGAATATCTTTCCTTTTTACGCAAATCTCTAATTTCCGGATTCTTCCTACTAAAAGATCCACCTGAAGTTTTCTCCGGTCTGCTCTTCTAAGCCAAGGACGCTTCACAAGTATATATCGGAATTTCTGGCTCTGCGTATATTTCTTTACCAGTCTTTGCGCAGTTCCAAGAATTTCCGTTTCTCCTGCCATATAATCCTCTTTAACAGTATGCGGAATTTTCTTCTTATACCCGTCATAAGCAGTTGTACCAGAAAAATAGTTCTCGCAAACCTGCAATAATTCCCTTCGGATTTGATTTAGTACTTCTCCGTCTGTGGTTAGGTGTTCTTCTGCTCCAAACTGATATACCTTTTTCCAATCATACAGTTTCTTGTGCCAAACATCTTCTCCTTCTTTTAAAGAATCTGGTCTCTTTTCCTCTATTTGTTCCATAGTATTTACCAACTCCCATCTTCTGAAATAATCGAAAATCCGCCAGTTTATGAAGATACATATCCTCATGTACCTTTCTTTTCTCTGTAAAAACATCCATTCTTTTCCAAC
The DNA here is from genome assembly GCF_900104635.1 of Coprococcus phoceensis. Taxonomy (NCBI): domain Bacteria; kingdom Bacillati; phylum Bacillota; class Clostridia; order Lachnospirales; family Lachnospiraceae; genus Coprococcus; species Coprococcus phoceensis. The sequence continues at coordinate 958,856 of NZ_FNWC01000007.1, forward strand.
TGTTCCAGCCTGTCTAAAATTTCTTTTTCTGAAAAACAATCCCCCTGTTTCTGATGCTTTAATTTTCTGTGCATCATTCTTCTGCAAATAGGGTGAGCCGGTCCATAGTCATAAAGATATCTTGCCTCTCTTGCATTCAGGTTGCAAAAGATTGCAATCAGTAACTGATAATATCCTGCCATTGTTTCATCTTTCATGCACACCTCTTTCCTATCGGTACTTTAGCCGAAAAGTTCCTCTTGCTAAAGGCAGAAAACAATCGGCATGTTCATATAAAGTTGCCCGAATTCTCGCCTCATAGTTTTTATTCTTCTTGGCTTTTGGGTGCTCTCTTAATTCCTGATATAGCTGCTTTAGCGTTGCATGTCCATCTAGATGTTCCATTGTCATTCGTAATAAATGAAACCACGTCAGTGCAATAGAATCCTGTTCATGTATCTGGAATGTCCCTTCCTTTCTGATTGAAAATGGTACAAGAAAAATTTCTTCTTTTTGAAAAAGTACCAATGTTTCTGTCACAATAGGAATAAAAGGTTTTCCTGAATATTGTTTCTTATTGGAAGTGCAATGAAACTGGCCCTTTACAATCCAAGACTTCATATTTCCAATAT